>JBCCDF010000305.1:0-1575 GCA_039030935.1 Pseudomonadota bacterium | reverse complement strand
TGCGATCCCGGCTGTCTTTGTCCTGATCCACCGTGTCACCTCAGCGGCCAAAAGCATCTCGGGCGCACTCTTCGATGAGCAAGATCAACGAAAAGATGTGCCCGCAGAATGATCTGGTAGAGTGGGATTGCATGCTGTCGAGTGGCGCAGCGAAGGTACCTTGGTAGTTCGGAACTCGTTCGAGGCTGTTTTTCGTTGCTTCCATCGTTGAGAGGTAGGTCAAAACGATCGTGCGCGCATCGTTTCTCAATTGCCGATAGTAGTCATGCCGGGCCCCGAAATAAGCACCAACCGCAAGTAGAACAGTTGTGATTGAAGTGACGAGATCGCCCCCGGGAAAGTCGCTTGATAACGCTTCCCATTCAAACCTCCTTCAAGATCAGCGACAGGCTGACTCTAAGCGGTCCTGGCAGTCTACGCACTAACAGCCATCACTGTCTCTCTCTGAGACCGTTGCCGCAGCAAAGCGGTGTATCTACCCCACATCGTCCCCGCCAAACATGACCACAGCTCCGAACCTCCGCGGCGTCGCAATACGCTCTCGCAATAGAAATGCGCCAAAGAGTGTTCCAGCGACAAAACAGCAACCGACGCGAAGAGCAGCCCATGCGCCAGCGGTGCGAATTGATACCCTCCGACGGCAATCAGAGCGAATAACGGACCGCCCAAGATAGCGAGGGCTGCAAGTTTCGGAAATGGCAGGCTCCGGTCTTTCGACCGGCACCGCAAATATACCGGAAGCGGAATGGCGAGAAGCCCGGGTGTCACATAGCGCAGAAAGCTCAAAGCCGCTGGTGTCCTGCCAGCGTCGATCCCCGCCTTTGCCGCGACATTGAGACTGGCCCAGCATAGAATGGTGATCGTTCCGAAAATTGCGCCCAGAAGTTGTGGAGTGAATTGGTTTGGCATCGGGCTTGTTCTCATGTTCGAGGGTTGCCGATGAATCTCTGCTGGTAGAAAGATGCCTTCCAAAGTTAGTATGCATTGAGTTTAATGCCTTTGAGGTATGCATTGGAACTTCGTCATCTGCGCTATTTCGTGGCCGTCGCTGATCATGGCGGCATAAGCCACGCAGCCGAACGCCTCAACATCGCGCAGCCAGCGGTCTCTCGCCAGATCAGGGATTTGGAGGCAGAGCTTGGCTTTGATCTGCTTGTGCGCGAAGGACGCCGGGTCGTTTTGACAGACGCAGGGCGCGTCTTTGCCGCGCGGGCCCGCGCCATTCTGCTGGATACGGAAAATGCGACCGAGGCCGCGCGCCGTGTCTCTCTGGGTGAGGCGGGTGTTATACGGGTTGGTCTGCTCGAAAGCGCCTCCTGGGCAGGGCATGTGCCGCAATCCTTGAGCCTGTTCAAACGTAAGCACGACGGGATACGGCTTGATATCAGGCCCATGAGTTCGGTCAGCCAGATTGACGCGTTATTGGCGGGAGAGATCGACGCTGCATTTGTCTATCGCCAAGACAACATCGCTAAAGAGGCCTTGGAACTGTATCCGTTGCGCATAGACAACGTCGTTTTGGCGGCCTCCACAGACTTGGTGTTTGACCGCGATAGTCCATTGACCCTCGAAGAC
>JBCCDF010000304.1:0-1627 GCA_039030935.1 Pseudomonadota bacterium | reverse complement strand
GATTGTTCGTCGCATCAGAATGAGCGCGACAAAGATCGCGCAAGCGATGCCGATCGCTGCGGGAAACAGGGCTGTGGTCCAGGAATAGTTTTCCAGCGCGAGGACGACAAAGACGTTGCGCAGCGCGCCGATGGCAAAGAAACTCGCATTCTCTTCATGCGGCAGGCTGTAGGCTTTGCGAACCGATGGTCCGAAGCCCAACAGGTCGACTATGGTCAGGATAATCACCGCAGACAACGCGCTCTCAGTGAAGAACCAGAGCGGTAGAGCGCTGCTTGCAAGGATCAGAAATACCCAATCCATTGCCACGATGCTTGTATCGGTTGCTTTTACCCATGACAGCACTGCGACAGAGCATGTGATGAGCCCTGAGATCCCGATCACCCAGGCTCCGGCCCCACCGCCGTCGAGCCATTGGGCGACGCTGACAATCAGGGTGCCAACGCCCCATATGCCCCAAGAAAACACGTGCGGCTTGATTTTGTCGCGGAGGATATCGCGAATATAGGGGTAGAAGGCCACAAAGGTGAGGACGAGCGCAATTACACCTAAAAGCTGTTTTGAGATCATTGGCCTGACACTCCTTCAGCGCGTGTCGTCTAAACGCTATTCGAGCAAACTAAGAGCGATCTGCACAGCTTCATCAATGCTGATAGTGGCGGTATCGATGCACACGGGTTGGACTGCCCAAGACTGATACTCTGCGGCGCGCTCCTTCACGCGCTCCCATGTGATCTCAGCCATGCCCTCAATGGCGCGTTTGCGGGCCTCGATCCGGGATTTGTGGGTGGCCTCATCGCTGCAGATGGTTTCGATGAAGGTTAGGTTCGCCTTGGTGGCCTGAGCGGTATCGCGCCACATTTGCCGGGCATCTTCGACAGGATTGACCGCATCCACGATGATGGAGAGGCCCTGTTTGAGGTTTTCAGCGGCAAGGGTTTGGGCCACGCGGTAAGCCGCGATGCCTGTGTCTTCTGGCGAGAGGCCAGAGCGCCACATCGCAGCTTCAATTGGGTCAATTGAGACGATGGGAATTTGCAGGCGTCGGGCGAGCGCTTCGGCGATGCTGCTTTTGCCAGAGCCGGGGAGGCCCGCCATGGCGATGAGGTGAGGGCTCTGTCGCGATGACTCGCCGTTAGCTCTCATTATACCGGTAGCCGACACCGTAGAGGGTCTCGATGGCGTCGAAGTCTTTGTCGGTCTGGCGGAACTTTTTGCGCAGGCGCTTAATGTGGCTATCGATGGTGCGGTCGTCGACATAGATCTGGTCGTCATAGGCCGCATCCATCAGCTTATCGCGATCTTTGACATAGCCGGGGCGTTGCGCGAGCGCTTGCAGGATCAGGAATTCAGTCACAGTCAGGCGGACGGGATGACCGTCCCACGAGCAAGCATGCCGGTTCGGGTCGAGGGTCAGGCGACCGCGAACGATGGGTTTAACGTCACCTTCTTCCGGGCCCGTATCGGCGGCACGCGAGCGGCGCAAGACGGCTTTGACGCGCTCTGACAGCAGGCGATTAGAGCAAGGTTTGCGCACGAAATCATCGGCGCCGATGTTGAAGCCGATCACCTCATCAATCTCCTCATCCTTTGAGGTGAGGAAAATGACTGGAAGATCAGAGGATTG
>JBCCDF010000303.1:0-1899 GCA_039030935.1 Pseudomonadota bacterium | reverse complement strand
GAAGCGATTTTTCAGAACATGCCGGGTGCGCGAACCTTGTCTGCGACGGCTGGGGCGCAAGCAGAAGCCCCCACGGATTTGATCGCGCGCTTGATCGAACAGACACCCGGCGGGCGTCGTTTTGTGGCGGAGCGCATGTTTGACAATCTTCATAAGATAGGATTGGGTCATGGGCAGGTTGCGAAGTTGCTGCCTTCCATCAGGCAGTACATGCGCACCACTTATGCATTGGAAGACTTTGCGCATCTTGGAGACTTCATCGCAGTTGATCCTTTCGGCTCTGGTCTGAAGAAAGCGGCTGCTGCCTAGAAGGTCTCATCAGATCAAAGCAAACTTTGCTCTGTAGCATAAATCTGGCGCGGGCCTTTTCTTTTTCGCCGAGGAGCTTAGGGCGAAGTCATGAACTTTACCGACTTTGTGACATCTGTAATCGAGCAAAAGCAAATAGACGCAGGCCAGAGCCAAGATGCTGCGTTGATTGCGGCTGGTATGCGGGCGATTCTGGATGACGAAGCCAAGGCCTTGCAACCGGATCAGAGCGTAGCGCTTGTCTCAGTGACCTTTGACCAACTGAATAGTGCCGAGCCAGACCAGCCTGTCCGCTTTGAAACGCGTCTGGATCGGAAAACGCGAACACTGGTTTTTCTAAGCGGCACAGCGCTTTCAGGAGATTTAGGCGTCCTGAAAGCCACTGCGATTTACCGCATCAGTTGAGGCCTACATCGGCGTATTGCGTAGCTTGCCGAGGTCCGGGAACTCCGCGTCGCGTTTTTCAGCCATGGCGGTGAAGGCTTCTTTCATTTGGCCGTGGGGCATCATACCGGCATTCCAGACACCGATATAATCGAGCGTGTCAGCCGTTGAGTGATCACGCCCGTAATTGATCAGAACTTTGCATCCTGTCACGGCCAGAGGCGCTTTCTTGGCGATTTCGTGGGCGACCCCCATGACATGGGTCATCATGTCTTCATGGGTCTCAAAGACATCATTGACGAGCCCGATTTCTTTGGCTTTTGCAGCCGGGAGACGCTCGCCCGTATAAGCCAGCTGTTTTACCCACCCCTCAGGGATGTAGCGCTGAAGGCGCGGGAATGTGCCGACATCAGCCGTCATCGCGATATTTGTTTCTTGGATGCAGAAGAAAGCGTCTTTCGTGCACCAGCGGATATCGCCGGCTGAAATCATATCGATCGCGCCACCGATGACACCGCCATGGCAGGCGAAGAGAACCGGGACGCGGGCTTCTTCCAGCGCATTAAAGGAAGACTGGATCTGGCGGATGTTGCTGCGAAAGACTTCGGCAGCTGTATAGTGGTCTGCGGCTTTCGAAGAGACAGATCCGTCAGAGGCAAAGACAGATAAGTCCATACCCGCGCTGAAATGCTTGCCTGTCGAAGAGATCACGATGACCCGCGCCAGAGCTTCGCTGTCGATTTCGCGCACAATCGCAGGGAGTTCATTCCAGAAGTCCTTGGTCATTGTGTTCATGGCGTCGCCGCGCGACAAAATAATATGAGCGACTTTGTTTTCGATGCGGACGTCAAAGCACGCATGGGTTTTCTTCAGCATGGATCGTTCTCCCTGGTTGGATATATTTTAGCGCATAGACGCCGAAACAGCCAGACTAACCCAGCGGGAAGCATATTCCGGTTTGCACTCATCCGTGAATGGCGCTTTGATAGGTTAGAATCGAGGAGGCTGAACATGCGTGCAATTATGGCTGGGGCCTTAGCCCTGTGTTTGATCCCAAGCGGATGTGAGACGGCTGAACTCGGTGACCTTGGTCAGGTTCTTGGCGACGTTGTTGGCGGCACAGATGGGGCGAGTGGGACTGACGGCCTGTCTTCGTTCGAAATTGAAGCAGGCTTGCGCCAGGCGCTCGAGATTGGAACTGAGCGG
>JBCCDF010000302.1:0-1916 GCA_039030935.1 Pseudomonadota bacterium | reverse complement strand
GAGTGTTGCCCCGGTCGCATCGATGACATTGGCCACTTCAACATTAGCAATCGCCATTGCTGATAAGATTGAGTCAAATGAGAAGACCGCATTCATGGCCACGATCATGGTCACGGCTTGCAGGACAGATTTCGTTTTTGAGCCTTCGGTATGCTCAATATGATCGACCGCGAGAAGGTGATGAATCTCCTTCACCGCCGTGTAGATAATAAAGCCACCGCCAGCCAGCGTCACAAGGGCCTGCAGCGTAAACTCGCCTTCAAAAAAGCCGCTAAGCTGAGCCTCAAATAGAGGCTCCGCTAACAGCGAAAACAGGTTCACAATGATCACCAACAGGATAATCCGAAGCGCGACAGCGATGCCAATGCCCCATCGCGCGACGCTACCAGCCTTTTCAGGCCCGACCCGCTTAGCCTCAATCGTGATGTAGAGGAGATTATCAAAGCCCAGCACCGCTTGCAGCAGCAACAACGCAAACAGCGTAAACAACCCACTGACCGAGAATACCTCGGCAATCATCTCAGCCAACATAACCAAACCCTTCCGACTAAACCTCTCTCAACGCTTATCTTTAGCGAGAGTTCGATCTGGCGAAAGGGGCAAGTGCCCTTGTCCAAGCGCGTGCAGCCCCCTAAAGCGGGCTTATGTGCCGCCCGTCCGCTCTTCACACGCTGAATATGATCGATGTCGTCGAGCGCTTGACCGCAGATTGTAACCGATAAGCCGTTGCCTAAGCTCGGTATTCTTGTCGTCTACATCTGTCCACCTGATTTGGAGTGGCTGCTTGAGCTTCATTTGAAGCAAGTGCACCTTATGACGCGCGATGTGGACTATCAGATTTTTGCCGCCGCCCCTCGGGTCAGCGAGCGGGCGATGCAGCAACTTCGCAACGCGCCAAACCTCACCTTGATTGATGCACCAGCAACACCAGAGCGTGTCAGTCGCGAGCATGCCTATTATTTGGATATCCTCGCCGCCGCAGCGCTACAGGCCGGGGCCTCTGCCATTGCGACCTTCGACATGGACTCCTTCCCGATTCGGCCGAACTGGGCCTCGAGCCTCATGGAGCAACTCACCCTCGAAACGCCTTTGGCCGCGATCCTGCGCTCTGAAAACGGCGATACGGTGATCCCCCACCCAAGCGGCTTGATCTGTCGCGCCGACTTTATAGAAGACCATCACCCCCGCTTTTTCCCCGATGACATTGAAGAGCGCGATCAAGCGTGGCTGATCTCACAAGCCCAAAGGCTCGACACAGGCGTCGGCTACGCTCTCGCCCTTAAAAGCGCGGGCAAAGACTGGATCAAACTGCACCGAACAAACCGACATGACTTTCATCCTGTTCTGGCGGGGGTTTACAGCGATCTTGTCTTCCATCTCGGAGCCGCTGGCCGGCCACCGGTTTTCTATGCCGATTTCCTCAATGAGGCAGATGGCGAAGCGCTTTACAACGCACGCAAAGACCCCGGTTCAAAAGAAGCGTTCCAAGCCCGCTCAAAAGTGATCGCTGCGCGAAACAAGCTGATCCTTGATGACATAACGGCTGCTTTGAAGACTGATCCTCAAGCCTTCTTTGACCAGCTGACGGGCAATCCTAACACCAAGTCATAGACCTGCTCTCTTATGCCCCTTGCCCAAGCTGACGCAGACACTTAAAGCCACCGCAAACACAATCACACGCCTTCTAAAAGGACCCGTCCCATGAGTGAAATCGTCGACATTCACGCCCGCCAGATCATTGACAGTCGCGGCAATCCGACCGTCGAAGTTGATGTCACATTGGAGGATGGCTCGTTCGGCCGCGCGGCGGTTCCATCCGGCGCCTCAACCGGCGTGCATGAGGCGCATGAACTACGTGACGGCGGTGAAGCTTACAAAGGCAAAGGCGTCCAAAACGCGGTGGAGGCCGTCAATGG
>JBCCDF010000301.1:0-1917 GCA_039030935.1 Pseudomonadota bacterium | reverse complement strand
GTCAATGGAGGGATCTTTATCGGTCTCACGCTGCTTGGCTATTGGTGGGCGTTTTTTGTCCTCTGGCTCCTGCCCATGGCCACGTGGAACCAGATGATCACGCGTCTTCGAAACATTGCCGAACATGCTGTCGTGCCCGACCATGACGATCCAATGCAGCATGCGCGGACAACTCGCGCGAACCTGTTAGAGCGAGCTTTGATTGCTCCTTATTGGGTCAATTATCACTGTGAACATCATATGTTTATGCACCTTCCTTGCTATCGTCTGGCGGGCGCACACCGTCTTTTGGCCAAAAAAGGCATCACCGATCGGATGGAAGTCCAAACCGGTTACTCCACAGTCCTGCGCCAAGCGGCCGGTAAGCCAGAATTATTGCCCGCATGAGTACGACCAAGGCTGAGGCGAAAAATGTTCTGGGCGGAGCGCTTCAGCCGTGTAGCTTCGATCCAATGACAGGGTTCTTCCGCGATGGTTGCTGCCACACAGGCCCGATGGATCACGGCACGCATACTGTTTGCGTCACGGTGACCTTTGATTTCCTACAGTTCAGCTTTAGCCGTGGAAACGATCTGATCACGCCTCGTCCTGATTTCAGCTTTCCGGGCTTAAAGCCGGGTGACAAATGGTGTCTGTGTGCTTCCAGATGGGAAGAGGCACGACAGATGGGTGTCGCTCCGCCCGTCCACTTGGACGCAACAAATGCCAAGACGCTTGCACTCGTTGAGTTGGCAAGCCTGAAAGCCCACGCTGCGCCGGAGACTGCAAAATGACCCTGCATATCGAAATGGTCTCTGACCTTGTTTGCCCATGGTGCTGGGTGGGTCTACGGCGCTTGAAAGGCGCCATCAATCTTGTCCCAGACTTAGACGTCGAGATCCTGTTCAGACCGTATGAGCTTGATCCAACGATCCCTTCCGGCGGCACCGACTATAAAGCTTACATGAAATCACGTTTCGGCAGTGATCAGGGACAGTCCAAAGCCAATCAGATGCGTGACCTTCTCATTGAGTATGGCAAAGACCTCAATATTCCTTTTGCCTTTGATCGGATCACGCGTCGACCGAACAGTTTCAATGCTCACCGTCTGGTCCGATGGGGGCAAGGGCAAAATCTGGGTCTTGAGGCGAAAGAAACACTGTTTGACGCCTTTTTCGCGAAAGGCCTCGACATTGGTGATCATGAAACGCTTGTGACGCTCGCGGCGAAGATCGGTCTGGATACCAATATCGTTTCAGACTTGCTGGCAAGCGATGCAGACGTTGAAACCGTTCGAAGTGAGCAGCATCTCTTTCGTCAGATGGGCATCGCAGGTGTACCGACCTTCATCGCCCATCGCCAAATCGCCGTTCAGGGCGCTGAAAGCGAAGAGAAACTTGCACGCTTTCTCTCAACAGCAGCGGCGCAAATCCCGGCAGAGCGCCCACTCGCTGGAGCCTAGGCCATGACAGGTCAAGTCACCATAGAACGCGATGACCGTGTCGCGATCGTTCGCTTTGATACGGGCAAGGCTGCAAATGCGCTGAACCAAGCATTGCTGGAAGAATTGACCAACGCCGCCAAAGACTTCCACGCCTGCCCTGATATTTCAGCCGTTATTCTGACCGGTCGCCAAGACAATTTCTCAATGGGTGCTGACCTCAAAGATTCTGACACGAGCGGTGGCCCGAAAGCACCATTGAGCCAGCGTCGCATTGCGCTTCGCCGTGGCCCTGCCCTATGTGACGCTTGGGAGAAGGTCGACGCCCTCACGATCTGTGCGATTGAAGGCTGGTGCATTGGCGGCGGTATGGCGCTTGCGGCCTCATGCGATCTGCGTGTCTCTAGCGAAACTTCAACGCTCTATGTCCCAGAAGTTGAGCGCGGCATGAATATGAGTTGGGGATCCATTCCTCGCTTCGTCGCCTTGATCGGACC
>JBCCDF010000300.1:0-1918 GCA_039030935.1 Pseudomonadota bacterium | reverse complement strand
GCGGTTTGGATGTTGGCAGGGCTAGACATCGACACATCTCCGGTGGTTGAATCCAGTTTAGACATGACCCGCCGGGGTCAAGATTGAGTTAACAAAACGCGCCTACGCATTAACCAAGGACAGATAATGGCCGCCTATTCAGCCTTCACAGCAACATCCAAAACCCCTGCGAAAATCTGGCTCGTAACCAAGAGCGAGTGGGAGTCTCAACCAGAGCTGCCAGACGCTTTGTCTGCGATGGCGGATGCGCAGAGTTTTAAAGGGTCCAAAGGCCAAACCATTTTGACTGCGAATGCTGACGGTAAACTTGACTGTGTCTTGTACGGACTGGGCGACGGTCGCGATAAACTGAGTGTTGCGGGTCTGAGCGCGAAGCTGCCGCAAGGCGAGTATGAGATCGTTCATGATGGCGGGCTGAGCTTTGCTCAAATCGCGGCAGGTTGGGCTGACGGTGCCTATCGGTTTGACCGATATCTGAAAGACAAAGCCACACCGCCCAAGCTTGTCATCGGTGAGACTGAGGCAGCTGACGCAGCAAGCAAGGAGGCCATAGCGATCCATCGCTTGCGGGATTTGATCAACACACCCGCTGAAGATATGGGCCCTGCACAAATCCAATCGACAATCAGTGATCTGGCTGAGCGCTACGGAGCAAGCCTCAAAACAACCATTGGCGATGCCCTCCTGGAACAAAACTATCCTCTGGTTCATGCCGTTGGACGCGCGGGCCCTCAGGAGCCGCGCATTATGGAACTCAGCTGGGGTAGTGAAAGTGACCCCGAAATAGCGATTGTTGGCAAAGGGGTTTCATTTGATACTGGCGGCCTGAATTTGAAGACGGGCGGCTATATGCGCCTGATGAAGAAAGATATGGGCGGATCTGCCCATGCGATTGCGCTTGCTGAATTGGTCATGGCGTCGAACCTCCCTGTGCGTTTGAAACTCTATGTCCCAGCCGTGGAAAACAGTATTTCGGGCACCGCGTTTCGCCCCGGCGATATTTTAGCAAGCCGAAAAGGCTTGAGCGTTGAGATCGACAATACAGACGCTGAAGGCCGCCTAATTCTGGCCGATGCTCTGACCCGGGCCAGCGAGAGTGATCCAGAGTTAATCATCGATTTCGCAACCCTGACAGGCGCTGCGCGCGTCGCGCTCGGTCCTGACCTCGCGCCTTACTATACCGATGATGAAGGCGTCGCGGCGGGTATCGTAAAGGGCAGTCTTCATAGCGGTGATCCAGCCTGGCGAATGCCGCTTTGGGACCTATACCTGTCAATGATGAAGAGCCCAATTGCAGACCTCGTCAATTCTGCAGCCAGCTCGTTTGCAGGATCGCTGACAGCCGCGATTTTCCTAAAACAGTTTGTCGATGCCAAGAGCTGGGTTCACCTTGATATTTGGGGCTGGCGCGAAGGCAAATATGGCCGTCCTGCCGGAGGAGCCGCTTGCGGCTTGAGAGCCATATGGGCGATGCTTGAAGATCGGTTTGGGTAAGACTGGTTTAGTTTGATCCCCACCGTGAGCGGCTATCGCCGCAGTGGGGATAAGCGGGTTCCGCGCCTTCGGGCGCATGAACCAAGCTGAGGGCTCCGGGTGCTCCAAATCAGATTTACGTGCTGATTGTCTCTCTTCAAATTTCTGTCCTGTCTTGATTGGGGGTAAGCGCCTGCGGCCTGGTTCATGGGCTGGCGAAGCCAGACCGGAACCCGCTTCCACCGCGTCGCCCGAAGGGCGTTAGCGCGGTGAGAAAAAGACACACGCCCGTATTCGCACGTGTGCGTTACAAAACTCTAATTCTCGGCGGAGGTCTCGGCACAGGGCCTAGCGGGGGCGGGCGTGCTCGGCTGAGCTTTAGGATGGCGTGACCCATAAGCGTGTACGTGGTGGAAAACTCTGTGCCGTAGCGGGGTTTGACCGC
>JBCCDF010000299.1:0-1926 GCA_039030935.1 Pseudomonadota bacterium | reverse complement strand
GATTTCGGGTTACTTGGATTGAACTCCTGTGTCACTAGCTTGGCCCAAAGCAGGCGGGCGGCGCGCATTTTCGCGACTTCCATGAAGGTGTTCATGCCAATGGCCCAGAAGAAGGAGAGGCGCGGGGCAAACGCGTCCACGTCGAGGCCCGCTGCGACGCCTGCGCGGATATATTCGATGCCGTCAGCAAGGGTGTAGGCGAGCTCAAGGTCGGCTGTCGCGCCCGCTTCCTGCATATGGTAGCCGGAGATCGAAATCGAGTTGAACTTCGGCATATTTTGTGACGTGTAGGCGAAGATGTCCGAAATGATCCGCATGCTCGGCTTTGGCGGATAGATGTAGGTGTTGCGGACCATGAACTCTTTCAGAATGTCGTTCTGAATGGTACCCGCGAGCTTGTCCGGCCCGACGCCTTGTTCCTCAGCGGCGACGATGTAGAGCGCCATGATCGGCAGGACGGCACCGTTCATTGTCATCGACACGCTCATCTTGTCGAGCGGAATGCCGGAGAAAAGCGTACGCATGTCATAGATGCTGTCGATGGCGACGCCCGCCATACCGACATCGCCGCTGACGCGCACATGGTCACTGTCATAGCCGCGGTGGGTGGCGAGATCGAAAGCCACTGAGAGACCTTTCTGCCCAGCGGCGAGATTGCGGCGATAGAAGGCGTTTGAGTCTTCAGCCGTGGAGAAGCCGGCATATTGGCGGATCGTCCATGGCCGTTGGGTGTACATGGTCGGGTAGGGGCCACGTCCAAACGGGGCGAGGCCGGGATAATCGTCGAGATGGTCTAGGCCCGCCGTATCAGCGGCAGAGTAAGCGGTGGCGAGCTTAATGCCTTCTGGGGTATCGAGCGTGCGCTCGCGCGTTGTTGGCGAGGTGGAGGACGGCGCACCGAGGTCCATTTTCGTAAAGTCAGGGAAGGTGGTCATAGGTCTATTTAACTCCCATGTCTGCGAGCGCCAATGTGAGTTCATGCACGACATCACACCCCATGAAAATGTGGCGATCAATGCCGGGGGCTTCGTGCTTTCCGGCGAGCCAGAAGGTTTGGACACCAGCCTGTTTAAGCGCTTTCGCGGCGGCTTCGGCTTCATCTGCATAACGCGGGTCGGATCCGCAAAGCACAGCGATTTGGCAACCGCTGGCTTTGTAGGCGGCTGTGAGTTCCGTGATGCTTTCCGGCGCCACTGGCGCGCTTATCGCTTCGAGACCGCCGGCAGCGAAGAGGTTTCGGGCAAAGTCTGCGCGGGCTGTGTGTTCAGCGAGGGGGCCGAGGGTTGCGAGAAAGATCGCGGGGCGCTGGCCTGTTTTCTGGAAATCGGCCTCGGCGCGGTCGCGCAGGGTTTCGAAGGGTTCAGCGACACGTATCGGGGTCAGGGGTGCTGCGGTCGCGTCGGGGTCGGATAGATCTGTATTGTCAGGGATGAAGGCGTTGAGTCCTGACGGATCGATCCCGTCTTTTGGTGTCACCGGTCCCGGGTCGCCAATCGGGGCGTCGACGGCGTCGAGCAGCGGGAACTCGCTGACGCCCGTAATTGGGACTTTGCGGCGAGCAATATCTTTGAGGAGTTTGCCTCGAGCGTTATCAATTCGCGATTGTAAGGCGCCGCTCATCAGGCTCTGTGCGAGACCGCCTTCGGCTTCAATCTGCTGGAATTCAGTCCATGCGGCGTCTGCCATATCGCGCGCGAGGGTTTCGCTGAACCATGCGCCGCCTGATGGATCGGCGACACGGCCCAAGCCGCTTTCTTCCATCGCCATGATTTGAGTGTTGCGTGCGATGCGTCGGCCAAGTTCTTCCGGCAGGCCCAGAGCCTCATTGAAAGGGCGCACAGTTATGATGTCTGCGCCACCGACTGCTGCCGCGAAGCACGCCGCTGTGCCACGTAACATGTTCACCCACGGATCGTAGCGCGTCAG
>JBCCDF010000298.1:0-1932 GCA_039030935.1 Pseudomonadota bacterium | reverse complement strand
TGTAGATATCAGGCAGAACGCCAGGCACTCTTCCAAATGGTCATAATAGGCGGGCCCCGACAAAAGAACTTGCAACATCGGAGTGACACGCATAGCTTCAAAGCCATGCACAAGTAAGCGGCCTTCGCAACATTTGGCGCCGCTCCACTTGTGTAAGTATCAAATTTTAAATATGTGCGCAATTTGGCTTGGTATAGGCCAGAAATGCTGTAGTTATTTTGCGTGCTGGTTTAGTCTATTTTATTTCTTCAAGCTAGCCCGTGCTATTAGTCTTCAATGACACTAAACGACTAGTAGACCACGCCAGTATGGATCGAGGAGATTGCAGCTATGCTTAAGAGGATGGGTCAAGCGTTCGCCACGGTCGCGACGCTGCTGCTAGCGACGATTGCAAATGCAGAGTGCAAGAAACTTACTGAGAGTCAGATGATAGAACTTGCAATCGACGTTGCATTTCAAGAA
Source organism: Pseudomonadota bacterium (assembly GCA_039030935.1). Taxonomy (GTDB): domain Bacteria; phylum Pseudomonadota; class Alphaproteobacteria; order Caulobacterales; family Hyphomonadaceae; genus Henriciella. The sequence goes on along the minus strand of JBCCDF010000298.1, from coordinate 1,470 downwards.
CAGCTTGGATTTACATCGACTTTGGATCGTGACGGTCAAAGAGTCTTCCTCAGGTACGAACTATACCCGGACCGATCCGCCTTTGTGGCTGCTAACAGTAATTGCTGCGAGATCGCAACAAGGGAAATACGAATTAAGGTACTACCATCCAGCATTGCAGATAAATTGAATTATCATGGCTCAGTTAGAGTCATCGCAAATCTGATGCCTCTTGGTGATCTGCCCGATGTTCATGATCCGGCTCACCTCTTGAGCTGGACCAAGTTTTACCATTTCGATAACTGTGGGAACCGGATCGAAGTGCATTAGATTGAGTTTAGTAAATGAGTTAACGGTGCACCGATTCCCCCTATGACTTTCGAACCTACGACATGGATGCGCGAGCTCTTTACCCATGCAAGTTTCTAAGTCAATAGTTTGAAGTTCAAAACCGTGTATCTGAGTTTATAAGTTGCGTAGAAACAATCAATTTGAGTGAGGCGCAGATCAATGGCATTGAATTCCGCCCGGTTGATAGCTCTATATTTTCGAGCGATGATCAGTCTAAAAGACAAAGATGTTTAGGATTGTTATGCTTCTTTCATTTTTTGCTGTGACCGCGATCATTTCTGCGAATATTTCAGGATATTGTTTCGAGGAACATCGATACCTGAGCGATGAAGAATTGATCCATGGTGCTCTGTCGAGGGGGCCACATATCAGTTCAGCAAGGCGAGCATTTGAACGTGGGAAAATTCCACATGTTCCAAGCTTTGGAAGTACAGACGCATTTTATGAAGCGTTTCCAGATTGCTGTGAAATTGTGGGCGAAGAGGATCAGAAGAACAGACAGCCTTTTTGGAGAAAGGCCGTGGGTGATTTTCGTGGCTATGTTTCAATCTCATTTGAGTTGGATGGTGTGAAGGATGAGAAAGTAGCTTTTGGGCCTCGGTATGTAGCAGTCACAAACTGCGGCAAAGGATGGAATGGAGTATCAATCGGGAAGTAATACGATGCGGACAAAACTGACTGTCGCGGCGGTAGAACAAACGGCCGCTTCAGTTTCTAAGCTACGAATTGCCGAGCAAGCCATGTTCCAACGGCATCAAGCGCGGGCTTTGGTGCAATCCCTGTCGGGCTGACGAACCAATACGCGTGACTGGCATCTAGCGTTGTCTCGAAGGGACTGACGAGCCGTCCAGCTGCGATATCGTCCTTCACAAGCAGTGACCGACCAAGGGCGACGCCTTGACCGTCGACGGCCGCCTGAAGTATCGCGCCATCATCGCCAAGACGCGGCCCGTCGGAAGGATGGCGATCGCACCCTGCCTGCGCGAACCATGCGGGCCAATTCTCCGGGATGTCTCCACACATGAGGGTCGCGTTGTAGAGGTCTTCTGGCGTCCGCAGCCTGTGGTCCCGCGCGTATTGGGCGGAGCAGACGGGGGTGACCGTTTCCGTTCCAAGCTTAACCGCCTCGACCGTTTTTGA
>JBCCDF010000297.1:0-1966 GCA_039030935.1 Pseudomonadota bacterium | reverse complement strand
CCGGCTCTCGATGCTCTTGCGAATGGACGTGACACTTGGATCTTCAATCATATCCAAAGCGCTGTGGGCGATCGATGGCAGGCCCCGGTTGTCATAGATGTTGAAGACTGCAACCTCAGTCGGTGTCATTTTTGACTGATAGACCCATTCATGATCCGGACTTCCCACAAGCCCCATAATCTGCCCTTTGCGATCAGGATAAATGAGGTCCAGCAAAATCCAGTCAGCCGCCTTCACGCTGGACGGGCGAACAAAGCCCAAAGGGGCACTGTTGATGGGATGATCAACGGGCCGCCAGACATTGATGAAGGCATAGTGTCCCTCGCTCCACTCCGCTGCTTTCTCAATACCCAGCAAATCCACCAGCCTCTGCTTGGCTCCGTCTTCACTGTAATCGCTATGCACATTCCGGGCTGGTTTGCGGGTGGCGTGAGGGTCATCCACCCGGACGGTATGATCGAAGATCAAGACATCACGCACGCCAAGCCGGTCCGTCAGCAAATGCGTTAACTCTTGGTCGTAGATGGATTGCCAGGCATCACCTGAAAAGGCTTCGACGGCGCTCGGTGCAGATGCGAACTCCACCGCATCTTGTTCAAAGCGCAGCGGCGCGTCCCTGTCTCGCACATCATTGAGCGTAACTTCTGTGGAGGCCAGTTCTGGTGAAATGAGGTTGCCCGCAATCCCGCCAGCATCCAGCTCGAAAGCTTGCCGCCCATTCTTGTGTACGTGATAATTGACCACCGCCGTTTTTGTCACCGTCGCCACCCGCTTCAACGTAATCTGGTTGCTCAGGTTATGACTTTTATTTTTTGCTAAATAAACCGGATATTTTCGTATTTAGAATTCGGTAGGTCTATATAATGGGTATCGAAACAGATGGCCTGCGCCTGTTTGCACTGGCTGCTGAGCTTCTCAACACTAGCGCGGCAGGGCGCAGATTGGGCATGGCACCGGCGGTTTCCAGCGTGAAACTGGCCAAACTTGAGCACGCAATCGGCGCGGAACTGCTGCATCGCACGACCGGCAAGATTTCCTTGTCAATTGAAGGTGCAGACTTCCTGCCTTTCGCGCGTGAGATGATCGCGCAGAAGGAGGCAGCGCTCGTTGCTTTTGGGAAGGGATCAACAAAGGTCAGCGGAACATTGCGTTTCACGGCGCGAAGCACCTTTGCCCAGATATATATCGCGCCAATCCTGCCCAGGTTCCTCGATCAGTTTCCCGATGTCGCGCTTGATATGCACCTCTCCGACATGCAGTTCGACCTGATCGAAGGCAGTTGCGACCTTGCGCTCCGATGTTCCCCGCTGGTGGAAACAAGTCTCAAAGGCTTCAAACTGGCCGATAACAAGCGTATCCTATTGACCCTCCCCCCGGATATCCGGGCCATTGCGCACTGGAGTTTTCCATCTTTGAATGGACGAAGGAGGACGCCCCATGAAGCGGAAGCGTTTCACGGAGTTGGATGGGGACCGTCGCCTCGGTGGGGCCGCGTAAGTCCCTGGAAACAAGATCATCAGCGTGCTGAAAGAGAGCGAGGCGGGTGCGCAGACGGATGACATCTGCCGGCGTCACGGCATCAGCTCAGCGACGTTCTTTAGCTGGCGGAAGACGTACGGTGGCATGGATGCGTCGGAGGCCAAGCGGCCGCGCGAGTTGAAGGCTGAGAATGCCATTGGTTCGGGAGAACAGGCGAACGGTGACACCCATGGCAAAGCGCAAAGCCGTGGGGTTTCTCATGAGTGAGATGGGTCTGAGCGAACGCAGGGCGTGTCGGATCGTCTATTGCCCGGCAGGCGCATCCGCAGGATGCTGCCGAGAGAGGGGCTGTCTCGATCGGTGCAGCAATATCGCCCGCTGCTCAAAGATGACGTGGCAGCCATCAAGCGCATGAAGGAACTGGCTTCAGAGAACCGGCGCTATCACTGCCCGGCAGGCGATTTGCAAAGCACATCTGCCGAGAGGG
>JBCCDF010000296.1:0-1974 GCA_039030935.1 Pseudomonadota bacterium | reverse complement strand
GCGGAAGTAGGCAGCATAAAAGCCACTATCGCCTCGTGGTCCGGGAGGCCCCTCACAGGTGCCGCCTTGCTCCAATGCGATTTCATGAAGTTTGTGGACCTGTTCTTTGTCCTTAGCGTTCAGCGCAACCATAACGCCGTTTCCAACAGAGGGTACATTGCCATCAAATGGTTTTGTTATGGCGACCCCGGCTGGACCATCCATTTCACCCCAAGCGATGAAATAGCCCGGTTCTTCCATCATACGCCCAACGCCGAGTTCCTTGGCGATGGCGTCATAGAAAACAGCGCTCTTTTGAATGTCTGCAGCCCCGAGTGTGACGTATCCAATCATAACTTACTCCCTCTGATTGAGTAAGAACAATACATGAACAAATTATGATTGCAAGCGTTTACATCGCGCTGATGCCGCCATCGACTTTCAGTTCTGCGCCTGTGATGAGCTTGCTTTCATCGCTGGCGAGATAGAGGACGGCATAGGCGATATCATCCGGTTCACCGACTTTGCCGAGCGGGATTTGGCGGCCAAGTTTGGCAAGGCCTTCTTCTTCGCCAAACATCTGTTTTACGCCATCGAGAATGGGCGTGTTTACGAAGACCGGATGGACCGAATTAGACCGGATTTGCCCGCCTGTCTTCGCCAGATGAAGCGCAACGGATTTGGAGAGATGGCGCACAGCCGCCTTGGCGGTGTTATAGGAGACATAGTTTCCACTGGCGACGATACCGGCAATCGAGCTGATATTGATGATTGAGCCGAGGCCGTGATCGCGCATAAGCGGAATGGCGTATTTGCACCCTAGGAAGATCGAGTCGACATCGACCTTCATGACGTGTTGATAGGTCTCATAGGGCTCGTCTTCGACACTGCCTAATGAGCCGATCCCGGCATTGTTGACGAGGATGTTCAACCCATCCATCGCGTCGTGAGCCTCTTGCAAAACCGTTGGCCAGCTCTCTTGATCGGTCACGTCTTGCTGCCAGGCAAAAGCGGTGCCTTCACCATATTTTGCATTGATCGCTGCGGCGACCCCTTCAGCCCCTGCGCCATTGACGTCTGTGACGGTGACTTTAGCGCCTTCTTTGGCGAGCATGTGCGCGGTCGCTTCACCGAGCCCCTGTGCTCCGCCTGTAATAAACGCTTTCTTTCCCGATACGCGGCCCATGCTTTTCTCCCAAGTTTCTTATGATTTGACTGGTGCAACGGTGTTCGCAGACGTGCAAGCCTGACGCAGCGCCAGCTTAATCAGCCTCATACACAAAAACGATCAAGTTTGGTCTTTTCGTGCCTCTTATATGATGTAGGTAAAACGTGATATCGCCTGTCAGGCGAAATCGAATTCAACAGGAGTGATAGATGCGGATGAAGTCTCTCGTGGGCGCTGCGGCCTTAGTGATTGGACTAGCAGGTACAGCAATAGCTGAAACAGATGAACGGATCACTGAGGGCAACCTCGTCAAGGAGAACATCCCTGAGATTCCCGATGAGATTAGCGAGCGTTTGCGCCAATACTCAAATTTCCGCGGGCATGGCTTCTCTGATTGGACCGAAGGCGGCATCTTCATCAGCACGCGGTTTGGCGAGGTCGGACAGGTTCACAAAGTGACAATGCCACTCGGCGCGCGTCGTCAAGTGACGTTTTATGACGAGCCTGTCGGCGGCGCGAGCTCCGACCCTGATGGTGACGGTTTTGTCTTTGCGAAAGATACGGGCGGGGATGAGTTCTTCCAAGGCTTCTATTTCGATAGTGAGACCGGTGAGGTCACGCAGTTTACAGAGCCGGGCACCCGCAACGGAGCGATTGCCTGGACCGATGATGGGGAGCAGGTCGCCTGGTATCGCTCAACCGCAGGGGATCCGAACTGGGATATTCTGATGGCTGACCCTGAGGACCCGTCGTCACTCCGCGTGGTTCATGAAGGAGAGGGCGCGCTTTATCCTGTCGACTTTTCAGCCGATGGAAAAAAGCTCGCG
>JBCCDF010000295.1:0-1985 GCA_039030935.1 Pseudomonadota bacterium | reverse complement strand
TATCAAGCAGCTCAGACTTCACGCCCGCTTCGTAAGAGAGAACGGTTTCGCTTTCAGCATCTGAAACTGTATTTCCGAAGACCAAACGTCCCTGAATAGAGGGACCACGAAAACCCTTTGCGATACGGGCATAAGCGTTCAAATCCTCAGAGAAAGCATAGGTTGCGGAGATATCCCAGCTTACTTGCTCGTCACCAACGCTGCCAGAGATTGGACCAAATGTGCCAGATCCGAACGGTCCTAGTTCACGCTCAACCTCGAAGTCCTTATTTTCATCCGTGAAACGCGCACCACCCGCTAATGTCAGCTGCTCTGTGACATCATACTCAAGCGATCCAAAGAAACTGAATGCCGTCGTGTCGCCTGTACGAATAGCACGACCATTTTCGGGACGCCCGGGCGCAAGCGTATCAAAGCTGCGCGACGTGATCTGCAAGCTCTCGTCGAATGTGAACAAACCCGCCTGCCAGCGAAGTGCCCCACCGTCGTCAAAAGCAAGACGAAGCTCGTTTGTGACTTGAGTTAAGTCGTCCACGGTGCCGGAACTTTCCGACGGGAAAGGAATAAAGCCCGGGCCAAAATTGCCCGCGCCCAGAAACGCTGCGCCAAAACCGCCATCAATGTCACCGCGCGAGTCAACTTCTGCAGTTTCGCGTCCGAAGACATAAGTCAGGTCGAAAGCCTCATTGATTTTCCGGTCGACGCGAAGCGTGACTCCATGCGCATCTTGGGTCAGGAAATTATCGCCGTCGAAAGCTACAGTTTCGAAGTCAAAATCATCTCCGAGGCCCTGCTGTCCCTGATCAATGATATTAGCCCGGAAGAGCCGCGCATCAGAATCATTAGACCGCCCATGAACATTTAACAGGACGTCGGTGTCTTCAAAAGGCGACCACAAGACTTGAATGCGACCCGCAGCTTCCTCAAAGCCTTCGTAGCGGTTCGTTTCGCCTGTGAAGACATTATCCACGAAGGGATCGCGATCTTGATAAATACCGGAGACGCGAAACGAAAAATCGTCGCTCAAACGCGCACCAAAGGCCCCTTCAACTTCTCTTGTCGCATATGAACCCAATGCGGCCTTTATGTAGCCGTTGAGTTCGTCACCAGGCTTTACACTATCAAACTTAATGATCCCGCCAGGTGTGTTGCGTCCGAAAAGTGTCCCTTGAGGTCCGCGCAGCACCTCGATGCTCTCTAGGTCAAAGACTGGATAGCCTTTCAGAATTGGGTTCTCGTAAGGAACATCATCGTAGACCAATGAGACAGGCTGCGATGCATTCAGGTCAAAGTCAGTGTTACCAATACCGCGAATGTAAAACCGTGGAAATGCGCGTCCGAAGGAACTTTCTGCGATGACGCTTGGGACGCGAGCTGACAAAAAGCGGATGTCTGCGCCACCGGCTTTTAAGTTGTCCAATTTTTCATCCGCGACCGTAGTGATCGAGATAGGAACATCCTGTGCGTTTTCCTCGACCCTCTGAGCGGTTGTCACAACAGGCGCGAGGCGCGCCTCTTCGTCAATTTCCTGGCTGAATGCAGGCGTAGAAAATAGCGCGGCTGTGACCGATGTCGCGACGCTGAGTTTGAGCAGATTTTTTGAAGACATTGGGTGCAAGACCTTTTCTCATAGGTTGCTTCACGCCTGTCCGACACAGGCGATTAAGGACGCTGTGTCTGAAAGAAAACGAGCCCACAAGTATTATGGGACAGTCTTGTTTGAGTAATTTCTAGATTGCTAATTTTTGTGTCATTCTGGCAACTAGATCGACATGTTCAGCACGGATATTTGTCTGTTCCAGATACTCGAACTGCTACGTCCAAGGATTGAATCGCGTTTTCGAGGTCGTAGCCTCCGAATCGTTTATTTCCTCGTCTTGCACTTCAGCGCTGTCCTCAACCGAGGCTTCATTTTCCACCGTTTCATTGGCAGCAACATCAGAGACAGCGATTTCATCTTGGTGCATCTGGACATCGCTGAGCGT
>JBCCDF010000294.1:0-2093 GCA_039030935.1 Pseudomonadota bacterium | reverse complement strand
CTATGGGTGGCGGAGACTGCCTATGAGGAACCGTCTCAGGGTCCTTCGCGCCGAGCGTAAGTGGAGTCAGGCGACACTCGCCGATCAGCTCGGCGTTTCGCGCCAATCGGTCAACGCGATTGAGACGGGAAAATATGATCCGTCTCTGCCGCTCGCCTTTGCCTTAGCTAGGCTGTTCGACTGCACGATAGAAGACATTTTCGATGATGAGCACGCCACCAAGCACGCCGCTGAGTAATCGCTAGAGAATAAACTTCGACAGATCGGTATTCCCAGCCAGATCAGAGAGCTGCGCGTCAACATAGTCAGCCGTAATCGTCACCGTTTCACCGCTTCGATCAGGAGCGGTGAAGCTGATTTCATCCAGCAAGCGCTCTAAAACAGTCTGTAAGCGACGTGCGCCGATATTCTCGACCGTGTCATTCACCTTCACGGCTAAATCGGCCAGCTTATCGATCGCCGCCTCATCAAATTCCAGTGTAACGCCCTCAGCCTCCATCAAGGCCTCATGCTGTTTGATCAGGCTGGCCTCCGGCTCAACCAGAATACGGCGCATATCATCGCGACTAAGCGCCGAAAGCTCGACACGAATGGGCAAACGTCCCTGCAACTCCGGCAGTAGATCTGAAGGCTTCGCCACATGAAACGCGCCAGAAGCAATGAACAGAATATGATCTGTCTTCACCGCGCCGCGCTTGGTGGAAACGGTCGTGCCTTCAATCAAGGGAAGCAAATCGCGCTGCACACCTTCACGGCTGACATCCGCGCCGGAGCGCCCGGACGATCCAGCCACTTTGTCGATCTCATCGAGAAACACAATTCCGTCTTCTTCAACAGCCCGGATCGCTTCGCGCGTGATCGCATCTTCATCGATCAGCTTGTCTGCTTCTTCTTCGATTAGGGGTTTGTAGGCCTCTTTAACTGTGGTCCGCACACGCTTTGTCTTGCCGCCCATCGCCTTGCCGAGCATGTCTGAGAGGTTGATCATGCCCATGGACCCGCCACCGCCCGGAATTTCCATCATCGGCATACCGCTACCAGTGTCGGCGAGATCAATATCGACCTCTTTGTCGTCTAAATCACCATCGCGCAGTTTACGGCGGAAGACTTCGCGGGTTGAGGTCTGCGCATCTTCGCCGACCAGAGCATCAAGCAGACGTTTTTCAGCGGCATCGCGGGCCTGAGCTTCAACGGTTTTGCGCTTGGTTTCCTTCACCATGCCAATCGCGGCTTCGACAAGATCACGAACGATCTGCTCCACGTCGCGGCCGACATAGCCGACTTCTGTAAACTTGGTCGCCTCGACCTTTAGGAAAGGCGCATTCGCAAGCTTTGCAAGCCTCCGCGAAACCTCAGTTTTCCCCACACCCGTTGGGCCAATCATGAGGATGTTCTTTGGCGTAATTTCCTCACGCAAACCCTCTGGTGCCTGCTTACGCCGCCAGCGGTTTCGCAACGCCAGAGCAACGGCGCGCTTGGCATCCTTTTGTCCCACAATATGGCGGTCAAGCTCCGAAACAATTTCGGCAGGAGTGAGTTGGGTCATGTCAGCTTCCTAGATCGGTCAGACAGGTTCGGGAGGGAACACCCGGCTCCATGTGCCGCCTTTCGGGAAGAATACAAGCACACCTCTGCGCGCCGTTTTCCATCCCGCGCCCAAAAGCACGACACCCGATCCAATGATAATCGTCACAAGAATAAAGATGCTGGACGCCTCAAGGCCCGCTTCGCTCAAAACAAAACTCAAGCCAAATATGAAGGTTGCAAGGCTCGCTGCAATGAGCGCGCGTCGATTGATGGCGAGTGACAGAATGCCGATTACGAGCAGGACGCCTAATAAAGCCAAGCTCTGCGTGGTATTGTCGGTTCCACTCGTTGTTGATCCCCCGAGAATATTAGAGCCCGTTACAATCGTGCTAACGCCCCATATGATTTGAGGAGCGGCGGCGAGGTGAAGCCAGAACGCATGATCTGAAGGCTTACGGATCCGCTCCGGGTCCTGCATATCGAACATGACTGCCACAACGAAAGTGAGGATGCCGAGAAGCAGGAATGCCGTGCCCCCCAAGATCAGCCCGAGGCCTCCATAAAGG
>JBCCDF010000293.1:0-2096 GCA_039030935.1 Pseudomonadota bacterium | reverse complement strand
TGCGATCCCGGCTGTCTTTGTCCTGATCCACCGTGTCACCTCAGCGGCCAAAAGCATCTCGGGCGCACTCTTCGATGAGCAAGATCAACGAAAAGATGTGCCCGCAGAATGATCTGGTAGAGTGGGATTGCATGCTGTCGAACGGCGCAGCGAAGGTAGCTGGGTTGTTCAGAACTCGTTCGAGGCTGTCTTTCGTTGCTTCAGTCGTTGAGAGGTAGGTCACAACGATCGTGCGCGCATCGTTTCTCAGTTGCCGATAGTACTCATGCCGGGCCCCGAAATAAGCACCAACCGCAAGTAGAACAGTTGTGAATGAAGTGACGAGAACGCCTCCGAGAAAGTCGCTTGATAACGCTTCCAATTGAAACCTCCTTCAAGATCAGCGACAGGCCGACTCTAAGCGGTTCTGGCAGTTTACGCACTAACAGCCACCACTGACTCTCTCTGAAACCGTTGGCGCAGCAAAACGGTGTATCCACCCCACATCGTCCCCGCCGTGATGAACAGAGCGATGCCGACCAGCCAATTGTCGTTTGGGCCATGCTTTTCGACCCCGAAGAGTAAGGCAAACCCGCCAAACATGACCACAGCTCCGATCATCCGCGGCGTCGCAGTACGCTCTCGCAATAGAAATGCGCCAAAAAGTGTTCCAGCGACAAAGCAGCAACCGACGCGAAGTGCAGACCATGCGCCAGCGGTGCGAATTGATATCCCCCGACGGCAATCAGAGCGAATAACGGACCGCCCAAGGTAGCGAGGGCTGCAAGTTTCGGAAATGGCAGGCTCCGGTCTTTTGACCGGTATCGCCAACATATCAGAAGCGGAATGGCGAGAAGCCCCGGTGGCACATAGCGCAGAAAGCTCAAAGCCGTTGGCGTCATGCCAGCGTCGATCCCCGCCTTTGTCGCGACATTGGAACTGGCCCAGCATCGAAGGTGATCGCTCCGGAAATTGCGCCCATAAGTTGTGAAGTGAATAGGTTTCACATCGGGCTTGTTCTCATGTTCGAGGGCTACCGATGAATTTATGCTGTTAGAAAGATGCCTTCCAAAGTTAGTATGCATTGAGTTTAATGCCTTTGAGGTATGCATTGGAACTTCGTCATCTGCGCTACTTCGTGGCCGTCGCTGATCATGGCGGCATAAGCCACGCAGCCGAACGCCTCAACATCGCGCAGCCAGCAGTCTCTCGCCAGATCAGGGATTTGGAGGCAGAGCTTGGCTTTGATCTGCTTCTGCGTGAAGGACGCCGGGTCGTTTTGACAGACGCAGGGCGCGTCTTTGCCGCGCGGGCCCGCGCCATTCTGCTGGAAACGGAAAATGCGACGGAGGCCGCGCGCCGTGTCTCTGAGGGTGAGGCGGGTGTTATACGGGTTGGTCTGCTGGAAAGCGCTTCTTGGGCAGGGCATGTGCCGCAATCCTTGAGCCTGTTCAAACGTAAGCACGACCGGATACGGCTTGATATCAGGCCTATGAGTTCGGTCAGCCAGATTGACGCGCTGCTGGCGGGAGAGATCGACGCTGCATTTGTCTATCGCCAAGACAACATCGCTAAAGAGGCCTTGGAACTGCATCCGTTGCGCATAGACAACGTCGTTTTGGCGGCCTCCACGGACTTGGTGTTTGAGCACGATAGTCCATTGACCCTCGAAGACATTGATGGCTTGCCAATCGTCGCGTTTCCAAGGTCCGTAGCACCCGCTTATCATGACCAGCTGTTCAGCGCGTTGGCGGGGATCGGGTTTGAGCCGCAGATTGTGCAGGAGGCCGCAGATGAGACCACGATACTCAGCCTTGTGTCTGCCGGTGTTGGATGCGCTTTCGTGAACTCCGCCAATGTGCAGCGCCCGCCACGCCGCGTTCAATTCCGCGAGGTCGAGGGGTTGTCTGTCCCGATTGAATTTCTGTTTGTGACGCAAAAATCGCCCGGCAGCTTGACACAACTGCTCACGAACGCAGTCTTGGGAATTGATGCCCATGAAGCATAGATAAGATGCTTACTAAGAATTTTTAATTATCTTAAGCGGCTGCCAAATTGGTCCCATCGAAACACACGCCGATGGAGACACATCATGACACGCCGCTTCAAAACCGTTC
>JBCCDF010000292.1:0-2182 GCA_039030935.1 Pseudomonadota bacterium | reverse complement strand
GTTCGGCGGTGGCTGCCGCGCTCATAAGCCTTAAGAACCTTCTTGTCCCAGGCGCGTGCACCGCTGACGCGTCTGACAACACCGCGAAATGGGATCAAGCCCCCCGCTTCCGATGCGACTGTGTCTAAGAGCGCGCTAGAGGCACCATCGGCGGCTATTTGCCCGTCTGAGCGTCGTTGATCTGGTTTTGGCGTATCAAAATCGCGGCCAAGCACTTGATCAAGTTCGAGAACCTGCGCTGCAATCTCATCACAGTTGAGGTTTGTTGTGATATCGTAGGGGTCGTCAATCTCTTCGAGAAGGTCTGGAATATCTTCGCGTCGTAGATTCAGATCTTCAACCGGAGTCATAGCGGCAGTCCCGATGCCGGCGCGCGTACTTTGATAGGCGCGAGTGAGACTGCTTTCCTGTTTTACCTCTTCTGTAGCGGTGTTTGATGCGCATCCTGTCATCGCGGCCACACCGAGCGTGCAAATAGAGAAGCAAAAGAGATGTTTTTGTGTCATTTTATCAGTCTGACAGGGCGCGCTGTAAGTTCAAGTGTGATATGTGATTGCGTCGCAGCCTGTGGCGTTGACCTAGTCAGTTGCGCAGACTATGTGACCGACTTCGGAAGCGCCCATAGCTCAGCTGGTAGAGCAACTGACTTTTAATCAGTAGGTCACAGGTTCGAACCCTGTTGGGCGTACCATCCATATTTCGATTTCTCAAAGTTTCGCTCCCGACAAGATGCCGCGGAATAATTATGCTTTGATCGGCAGGTAAGGTGTCGTGGTGGTAGTATTTCCGTCACCATCAAGGGATCACATCCGCCTCACCTTTTCCTGTTCCAGTCAGCTTGTTTTCCCGATTCAGCGACAGCTATTGGTGATTTGGTTAGGTTGCCGTTTTCTGTACATGAAGCGACTCACCGTGCCCTTAAAAAGCGTTAACAAAGGGTTATCAACAAGAAAGCGCGCCTCTGTGCACAGCTCAAACGCACACTATATGTAGATGCAGTGACAATTAATTTAACTAGATGTTGATCCTCTCGTTGAAAAGTGCATTCATGAGTCGTGACGTTGGTGACTCGTTTTGGGTCACCGACACCGAATTTGAGGAAAGAGGGCTGGGCCACTTTCTTCTTCATGATACGATAGGTTAACGGAGCTGAGATTATGCAGATTGAAAGAGTATTCACGAAAGCTGGTGAGTCAGCTTATGCGAGCCTGACATTTCGCGAGGCGAAAAGTGAGATCCGCAATCCTGACGGGTCTATCGTTTTCCAGCTGGACAACATTCAAGTCCCAGAAGACTGGAGCCAGGTCGCGAGCGACATCATCGCGCAGAAGTATTTCCGAAAGGCTGGTGTTCCTGCCAAGCTAAAGAAAGTGGAAGAAAATTCGGTCCCGTCATGGCTTTGGCGCTCCGTTGCCGATGAGAAAGCGTTGGCAAAGCTGCCAAAAGAAGAGCGCTACGGACCTGAGCGCGATTCACGACAGGTTTTCGACCGTCTCGCGGGCACGTGGACATATTGGGGTTGGAAAGGCGGCTACTTCGATAACGAAGAAGACGCCAAAGCGTTCCGCGATGAACTCGCTTACATGCTAGCAACCCAACGCGTCGCACCAAACTCGCCGCAGTGGTTCAACACGGGGCTGCATTGGGCGTATGGTATCGATGGTCCAGGCCAAGGACATTATTATGTTAGCCCTGAGACGGGCAAGCTGACGAAATCAAAGTCGTCTTATGAGCACCCACAACCGCATGCTTGCTTCATTCAGGGCGTCGGCGACGATCTCGTCAATGAAGGTGGCATTATGGATCTTTGGGTCCGTGAAGCGCGTCTCTTCAAGTATGGCTCAGGCACAGGCTCAAACTTCTCTTTCATTCGTGGCGAAGGCGAGCATCTGTCCGGCGGTGGGACATCATCCGGCTTGATGAGCTTCCTGCGAATTGGCGACCGGGCTGCGGGTGCAATCAAATCCGGTGGCACAACACGGCGCGCAGCCAAAATGGTTGTCGTCGATGTCGATCACCCGGACATTGAAACCTACATCGAATGGAAAGTGAAAGAGGAAGAGAAAGTCGCGGCGCTCGTCACCGGTTCTAAGATCGTGAAGAAGCACCTGACCGCTATTATGGCCGCCTGCGTTGAAGCAGAGGGCGATGGCGAAAAGCGCTATGACCCGAAAGAAAACCT
>JBCCDF010000291.1:0-2248 GCA_039030935.1 Pseudomonadota bacterium | reverse complement strand
TTTTAAATATCGCTGCGCTTCGCGCGACCAAACACAGCTTTCATCAGCCAGTTTGGGGCAAAGCGTTCCATACGAGGATGACGCGCGAGAACACGCTCCATCCAGTTGCGGCCCCAAATCGAATTTCGGCCGAGCAGGACAACACCTATGATTGCGATCGGCAGGCCAATGGGAAGGATCGGGGTGACAAAAGCGATCGGGATCGCGATCACAATCATCAACAGTCCTAAGAGCGCAAAAAATTGTCTGATCAGGGTCCGCATACCCTGACCCACAACCCCAAATGGGGGCGCGATACCGCTTTGATTTTTAGGATCAAGATGTGGGCTTCCGTCAGGCATGTGGAGTATATGGTTTTATCCCTGTGGCGTGTCCAGCAAAACCATGTCACGCTTTGTTTATGAGTTGTTATTCTGGCAAAATAAACGCTCTCATTTTAGAGCCTTAGTTTAAGGCTCTAAAAATCGAGTGAAGAGGAAGTGACAGTTTGTCGGGGTCGTCGCAATTAAGAACCATTCAGGCCCTTCGCGGCGTCGCAGCCTTGCTCGTTATGATGGGGCATCTGCGCACAATCGAGGCCCGCCAATCCGGCGCGACGGACGCAGGCGAGCGCCCTTTGATGTCGGATATCTGGGTGAATGGCGCGAGTGGGGTCGACCTGTTCTTCGTGATTTCCGGTTTCATCATGGTTTGGGTGGCGGGCAATACAGCGGCAGGCCCACGCTCTGCCGGAAACTTTATTCTCGCAAGAGTGTTCAGGATTTACCCCCTCTGGTGGTTATTTGCAGGTCTTACAGCGGCCTATTTCTGGATCAGCTATGGTGTGCCTTGGGATAGTGCGGAATTAGATCGGCGCGGGATGGATGGCATCGACTACATGATCAAGTCGGCGCTCCTTATACCACAGGCATGGCTACCCGTTTTAAATGTCGGCTGGACGCTCATCCATGAAATGTATTTCTATGTGGTTTTTGCGATCCTCCTACTTTTCCCGCAGAGATGGCGGGGTCCAGCAATGCTTTTATGGGCAGGCTTGGTGCTTGTTCCGGCGAGCTTAGGAACGTCAACATTCTATGCATCGACACTCCTGGAGCTTGCAACTTATCCGATGACGCTCGAATTTCTGATGGGCGCGGGTGCCGCCTATCTTATTCGAGCAAACAAAGTGGATTTCTCGCGGACAGCTTTCTGTCTGGGCCTTCTGTCATTCGCAATCGCCTTCGCGACCTTCCCGCTCTTTCTCGGCTTCCACGAATATCTCGCATGGTACAGAACGCTCTTTTTTGGTGTCCCCTCTGCGCTGATTGTCTACGGACTTGTCCAAATGGAATTAAAACACAATGTTGGACAGCGTGTCTCGCAGAGTTTGGTTCGTATTGGCGATTGGAGCTACGCGCTTTACCTCAGCCATATTCTTGTCTTGAGCGGGCTCGGGCGGGTTTGGTTCGCGGTCTTTGAACCGAGCTGGACCGCACGGGCTGGCTTCATTGTAGTCGCAATTGCCGCTGCTATCTGCGTCTCGGCCTTGGCCTACTATCTCTATGAGCGCCCGATCATTCGCTTGGGTAAAATTTGGACGCGGCAAAAGGTAACGACAGCGTCACCGTCGTCACCTTAGCGTTGTCGGAGGGTTGTGGCGTCACTCCGCTGCGATCGCTTCTGGCACGGGCGGCAGCCATTTCAAAATCGGCTTACGGGCCGCTTTTGTCTCATCAAGGCGCTTCATGGGCGCAAGATAGGGTGCGCCTTTCATGCTCTCATCACCGGCTTTTGCGCGCTCTGCCACAGACAACATCGAGTCACAGAAGCGATCCAACTCTGCTTTGCTTTCGGTCTCGGTCGGCTCAATCAGCATGGCGCCATGAACGACCAGAGGGAAATACATCGTCATCGGATGATACCCCTCATCAATCAGGGCCTTGGCAATATCGATGGTCTCAATTCCATCCGCGGTGAAAGCGTCCGAGAAGAGCGCCTCATGCATACAAAAGCCATCAAAGGCTGGCGTCATAACCAACTTCAAACGCGCCTGAACATAGTTTGCATTCAGAACCGCATCTTCCGCGACCTGCTTCAAACCATCCGCACCATGAGACAGCATATAAGCGAGCGCTCGAACGAACATTCCCATTTGACCATGGAAAGCGACCATCCGACCAAAAGCGTCCTTCGTCGGACCGGTCGCGTCTTCGATCAGGCGGAAGCCGTCTTCGTCCTTCACCACATGAGGAACAGGTGCGAAGGGCGC
>JBCCDF010000290.1:0-2254 GCA_039030935.1 Pseudomonadota bacterium | reverse complement strand
CAGGTTTTGCATCGCGGACATTGCGAATGGTTTCGTGGAACAAGGCTGGCGTTGGCTTGCCGCCATCGATCCAGAAGGTTGCGCCGTTCCAGAGCGCTCCATTGAAGTTCACATTCGAGCCTGAGATGTGGTTCCACGGCAGCCAATCGAGGAAATTATCGACCCGGTCAGGATCATAATCGGGATCGCGACTGTTATCGCGGAGCCCTTCTTGCCCGGCGAGCATTGAACACATGGCACCTTGCGTGGTTGGGACAGGTTTTGGCATCCCTGTTGAGCCAGAGGTGAAAAGGTATTTGCCGATGCTGTCATCATGGAGCGCATCCATGGCGCTCGCGACGGCCTCTGTGACAGGTGTTGAGAGCAAGTCTGTATAGCTGACGACATCGCCGCCTGCGCCGTGCAAGGCGATGACAGTGCAGCCATGATCGCCGAGAGCGGCAAGAGCCGGCTTAAACGGCTCCAGCATCTGCACGAAGACCACCTTCGGTTTGACGGCATGGAAGGTGTGCTTGAGCTTGGCGAAATCCGTGCTCATCAAGGAGTAGGGAACAGAGATCGGGGCGGCTGGCGCGCCAATCGTCATCGCCGCCATCATGACAAGGCCGCTCTCAATAGAGTTGCCAGACAGGATCATGACTGGGGCATCCGGGCCTGCACCCATATCGAGGAAGGCTTGGGCGAGCGCATGGCTCTGCGCTTTGCCTTCGCCATAGGTGACATGTTCCCACTCGTCAGTGGTGGCGCTGCGCTGTTTTAGCCAAGGACGATCCGGGTGCATACCAGCGCGTGTTGCAAGCGCGTGAGGGATGGTGCGCGGGCGATCTCCAGGCTGATGGCGTTGACTGAGATAGACTGTGCCGTCCGGTTTGCGGATGCATTCAATATCGGGTCGTTTTTGTGCAATCGGTCGAAAAGGCGGCAGCTCTTGTCCGTCAGCCATGATGAAGTCTCCCATGAGTTTTCTGTTTTGCTGCAGAGACTAAACCTCCCCCTACGGCAAACAAGTAAAATCGGGCGGAAGACTGATACGCTGGTTCATTGACGGAGGTGTGCACCTGAACGCCCCTCTAGAAGGGGTGTGTTTAGATCGCCGTCTCTTTCAGCGTTTCATAGATCGCCATGGCGTCATCACAGAGTACTTGGAGGTCAGCTGAGAGTGTGGGGAGGTCCTTTGCAGGTGGCCCGAAACCGGTCGAGGCCCAGACGCTATCATACCAGTGCGGCGCCCATGCACCGTCTTCGGGTTTTGGTCCCGCTGTCCAGCTCAGCATCTGATTATCCCAATCAATTTGAAGCGCCTGACAGAGCCGCTTCAAGGCCGCGGGCGGGTCTGCCAGAATGGTGTCGCTATCAATTACGATCGGTGTTTGTCCGCTTTGCTGTCGTGCGTGTTCATAGAGGCTAAGGTGTTGGGGAAACCCGGTGGCTTCCAGACTGACTGTCTCCATCTTACGGGCATAGGAGCGCAAAACGCGGGCGGGATGGCGGATCAGGAAGACATTGGTCACCTCACTCATCCAGTCACGTGGCAAGGCATCGACCATGTGATGCGTCATATGCTTCTGATAGATGATGTCGTGATCCGGGTCAGAGGCCCTCATCTTATCAGCGACGATAGACGGGTCGCTGGATTGGCTCGCCATGATCTCGTCTTGCATCGGATGAACGAGGCCCGAGGCTTTCAAATAGG
Organism: Pseudomonadota bacterium; assembly: GCA_039030935.1. Lineage (GTDB taxonomy): Bacteria > Pseudomonadota > Alphaproteobacteria > Caulobacterales > Hyphomonadaceae > Henriciella. Next base: position 561 of record JBCCDF010000290.1, on the reverse strand, counting down.
CGGCATAGAAGGGCTCATCTATGCATATGGTGTCAGGGCGCGATCCAAAACTGCGCATCATCGTTGTCGACATATTGCGTGGCCCGGACCACATCGCGATGCGAAGACTCATGAGATTGGCGTCAGATTGGTTTCGATGAGGGCTTTATAGAGCGCTGATAAACGCTGCGTCATCGGCCCATTCGTGGATGCCAGAATACGCCCATCGACTTCGCGCACAGGGGTCGTCCCGGCGAAGGTCCCTGTGATGAAGGCTTCATCGGCGGAATAGACATCAAACAGAGAGAACCGCTTCTCGAAGACGGGAATGCCGTTTTCGCGGCAGACGCGAATGATGTTTCCGCGTGTGATCCCGCCGAGGCAGTAATCAGCTGGGCTGGTCCAGACCTCGCCGTCGCGCACAATAAAGAAATGGGTTGAATTGCAGGTCGCGACAAAGCCATCCGGGTCGAGCATTAAAGCCTCGTCCGCGCCTGCCTTATCGGCCTGAATACAGGCGAGAATGCAATTGAGTTTCGAGTGGGAGTTGAGTTTCTGATCCTGTTCTGCCGGGCCTGTTCT
>JBCCDF010000289.1:0-2256 GCA_039030935.1 Pseudomonadota bacterium | reverse complement strand
GTTTTGTGGGCGACTGCTCTGCTGACGTTCAGCCGTGTTCTGCTTTAGATAGGCACTCGCCGTTTTGGCAACTTGGTCAACACTGAGTGAATATCTTGGGGAGGCATCCCCCATGTCCATGACGCTTTGACCATCGAGCATGACCTCAAAAGCCGACGCGTCCCTGACAGTTACAGTCCAACCCGCATTCAATCGCGGATAGTAAACTTCACCAACCGACATATCGCGACTTCTAAAAACCGTCCCATCAGACGCACGCACTTCGATCCAGCCACTCCGCTTCGCGCGAAATGCAAGTTCTGCAGTGAGGGGTCGCGCTGTCATCCTCTCGCGATCACTCTTAGTCTGCACCGCTTGTTGCGCGAGAATACGGGTCGATACAGGAACCGTTTGAAGATCGTCTTCCTCGCTTTGCAAGCCTGTCATCAAGGCAACGCTGACAGCGGCTAGAGCGCAAGCCGCGACCGCAAGATGGGATTTACGAAAACGCTGCGTGAAGCGAGGCCCATCAGAGATGTCTGGCGTGCCCAAACTCATCATTGCGCGCGCACTCGCATAGGCATTGGCAAGGTCTTCGCTTGGAAGATCAACCGCTTTGGCGTAACGCGCCGCATGCATCCGTATAAGCGTCGCTGACATCCCATCGGTCTGCATGGCTTCCAGAGCCCTCAACGTATCGACGGATTGATGCGTTCTTGATGCGATATCCTTTATCGTCTCCCCGCGCGCTTCTCTGGCCAACCGCAACCGTTCACCCGGTGTCAGCTGATCAGACAGTTCGCTTGGACGCGCGTCGGTTTCAGGGATAAAATCAAACATGGAACGCAATTACTCAAATCTTATTAAGAGAGTTGAATACCATAATCGTCAACAAGCTCTAAAACACCGGACTGCAGAACGGGCTCTGGCGCTGCTAAAAGTGCCGCAAAATCTGATTTTAGTCGTGAAAAGTCGAGTGATCTGATCATCTTCTTGACCGGACCAACACCCCCTGCAGGCATCGAAAGAGAATGATAGCCGAGCGCAATAAGGCATAAAGCGCGTATCGGATGGCTCGCAGCCTCGCCACAGATCGACACCGGTATGTCTAATCGCTCACACGTATCTCTAACTTGCTTCAAAAAACGCATGACGGGTCGTGAGGCAAATGGATAACGTTCCGAGACGAGCGGTGTCATCCTGTCTGCAGCGTTGAAGAACTGCATCATGTCATTTGTCCCGATTGAGACAAAATCGACCTCGCCGCGCAAATCTTCTAAAGCATACGCAAAAGCTGGCGTTTCCAGCATGGCCCCGACTTTAACCGATGTCGGCGTCCCCGCTTGCCGGGATTGGCTGTGGGCCAACTCCTTTTCCAAAAGTTCTCGCGCCGCGCGGTACTCATGAGCGCTCGTAACCATCGGAAACATTAAGGTCAGGTCTCGCCCATCAGCAGCTCGCACTAGCGCACGTAGCTGACGCCTGAACAGGCCCGGATGATCCAAGGCAAACCGGACAGAGCGCCATCCCAATGCAGGGTTCTCTTCACGACTGTCATTCAAATTCGGCAGCATCTTATCACCGCCGAGATCAAGCGTTCGGAAATAAACCGGTTTCCCTCCCGCCCCTTCAAGAACTTTGCGATAGAGCGCGATCTGATCACCGACCTTGGGCAAGGTGTCAGACATTAAAAACTGAAACTCGGTTCTGAACAGCCCGATACCGTCAGCGCCTGTCTTCTCAAGATAGTCTAAATCAAGCGCTAGGCCTGCGTTCAGCATCAGACGCACATCTTGTCCGTCTTGTGTTTGCGCCGGTTTGTCTCGCAGCGCTTCGTATACGGCCTGTCTCTCACCACGAAGCGTGCGCCGGGTCTCAAAGGCGCGCAAAAGATCTTCGTCTGGGCGCAAATGGACGGAGCCTTGCTCCCCATCCACAATAATCGGATCACCCCGTCCAACCTGGGTCAGCAAGCCTTCAATACCGCCCACCGTCGGTATGCCCAACCCTCGAGCCACAATCGCAGCATGACTTGAAGCCGCGACCTCTTCCAAAACGATGCCGGCCAATCCTGAGCGGCCATACTCCAACAATTCTGCAGGGCCAAGCCGACGCGCAACCAGAATTTCAGGATTGGACGCATCCCCATTCACGCTCACCGTCTCAGAGCCTGCCAGGACGCGCAAAAGACGATTGTCCAAATCCTCTAAATCATGAAGACGCTCCCGCAGATAAGGGTCGCGAACTTTCTCGAAGCGGGCACGGTGTTCGCGCCGT
>JBCCDF010000288.1:0-2349 GCA_039030935.1 Pseudomonadota bacterium | reverse complement strand
CGAGCTTCTGGACCATCTCAAGGACGATGGCCCCATGCTCTTTGACATCGAACTGGAGGTGTCATTGCGGCCCGAAGGCGGCACGGAACAGGCGATCACCACGACGAACTACAACGAAATGTACTACTCCGCCGCACAGCAGTTGGCGCATCACACAACATCTGGCTGCCCCATGCGGGTGGGAGACCTCTTGGGCTCTGGCACAATCTCCGGGCCGGAGCGGCACAACTGCGGGAGCATGCTCGAGCTGAGTTGGGGCGGCGAAGAACCGATTGAGCTCGTGGACGGAACCCACCGCCGTTTCATCGAGGACGGCGACACCCTCACCCTGAGCGGTACGGCAAAGGGGGACGGCTACCAGATCGGCTTCGGAGCCTGCACCGGGCGCGTGCTGCCCGCGAGAGAGGTGCCGTTCGCGCGTTAATGGGCCACGGAGTCTCTAAGCCGCTTGACCTATCTTTGGCGTGAGACTGAAGCGGTTCCGACAAGAGAAACAGGCACCACAGGCAGCTCCCATTTCTTTCGGTTCCAACGCCACTAAGGAATGGCTCCCTCGCGGACAAAGCACCATTTCGCTGCAGCTGCGCCAATGGCCGCTTCGGGGCCAGAACTTACGTATTGGTAATTGCCTCTGCGCCGAGAGCTTTCTTAGTAAACGAACCGTCTGAGACCATGTCACCAAGTGCGTCATGCAAATCTAAGAGTGAGATGCTGTCGGAGCCACGAATAATTGCGAACTGACCCATCCGACGGGCAATCTCGCGCATGAAGGCCGCCGAAGCCCCCCGAGTTCGCTTTACGCACTCATCAACAACGTCAGGCTCAAGCGTCATATCGGCCTTGTAGAGATCAAGTAGACGTTCGCGGCAGTTCCCATCGGGCAGCGGGATTTCCACCGCTTGATCAATGCGCCCAGGACGATCGCGCACTGCTTCTTCCAGCGTTTCGGGCCGGTTCGTCGTCAAGATGAACATGATTTCGGCCTCATCAGTTAAGCCGTCCATGTGATTAAGTAGACTGTTCAACAGTAACTGAGAGCAATCTCCGCGACCTTCGCGTGTTCCAGCTAAGAGGTCAGCGTCCTCAATTACGACGACCGAAGGCTGGAGTGCACGAGCTATGCCCATAATTTCATTGAAAAAGGCAACTTGTTCGGCGGTAACGAGAAGCGATGTATGCCCTTTCATGTGACTCAGAACATAACGAATGAAATGGGTTTTTCCTGTACCAGGAGGACCGTAAAGGAGCAGGCCGCGTTTCGTTGAAAAGCCCTTCGCCTTTAGTTTTTCGCGTGTCTCAACAAATTGAAATACCGTTCGGTCAAGAGTTTCTAAAGTAGGTGTTGGAAGAATGACGTCTTCTAACGTGAGCCTCCGCAACGAGTGGACACGCAACGCCCCGAGGCCGCCCATGTAGCTTCGCTGCGTCTCGAAGGACAACGCTTTACCCCGATAGACTGACTTGGCATTCAGAGCCTTAGCTATCGCGGCAAGGATCGCCTGCGCTTCCTCGCGACCTCCCGCATCCTCTGACGCTATGACCTGCGCATGAATGCCTGGGCTGTGTTCCATACGACCGACTTGGCTGATCAAAAGTGCGACTGGCGCCCCTTCGATCTTGAACATCCAAATTCCACTCACGACACACCGCGCAGCTTTCTCTTCGCCTATGTCGATATCGAGATATTCTGGTGCCGATATTACCGCAGGTTCGCGCCGCTCGTTGACAAGGTACGAAAACGTAATGGTTTCATAACCGCGCCGTGCAGAGATACCTGCAAACTCTGCGCCAGGTAGGACAGTCGCAATTGCCGCCTCTAGGTCAGGTTGCACCGTGACGGGAAAAGCCCTTTCAACGGTGGCGAGAGTTTCAAGCTCACAACCATCGAAGTGTCGCATGACCCGGTTGATGGCGCGCTCAGGGCCAGTTTGAGAGTTTTGATCTTTCATCGAAGCACCTAATTGTTCTTCCGATCAGTCTCAAACGTTGCTGTCAACAATGTGGCGTTAAAACAGAATCTGTGATGGTTATACGGCCTCTGCGTAAGTCGGCAAAGAAAGAACAACCGACATTGGTTGCGCTGTGCAGCATCGGTCATTTTGGCTCCAAAGCCGCCATCGAAGGCGGACCTCAAAGTATGCTGGTCACAAAAACAGATCTCAGATTGGATTGAGGCCGGGCGGCGCATGAACCGTTTCGGCCACGAGACGAGATGTCGGGGTTTTCCAAATGACAGCTGCGCCGGACAGTTATCCTGCTAGAAAGTGAGGGGCGCGAAAGCTTGCGTCGCATCATCGGCATCTCGCCCAGAGTGCCAAATCGGTTCAGTTTCTAACCTCAGCGGGAAGG
>JBCCDF010000287.1:0-2363 GCA_039030935.1 Pseudomonadota bacterium | reverse complement strand
TAGGTGATTGGCTCGTTGTTTCCGTCCCAACCGAAGAATAGCACGACCCCGCCATTCAGAGCCAAAATTGAACGGTTTTCGATTTTATTTCGATCTTCCCATGTGCCGCGTAGATCGGGAATGACTGTTTCCGTTTTTCCATTGGGACCCATGATCGCCAAATCATAGCGATCCTGTCTTTTGTTCAATGCAAAGACCACAAGCGCCGTACGGTCGTCACCAACTAGAAACTGGACCAAGTTACCGCTGAAATCGTACTTATAATAATCATCGAACGGCTTGTTCTCACCGGTCTCTAGATCAATCAAGCGCGCACGCCAGTCTAGGTCCCAAGCCGCCACATAACGATCGGATAGCGGTTCAATGAAACGATAGTGCGCCGAGAGTAGCCGGTTGCCCTGATCATCTTCCAGCCCGAGAAGGCGTAGGCGGTCGTTTGCCATGATATCGGCATAGAGTTCCTCAAACGGTGTTGTGAGGCTGTGTTCATCGATAATGGCCTGCAAGCGCTCGCGGGTTTGGCGATCAGCTTTTCGATACTTACGAGGGACGCCATCTTCGGCTTCGCGCACGGCATTCCAAAGGCAGAGCGGCGCGGACGTCCGCGTTTTTCGGCGCACGCTAAAACCGTCATCGCCCACATTCGGCACGTTGAAAGCCTTGCTGATTTTACCGCTACAAGCGACGCCGCGAGGACACCTCACCTCTTCAATAACCCCGTCAAAGTTCATCGGCTTGATGTCCTTACGATCACAGGCCTTTGCATCGCTGGCAAAGCAGATCGCAAGGCCAGTTAGAACTGCGAGTAAGAATGGGAATCTGAAAAGCATCGTCTGTTCACCTCGTATGGGATTTCGATAGCACAGGATGCACGTTCTCTAATCACCCTGTGGGGGGATTAATCATCGGGATCGAGGGGCAGATCAGGATTTCGTTTGACGCTTTAATGTTCGCCCGTGCCACTTGGCAGGTCGAAGATATTGCGTTGCATCTCCTAGATATTTTTCAAGACCGAAGACATCGCGTTCTGAACACTTTGGGCAGGGTTTGATATAGATGGCGCGGACCGCAACGTCGCGCTTTAGAAAGAACAGGTCTGGGTCTGGATATAGTATTGCGACCATCTCATCCCACAAATGCGTGGCGCGCTCCATCAAAAGCGTCTCTTTCAGATCGACCGGTGGCTGGCTTTCCGAATTTGAGACTGCCGGTTTTTCCTGATCCCGTTTGCGTCGCAGGGCTCTGTGGCAAGCGTCGTGTATGACCATGCCGGGTGGCGCGAACGACAGTGTGTCTGGCTGAGCCCAATCGGGTGCTTCAAAAATATCTTTTTGGGGCCCGCCTCCGTATCGGTATTCAGTTTCAATCCAAACGCCGAGCATTGCGCCGGGGGTAAGTGAAGTCGAGCAGGATTGGCAGCGATTTAGACCCTTTAGATAGCGTCTGATTGGACGGACACCTTTCGGCTCGACAAGTTGCTTTTGGAGATCGTCATACGAGTCGCTCTGACGCGTTCTGCATGTGTTACAGCTATTGAACAGCCGAACGGGATTATGCGCGCCGCAAAGGGAACAGGCATAATGGCGATTGTCTGCTTGTAGCTGGCGGAGATTTACCTTGTTCTGCTCTTTCTCACGTTCTCTGGCTGCGGCAGCCTCTTGCTGCTCAGCGAACTTAAGCCTCAAATCCGCAGTGACGGGTGTGCTCAGTTTCCAACCGCAAAATGTGCAGAAGCGGGCTTCGCTTGGAACGCGTTTCGCGCATTTCGGACAGGCAATTTGGGACATGCTGCGTTCTTATTGGGCTATACCCTTAGAGGCGCAGCGATTGCTTGGTTTGGGTCAGGCTAAGGGGAAATATGCTGCTAACGACTGTGCGGTATCGGCTCAAATACGTGGAAGTTTATAGAGTGCGCTTGACTTTTCATTAAATAAGTAATTATGTAATTACATGATTACTAATATGGATATGGATCTGGTGTTTCACGCTTTGGCGCATAAGACGCGTCGGGCGATCCTTGATCTTGTTCGTGACCATCCAGGCCAAGGGGTCGGAGAGCTTGCGAAAGGCTTCGATGTCAGTCGCATCGCGATCATGAACCATCTGAAGGTGCTGGAAGAGGCGGGGCTGATCATCAGCCGCAAAGACGGGCGCACACGTCGCCTGTTTCTGAATGCAATGCCGATCCAAGAGATCCATGAGCGCTGGATCACCGGATATAGCGCCTATTGGAGCGACCGTATGAGTTTCATCAAACAGGCCGCGGAGAGGGCGGCCTCATCAACCACCAAGCCAGAGGGGGAGTAACCATGGCAGACACACCTAAATTTGCAGAGAAATCTATCCACAGGACCTTTATCGAG
>JBCCDF010000286.1:0-2406 GCA_039030935.1 Pseudomonadota bacterium | reverse complement strand
GGGTTGGCCAATACTCGCTGGCATATCCCCCAAACTGGTTGCACTGCGCCGATGCACACGGGTCACGCCAAACAAGCCGAGTGCTTCAACATTGTCTCTGATTGCGCCGCGTGCGGCATGTGCCGTTTCCACAAAGAGACAAAAACTTGCCCCGCGCGAGATCGCTTCGAGGCCGAGCGCGCCGGAGCCAGCAAACAGATCAATCACCCTCGCTCCATTAAGCGACGGCGCATCGTCAGCATGAGCAAGCATATTGAACACGCTCTCACGTGCGCGATCACTGGTTGGGCGGGTCGAGCGCGTCTTCGGCGCCACAATGGCCCGGCCTTTGAACTGTCCTGCTACAATGCGCATCCCTTGCTTTTACGCTGCTGTAGCGCGATGGGAAGACGGTGACCGATATGTCTGATCATATGCGCCATGCTCTCAACCTCGCACGAGAGGCTGCGGCCTTGGGCGAGGTTCCCGTTGGCGCAGTTATTGTAGATCCGGAAACAAACGCGATTGTTGGCGAGGGTCGCAACGCCCCGATTGCTGACCATGACCCGACCGCCCATGCTGAGATCATAGCGATGCGGGCGGCGGCTCAAAGACTTCAGAACTACAGACTGACCGGGCTTCATATGTACGTCACCTTGGAGCCTTGTGTAATGTGTGCGGGCGCGATCAGTTTCGCGCGACTAGGCAAGGTTATCTTCGCAGCCGATGACCCCAAGGGCGGCGCCCTAATCCATGGCCCAAAGTTTTTCGATCAGCCGACCTGCCACTGGCGCCCAGACATTCAACAGGATCATGGTCATGCAGAGGAAGCTTCGACACTCCTGCGCGACTTTTTCCGGTCCAGACGGGCACGCTAGGCGGCCTCTTACTCTGTCATAGAACACTTTAACTAGACTTATACGGCTGCGTATGGTCGGTCGATTTATCAAAGTAGAGGACGCCATCATGCCCCTTCAGAAACACCGCCCGGTTACGAGGTTCATTCAATCCTGTATCATCGCAATCACATATCTATGTGTGAGCTTGCCCATGAGCGCCGCTCAGGATGCTCCAGAAAAACCAATGAGCACATGGGCGCTGATAGATGCCATTAAAGAAGGCGGCTACGTCCTTTACATCCGCCATGAGCGCACAGAAGTGCCGTCTCGCGCGGATGATTATTCCCGCCCACCGAATGAGTGCCGCGCCCAGCGTAATCTCTCCGTATCAGGCGTCGCGGCTGCTTATGAAACGGGGGTCGTGATCCGAGAGGTCGGCATCCCCATCGCGCGTGTTATTTCCAGTCCGATGTGTCGCGGCGCTGAAACCGCGCGGTATATGTTCGGCGTCGACTATGAGCTGGATAACCGCCTTATGCACCATGAGCCGGGTGAGAATAGCGCGCGAAACATGTCGGCCGCAGTTGAAGAAGCAAAATCTGTTTTGAGCGAGGTTGGGCCAAACCTGCTGGGCACAAATGTCGTGCTTGTTGGCCATGGTGGCACGATCAGACAGGTCACGGGGCTTTCTCTAACCGAGGGTGAGATCGCAGTCCTGCAGGTGGGTGAAGACGGCGATATTACAGCGCTGGGCCAATTATCCGGCAGTGCGATGGGCTTTTACGCGCGCTGGCAATCCTCGAGAGAACAATAGCCGCTGCGCCCTTGCTTCTCCTACGGAAAGGATAGCTAGAAGAAAGAAAATTTTTCGGGAGAGCCACAATGACCGCCCCAGCGACACTCAAAATTGAGAATGAAATTGCCATCCTTACAATGGATGATGGCAAGGCGAATGCGATCAACCCACCTATGCTCGAGGCGCTTCACGCCTGCTTGGATGAAGCTGAGAAAGAGGCAAAAGTTCTCATCATCACAGGCCGTGAAGGACGGTTTTCTGGCGGCTTTGACCTTAAACTGATGATGAGCCTACCGGGCGATCAAGTGAAAGCGCTTGTCGATGGGGGTGGAAAGCTCGCCCATCGGCTTTACAGCTTTCCGATGCCTGTGATCGCGGCATGCAATGGTCATGGTGTTGCGATGGGGTGCTTTATTTTACTCTCATGCGATGTCCGCATCGGTACGGCAGGCGATTTCAAAATCGGAGCCAATGAAACCCAGATCAATATGGTTCTTCCCATCTTTGCATCTGAACTCGTCAAAGCCCGCGTCGCAGATGACTATAAAACCCGCTCCATGGTGTTTGGTGAATTGTTCGATCCAGAAACCGCGGTAAAGGCAGGCTATCTCGATCAAGTTGTCGACGCGGAAAAACTGCATGCGACAGCCATGGCCCATGCCGAATCCGTCAAGCCGCTGAGCGGTTCACCTTTAACAGGAAACAAACGCCTGCTTCGCCAAGAAACGCTTGCGAATATCGCGGCATCGCTACCCGCTTAACGCTAGAAAAGGAGGAGCTTTATTATGTTTC
>JBCCDF010000285.1:0-2413 GCA_039030935.1 Pseudomonadota bacterium | reverse complement strand
CGTGCCAGCGCGCAGCAGGATCCGTGGCATTATACGCTTGCAAAAATGGTCGACGCTTGCGGAATGGCAGGCATTAAGCCGTTCTATGGACCATTTGGCGATATTGCCGATTTAGAAGCCTGCGAGCAGCAATTCCGTAACGCTTTCCTTCTTGGCTGTGTCGGAACGTGGACGCTGCATCCCAATCAGATTGCGATTGCCAAAAGAGTGTTCAGCCCTGACCCCGATGAGGTGGCGTTCGCACGGCGTGTTCTCGAAGCGATCCCGGATGGCGCTGGTGTTGCGATGCTGGATGGTAGGATGCAGGACGACGCAACGTGGAAACAGGCCAAAGTGATCGTTGATCTTGCCGATCAGATCGCTGCAAAGGACGGTGAGACCGCTTAGGCGATCTTTAGCGCCCGTTTACCTCAATCTGGTAGAGATAAAGCCCAATAAAAACAGGGCTAGGTCGGTGAACAGGTTTCAAAAAACAGGAATTCTCGCTGCCGCCGCGTTTATCGCGCTGGGTCCAGCTTTGCCGCAAGTCTTTGGCATCGGTCAAGATTATGTCCGGCCTTGGATGATGTTTTCAGGGGTCGGACAGGGGACCATGAAGGGGACTTTTACGGTCACTTATGCCGACGGGTCGCGGAAGGCTTATACACCTTTGGAGATCATGTCCCTTGATCGCTACCCTGATGTCTTTGCCTATGAGTTCGATAAGCTCCTTCTGAATCGCGAAGCGATGAGCCCAATCGTCAGCGCGTTCTGCGACGCCCATGTCAAAGACGGAGCTTTGCTATCTTACTCCGGCAAAGTCGGTGCGCCGAATGGGTGGGCGCTCTATGACGCTGACGATCTTTGTCAAAAAGAGGATCTGATGGTCGCGGAGGTCGGCGCGTCATGACCGTTATTGGCTTCATATCCCGGAAACTCAATGAGATCGGGTCGACGCGCCCTGTCGGCTTGTTCCGTCTATGCCTTGGCGTTCTCCTTTATATGCGATTTGGCAAGGAGCTTTCCCTGCATGCGGCGGATAGTTTTGCTGAACAACTCTTCTCACTGGCGTATTTTGGCGCAGCGGCCTTTGTGACCATTGGTTTGTTTACGCGCCTCGCCCTTGTGAGTTCGGCAATCTTACTGGGCCTGATGTATTATGGTCAGTTTTGGGGATGGTTTTCGCCCGGATGGGGCCACCACCATCATTATCTCTTGATGATCTGTTGCATCGTTCTGGCCTTTTCTGGAGCGGGACGATCCTTTAGCGCAGACCGTGCCATCTCATTAGCGCGGACAGGACGCGCGCCTGAGGAGCGCGCTTATACCTGGCCACAGACATTGTTGGTGCTTCAGCTTTGCGCGATCTATTTCTGGGCAGCATGGGATAAGACGAGCGCAGGTTACCTCTCCGGGGATTGGCTCGAGCGCGTCTTTGAATGGGTTTATGCTGGCAATCCGGCTTACGATCTTGTGACGAACAGAGTCTTTCTCGTCGCGGGGAGCTGGGCTGTTCTGATTGTTGAATATTTGTTGCCGATCGCAATTTTATTGCGCTGGCGATTGAAGCTCTGGATCCCGATTGCTTTTGCGCTGCACGCCGGATTTTACATTATGCTGCCGGTGCAGACCTACTCAGCGACGATGATGGCGCTCTATCTGCTGGTGGTTGACCCGGACTGGCTCGATACCCAGATCGATACCTATCTGATTGGAAAGGCGCCTTTGGATGCCTAAGGCAAAACGGTTCAAGACTGTCCGCATCCTGTATGATGGCGAATGTCCGTTCTGTGCGGCTTATGTTAAGATGGCGCGCCTGAAATCCCTAAGCGGACAGGTTGAGCTTCTTGATGCGCGCCAGCACCCAGCGCTGGTCGCTGAACATGCCAGTGAAGGCCGTGATATTGATCAGGGCATGGTCGTGGAAATCGATGGCGCGACGTATTTCGCGGGAGAGGCCGTCTGGGCCATCAACGCCCTGTTGAGTCCGAGCCCCTTTATGCGCATTTTTTCGAGCAAGGCGTTCCTAGTCTTCATCTATCCCGCCATGCGCGGCGTTCGGAACCTGACTGTGCGAATGCTAGGCCACAAGATGATCCGGGCAAAGACCTGAGCCCGTTAAGCGATTGCGGCTATCTGCATCATTCGTTTTTTGTATGGCGTGGAATATAGAGAGAGGGGCTAGAAGACGATCTGGACCATGAAGTTGTCTCTCGATTTGAAAGTGTGCCCGTTATGACATTTGTGAAATCATCCCTGATTACCGCCGCCCTCATTCTATCCCTACCTATTAGCCTATCTCAGGGTGTCGAAACGGAGCAGACCTTATCTGAAGTGACGATGACCGCCAAAGTCGAGGGCATGGTCTGTGAGATGTGTGTCCGGGCGGTGACCAAGATTTTGACCGATGAAGAGGCGGTCGAAACCGCTGAGG
>JBCCDF010000284.1:0-2470 GCA_039030935.1 Pseudomonadota bacterium | reverse complement strand
GCTCATCTTTTGGTTTTTCATCGGCGCAGGCCTGCTCATTAAGGGACCTGTGACCCCAATGGTGGCGGCTTATGCTGGTTTTGGGGCTTGGGTCTGGGCAAAGGCCGGCGAAGGCCAGGGAGGAGACTGGTGGAAACCTCTCTTATGGTGGCCCGGCCCCGTTCTGGCGGCGCTCATGGTTTTGCCTTGGCTGATCGCGATCCAAATCGCGACGCAGGGAACCTTTCTACAAGAAGCTCTTGGTGGTGATTTAGGGGATAAATTCGCAGGGGCCTCAGAGGGCCATTCCGGCTGGCCTCTCTATAATGTGACTCACTTACCTGTTTGGTTTTTCCCGGCCGTTATCCTTCTCATTCCGGCGCTGGTGCTTTTGTGGCAATCGTTGAGAGGCGACAGCGAGCTCGCGAAGCGGCGTTATACGGATGCGCTCTTAGTTATAGCCTCGCTGGGGGCGCTGGCCGCATTTTTGGCGTGGGTGTTGCCTGGCTCGCTCGCCGCCACTGCCCCTCCGGCCTATCCAGCCATCATTATTATCGGCTTCTGGTGGTTATCGACACAGGCGGCTTGGAGAACACGCTGGATTTCCGACGTTGGCGTATCCGAAGTCAGCGATGAGCTGAAAGCGCTTCGCTTCCTTACGGCATGGGCGGGTTTGACGTGGCTTTTCTTTGAGTTGATGCCGACCAAACTAAGCCACTATGTGATGCCTGCTTATCCGGCTTTGAGCCTACTGTGTGGCTGGGCCGGGGTGAAACTGATTGAGGGCTGTCGCTTACCACTGACCCGATGGGCGAGCCTCGGCATTTTCATTCTCGGCGGCCTCGTGCTTCTAGTTGCGACTTCACCTTTCGCCGTACGACTCTTGAAAGAAGAAGCGGCCGGAGATTTTAAAACGGTCGAAGCCAGCGAAGCGCTGACTCAATGGGGATCGGCGCTCGAATTTCCAATTTATTTCTGGGTATTGGGCGGAGTGGCAATGTCTATCACGATTGGGCTCTTTGCATATAAGAAAATAGTGTATTCAACCGTGTTCGCGATTGCGACGAGTCTATTTTTGGGCTGGCATACGCGGGCCCATTTTATTCCTCAGCAAACTTGGTTTCAGCCGACAGCAAGCGCTGAAATGGCGCTGCAGCAGGTTTGCGGTGTTCCTGGAAAAGACTGCGAGAGCGGCCTCGTCGCGCCAGACCGTATTCTCGCGATTGGCTATGCTGAGCCGAGCTATGTCATGACGTTTGGAACCCAGAATCTGCATCCCCCAGAAACAGTTGTCGATTTGCCGGCTTCAAAGCGTGACTATCCAGTCGTCTTCCTGCTAAATATGGAGGACAAGGCTGCGCTGCCTGCAACGCAGACACTTTTGGAACAAGCGCGAGAGCAACAAAGATGCGTCTCCAGATCTGATCCGGTCTACACCCTGAATTATTCAAACGGGGATCCCGTGAACTTCGTCGCGCTGCGTTTCGAGGCTGAACCGTGTGAGGCTCTGGCACAGGGTTGAGCCATGCTTACAGCGCTCGTTTTATTGCTCATCATCGTCTCGCTGATTGGTTTTATCACCCGTGCACAGATGAAACAGGAGGAGCGTGAGGATGCCGCATCCAATATCAGGCGAAGATTGCGCGAAGTCGAACGTAGAAAAGCTTTGCGAGACGAGGGGCACGACCCTGACAAGGCGCGCCCAAAATCAAGGCGTATCAGAAAGAAGCGAAAAATATAAACTACTTTGCTTGACAAAGTAAAATCAATCGACTAGCTTTGAAATACAAAGTGACTAGGAGATAGACATGAACAATCCAACGCTCAACGATGATCTCGCCTATGTGCGTGATCTTGCTCAGGCTGGCCAACAAGCACCCCTATTGGGGGGACGATTTATGGTTTGGTGGGGCGGCCTTATTTCTGTGGCTTATGCAGGACATTATGCAATTGCGTCAGGTCTTCTGGGCGTGAGTGATATGGCTTACGCTTACTTGTGGGGCGCGTTCGCCGTCATTGGCTTTGCTGGATATTTCTTTCTGATCAAATCCATGTCGCGTGAGAAACCGGGCCAATCTTCTGCGGGAAATCAGGTTGAAGCGAATGTTTGGATGATTGCCGGCTTCTGTCTGTTTGCGTATTTTGGGACCCTGCTTGTCAAAAGTACGACAGGTGCGTCAACGGCGCAGGGCTTTGAAAGCTCTCTTCCTCTCGTTTTCACAGCCTATGCAATTGGTTTGTTCACATCGGGTGCCATGGCCCAAAACAAACCCCTCAAACTTGCAGGCTACGGCGCATTGGCCATTATAGCGCTCGCGACTTGGTTTTCAGGTTCTAATTTGATTTGGGCTGTCGCGGCAATTGGTGCTGTTCTGACTGTCTTTCTTCCTGGCATTTTTATGTTGAAGAATGAACCAAAAGCGACTGTGTAAGAGGTTATTATGAGCGATAATCCTTTTGATCATAGTTCCATTGACGATGTCATCCATGG
>JBCCDF010000283.1:0-2517 GCA_039030935.1 Pseudomonadota bacterium | reverse complement strand
CCCAGAACGCGAACGCCCGCGCCTTTATTTGATTACGCCGCCGCAGATTAGCGATGTTCCTGCTTTTGTAACGCAGCTTGAAGCGGCCATTGCAGGTGGCGATATTGCGAGCTTGCAAGTTCGCTTGAAGGACAAAGACGACACCATTGATACGGCCGCGACGCGCGCTGTTGCTCAGGCCATCAAGCCGCTTTGCCGAGACAATGAGATCGCTCTATTCATCAATGACAGCCCGCAACTGGCGCGCGCTTTGGATGCCGACGGCGTTCACTTGGGTGCGAGTGATATGGACATTGCTGAGGCGCGAGCGCTTTTAGGCGATGATGTGATTATTGGTGCCACCTGCAAGAATAGTCGACATACAGCCCTTCTCGCGGGCGAAGCAGGTGCGGATTATCTCGCTTTTGGTGCGTTTTATCCGACTGAAACAAAAGCTGAGACGACGCCTGCCGAGCCTGATATTCTGACCTGGTGTCAGATGTTTCTGACGCTGCCTTGTGTCGCGATTGGCGGGATCACACTTCAGAATGCTTCACCTTTGATATCTGCAGGCGCTGATTTTCTAGCGGTCTCCTCGGGTGTATGGGCTCATAATGATGGTCCTGCGGCGGCTGTTGCGATGTTTAATCGCGTGATTGATGACGCGATGGTTACACCCCGGATCTAGCCTGAGCAGCTGACCTTGACCCAACCATCCCGCAGGGCTACCCCGCGCCGAGTAGAAACAGGATGGTTTTCATGGTCAAAATCAACGGAAATGAGATCAAGCCGAATATGGTCATTGAGTATAATGGCTCTGTCTGGCGGGCGATGAAATGTAACGCCGTGAAACCAGGAAAAGGCGGCGCGTTCAACCAAGTTGAAATGCGCAACCTCTTCAATGGTTCGAAAGCCAATGAACGGTTTCGGGCGAATGAAACCGTTGAGCGGGTTCGCCTGGAGCAGAAGGACTATCAATACCTGTTTGATGCCGGCGAAGCCTTCGCTTTTATGGATCAGGAAACCTTCGAACAGATCGAACTGCAAAAGGACTTTGTTGGCGAGGATGGTGATTTCCTGCAGGACGGCATGAGTGTGGAGATCGAGTTTTATGGAGAGACGCCGATTGGAGTCAAAATCCCGGATCAAGTTGTTCTCACCGTCGAAGACACTGAGCCCGTCGTTAAAGGCCAGACCGCAGCGAATTCCTTCAAGCCTGCGACCTGCGATAATGGTATCCGGATCACGATCCCGCCCTTTATCGGGGTTGGTGAGCGCGTGGTTGTTCAAACCTCTGACCGGACCTATTTGCGACGCGCCGACTAGAGCTGCGCTGATCTGCATTGATGTGAAAGAGACCCGATGTCCAAACCCTCCGCCCTTGGCAATGTTCTGATCGAAGCCGCGCGCAAGGCCGGGCGTTCTCTCGCGCGGGATTTTGGTGAAGTTGAATATCTTCAGGTCTCGAAAAAGGGACCCGGAGACTTTGTGTCGAATGCTGATCATCGCGCCGAAGAGATTATCTTTGAGTCTCTCAGCAAAGCCCGCCCCGGCTATGGCTTTGTCATGGAAGAACGCGGTATCGTCGAAGGCACAGACAAGTCCAACCGCTTTATTGTCGATCCGCTGGATGGGACGCTCAACTTCCTTCATGGTCAACCTCATTACGCGGTGTCGATTGCCCTTGAGCGCGAAGGCCAGCTTTATTCCGGCGTTGTCTATGATGTCTCGCGAAATGAGATTTTCTGGGCCGAAACTGGGCGCGGCGCGTGGCTCGACCAGAGAAAACTCCGTGTGGCCGGACGCAAACATATGGACAGGTCCGTCATCGCGACCGGTACACCCTGGATCGGAAAAGCACCGGAAGCTCATACTCGGTTTGCCCAAGAGATCGCGGCGATGACCCCGATTGTCGCGGGGATCCGCAGGAATGGCTCTGCCGCTCTCGATCTCGCATGGGTTGCCGCCGGGCGCTTTGATGGCTTCTGGGAGCGCGATTTGAAGGCTTGGGACATTGCGGCGGGTATGATCCTTGTGCGTGAAGCGGGCGGGGTTACGACTGAAATTGAGGGCGGAGATGCCCTGTTGACGGGGTCCATTATCTCGGCCAATGCCGACTTGCATCCGAAACTGGAAAAGCAAATCCGTAAGGCGCCTTCCTTTGCCAGAGACACCAACTGAGACAGGTCCCGAAGAGCGCCACAGTCCGCGCGGGCCATTTGGCAAACTCCGTGATGGCATTGCTTGGCTGAACGCGAATAAAAAGCGGTTTTTCTGGTGGTGGGTTCTCTACCAAGCCATAAAAGGGATGATCACGCTCAGCCTGATCTGGATTCCGCTTTTGCTGCTCTGGATGCGGAGTAATTAGGGTCTCTTTCTTTTAAGCGCCTGCTGAGCTGCTCCGCAGCACAGGCGTTAAAGCGGGTTCCGGTCTGGCTTCGCCAGCCCATGAACCAGGCTGAGGGCTCCGGGTGCTCTTGATCTGATGTCTGCGCTGATTGTGTTTCTCCAAATCTCTGTCCTGTCTTGATTGGGGGT
>JBCCDF010000282.1:0-2522 GCA_039030935.1 Pseudomonadota bacterium | reverse complement strand
TTACGCAGCATCAACGCCAGCGCCATAGCATCCTCTTCATTATCTTCACGCGTCCAATCCTGCGCCGCCTTCATCCATTCGAGATCAGCACCCGCCGAAAAGACTTTGCCCGACCCACGAAGGATCAGGACCCGCACACCGTCTTGCTCTTCAATCGTCTCCAGCGCATCTGTGATCTCACCAATCACCTGTCCGTTAAACGCATTGCGTTTGTCTGGCAGATTTAAGGTCAGGATCGCGATCCCCGCCCGCGTCGCGTCTAACGTAATGGTTTCATATTCCGACATCATCACTTCCTTTCACTGGCGCGCCGATAGTGGCTATCGGCTCTCAAAGCAGGTTTTTCGACCAACCACCACAACGCGAAAGACAGCCCAAACACAAGTCCAAATGCGACAGCCATTGCCAACGCCGCCCCAAGGGTCGCAAAAACGCCAAAGGTCACAAGCGCCTGCAGAACAGGAAAGTGCACAATATAAACGCCGTAGCTGACATCGCCCCAACGCGCTGCATTCAGATGTGGTCCCGGCATAAAGGCCATCCCTGCAACCAAAAGCGCCAAACCTATCGCGCGCGCACTCTCTCCGAATGGTACAAAGAACGATCCCACCAAAACGAGGATACCGACGATCAAACAGAGTATGGCTCGCTCACGAAGAACGTCCCACAATTTCCAAAGCGCCATCCCGCTGGCAAAATAAGCCATCTGCCCCGGCAATTGTCGCGCAAGCCGCTCACCAAGCCCTCCGGTTACAATCTCAGGAACGAACATTGCCCAAATGACACCGCCACAATACAGCGCGAGCAGGCCCAGCCACCAGAGCGATCTGAATATCCCTAACACCCACGCGATGATGGGAAGCGCGATATAAAACATCACTTCAATTTTCAGCGTCCAGAGGGCCCCGTTCACCTCGCTGAACCGATTGTTCTCGAATAGGCCCGGCAGGTCCGGCGCCAGAAAGTTCAGAAACACCCCATTTGCCGAGAGATACCGCCCGACGCCAAACACATCGCCTGTCAAACCCAAACTCACCAAAGCCGGCAGCAGGATCACCACCAAATAAGCCGGGTACAGTCGCCTCACGCGCTTACCGACATAATCACTAAGGCCTCGTGAGCGCTCCCACGATCCATAGACCAGCGCGCCGGAAACAATGAAAAACCCTTGGATACAAAGCTCAGCCAACTGGCCCAAGCGCGCGTCCCATGCCCCACCAACATCCAGCGCGGCCAGAGCGACCGCATGATAGACAAAAACGCCCGTCGCAAAGACAAGCCGCAGCAGGTCGAAACGGTTCTGATCACTCCTCATGCTCTTCCGCTACTCCCCTGATTTAAAACGCGCAAGTACAGGCTTCGCGCAAGGCGACCCCTTGCCGAAATGGCTTCAGTGCGTCATTTCAAGGCCAAATAAAAAGAGACACATGATGGCAGACGATCTTCTCTCACTTTCAGGCGGTTTTGAAGACGCCAGCGAGGCCGACTGGCTGAAAGCGGTCGAGAAGGCTTTGAAGGGCGGTGGAATAGACAAGATCACCCGCCAGACACGAGACGGGATCAAGATCAAACCGCTCTACCGTGAGACCGATTTTGACAGCGCATCCGACCCGCTCGGTGCACTCGGAGCAGCCCCATATTTGCGAGGCGCGCACACGACGCCCGATCCTGTTTTACAATGGGATATTCGCCAACGCTTCACCCATCCCGACCCGGACGCGACAAACGCCGAAATCCTGCGCGATCTTGAGCGTGGCGTAACCGGGGTTGAACTCGCTGTTGATTGTTCTGGCCAGAACGGTGTGCAGCTCTGTGATGCTGACGCCATCGCCACCGCTTTAAAGGGCATACACCCGGACATTGCCCCGATCGCTCTGGATCATTGCGGGCCGGGAACTGGGGCGAGTATCGCTGCGCTTTTAGCGCTCTGGGCCGAAGCCCAAGACACCTCAACGCGCGCAAAACTTGCCTTCAACATTGATCCTATCGGCGTCCTGATGCGCACGGGCACACTTGGTGGAGGGCTCGAAAAAGTCTATGCGAAAATCGCGGCACTCACTGAAGCCCTCGCGCTTCGCTTCCCACTCGCCACCGTTCTGCGCGCCGACGCCCGCCCCGTGCACGAAGCCGGCGGCACAGAAGCCCAAGAGCTTGCCGCCCTGATCGCAAGTGCTGTCGACACGATGCGGCGTCTCGATGATGCAGACTTGAAAGCCGAACGCTCCGCCCCGCAATTCCTGTTTACGCTCACTACAGATGGGAATTACGGTCTCGGCATTGCCAAACTCCGCGCCGCGCGCCAGCTTTGGGCGCGCATTCAAGACGCGATGGGACTAACAGCCCAACCCATGACGCTACAGGCTGTGACAAGCGCGCGAATGCTGACGCGCTACGATCCGTGGGTGAACATGTTACGTGGCACAGCGGCGTGCTTCGCGGCAGCAGTCGGTGGCGCAGACATCATAACTGTGCGCCCTTTCAATGAGGCTCTGGGCCTGCCGGAAGAACTTGGCCGACGCATC
>JBCCDF010000281.1:0-2531 GCA_039030935.1 Pseudomonadota bacterium | reverse complement strand
GGTCGCATTGTCGTCAAAGCCGTTCTTGAAGGTCAGGTCTTCCTCGCGGCGCGAATGCACGATGTCTTCAACCTGATCAGACGGGGAATGGTGTTCGTCCGCAGGGTAGAGCCAAATCCGTTTCTCACCCCTGATCTGGAAGAGGGCAACGAGGGGAATATCGAGGTGATAATTGACATGGATGCCGGGTGACGAAATCAAAAGCCCCATATCTTGTTTGCGAAGCTTGCGCTCTGCCGCATTGGCGAGGCTTCCGAAAATATCGTCACCAACATCGGATAAATAGTCCAATTTCAAATTCGCGCGGCGTAAATTTAGCCAGAAATGACCTGTGCGCACAGCTTCCATGATCTCTGCGCCGCTAAGATCGGGCGCTTGGCCCTTAATCGCTGTGCCGAGACCTTCCGTGTGTCCACCAAACGTCCAGAGCCCAAGTTCATCGCGTGGATAATCATCAAGGATCTTAGCCAGACCCTCATCCGAAAAGAGCGGGTCCCGATGTAGATCATGCTCAGCATGAATGAGGTCATTCCCGAAGGCTTTAGCGGTGTTTTGAGGCCAGGAAACGGTCATGATTGTCCTCTAATGTCTCTAAATAAAACGAAGCAGGGTCTTGTTGCGACGTCGTTGCAATTCGCGTGCCTGGGGAATCTGCCTTACCTGAAAAGAGTGTTGTCTTGAGGCAGTCTCAGCTTTAAGGCGCGGCGATGATTAAGATTGTGCCCGAAACACCTGCTCACCATGCTAGCGCCATCGAAGCGCTCTATGATCGCACATTCGGTCCGGGGCACTTTGCAAAGACCGCGGAGCGACTGCGGGAAGGAACGCACTCGCTTCCAGAGTTGAGTCGTGTTGCAGTCTTAGATGGCGATGTCATTGCAGCGACGCGCTTATGGCCAATTTCAATCGGCGAAAACGCTACTCGCGGTGTTTTCGTCGGCCCTGTTGCGGTTGATCCTGAGTTTCAGGGTCAACGGCTTGGTCTAACCGTTACGGGTGAAGCGATTGAGGCCGCAATTGAAGCAGAATGGCCGGTCGCAGTGCTGATCGGTGCGCCGCGTTACTTTCGAGAGATTGGCTTCGAGGTTTCAGATCAATTGAAATTTCCGGGGCCGCAGGATCGTTCTCGTATCATGGTTCGAAAGCTCAATGCCTCGACGGAGGGACTGGCTGGCCTCGTGAGTGTCTTACGCGACAGCGATTAACGGCCTTCACGTCTCCATGCCCAAACGAGTGCGCCAAGGACCAGAAGCATAGCGACGAAACCGGGTAGCAAAGGCAAGCTCGTCGAGCTTCTCACAGCATATGCGCCTCGCTCTCTAAGGCCCAGCCAGTTATCACCGCTTGCATCTGAACGACGTCCAACCAAGCGCACCGAGGGCGTGTCATTGAGGGAAGTCATCTGATAAACCCCGCCGCCGGTCAGGTCTGTCAGGGGTCGTAAGACATTTGGGGTTGCTTCAAGGGCAGAAAACTCGCGCGGATTGGCCGGGCCATTGAGGGCAACAGTTGAAAGCCCTCCGCTTTCAGCTCGGTACAAGCCAAGCTGATCAACCGGAATTTCAGCGCTATAGCGCCCCGGCCCTTCAGCGCGCCATTCAGGTTCGAGGAAGGAGCCGTCAGGCGCTGTCATAATCAAAGGTGCGGCGCGTTCTGCAAGCGTGCGGAGGTCTGCGCGGATGGTGTCGCCTTGCGCTGTGAGGCGAAGTTGGCGCTCGTCTAATTCAGGCTCTTTCATCAACCAGTGCACTGTCCGCCGGATCAGATCTGCAAAAGGCCCACCGCCTCTATATCCTCGCGCCCAAAGCCAGATTTGATCTGAATTAAGCTGTGCAACGCGTCCATCTCCAACGCGGTCAACAGCAAGAAGAGGACTACCATCAGGCGCTGTCATCAGGACATCACCCGTATCTGCTACGGTCTCTGTATAGCGAAGCCAAGGTCCCCAAGCTTCGCCGTCGAGTGCCTCAGTTACAGTGTGCCGTCTTCCTGTATCAGACAAGATTGGCACCATCGGACCATCAATGACGTTGCCGGTTGGGATTGCGGGTAGGACACCAGCGAGCGGCGTTCTCGCCAAGCTGGCACCACTAGAAAACTCAGGCCCGCCAGCGATTAAGAGCGCGCCGCCTTCATCAACATAGTTCGCGACATCAGCTAGGTAGGCCATGGTGATGATGCCGCGCCGTTCATACTGATCGAAGATTAGCAGATCAAAGTCTGAGAGCTTCTCTTCAAAGAGTTCTTCCGTTGGAAAGGCGATCAGGGCCAATTCTTCCATAGGCGTGAAATCGAATTTGAACGAGGACCTCAGGATCGTAAAATGAACCAGATCGACCGAAGGGTCTGATTTCAGAAGGTCGCGCCAGACCCGCCCTGAAGCGTTCGGGCGACCCGTGACGAGCAAGACGCGCAATCCATCGCGAACGCCTGACAGCGTTGCTGCGGTCCGATTGTTCGCTTCAGTAAGCTCATTCTCGCCAATAGGCGTTTCAAAGACGATGATATTGTTCCCACGACGCTCGGTTTCG
>JBCCDF010000280.1:0-2578 GCA_039030935.1 Pseudomonadota bacterium | reverse complement strand
TGTCGCGGCAATTGGTGCTGTTCTGACTGTCTTTCTTCCTGGCATTTTTATGTTGAAGAATGAACCAAAAGCGACTGTGTAAGAGGTTATTATGAGCGATAATCCTTTTGATCATAGTTCCATTGACGATGTCATCCATGGCCGCTTGAGGTTGGGTGTTATGGCGTATCTGTCAGCTGCCAGTCCCGCCATTTTTGGAGAGTTGAGAGAGAAAGTCGGCGCGACCGACGGTAATCTCTCAACGCATCTAAAAAAACTGGAAGAGGCTGGATATGTCCGTCAGGAAAAGCGGTTTGTTGGGAAACGACCCCAGACCCGTGTTTTCCTGACCGATCAGGGCCGCAAAGCTTGGTTAGCGTGGATCAACCATATGCAAGGACTAATGAACGCCGCGGAGTAAATTGGCATCTGAATAGAAGATGAAATGGCACTTCGCGTCTCGTTCAAAAACATAGCGCTACGCTTCATCTGCACAGAATGGAGTTCGCTATGTCAAAACTGAAAACAGCTCTTATCGCTATGGGCTTATTGATCGCCCCAAGCCTAACCCAAGCCGCTGCCCAGCATCAGGCGTTTGTCCAATCAGGATCGATTGCGGTCTATGCAGATCCTGATTTCCGAGGCCGGTCACGTGTCTTCGACGGGCCTGTCAGAGATCTCAACAGACTAAGATTCAATGACACAATCTCATCCGTCAAACTTCGTGGTGCTTGGGAGTTGTGCGAACATCCAGATTTTCGCGGTCGGTGCGTCACCGTCGATGGTCCGGTCTATTATCTTCGTGAATTCGGCCTGAATGATAAAATCACCTCGCTTCGTCCGGTCAATTCAAGACGCGGCTTGCGCCAAGACCGTCAGCGGAGGGTAAGACGCGAAAGAGGTGTTGAAGGGCAAACAGTGGTTTTCTTCGCGCAGCCGCGTGACCAGTATGGCGAACGGATTAGGGCTGACCGTGGAAACGCCTCACAGTTTTGCCGCAACATGGGGTACCGTGATGCGGTCTATGCGAACCGGTCACGACGGAATCTAAGAGATGTCTTGTGCGAAAAGTAGCGCCTTAGGCTGACAGACCCTTTGAGCCATCAAACGGATCATGCTCGGCAACAACATGCCCCGGAGCAATTTCAATCAGCTTCGGGGTATATTGTTGTGTATCTGGATCATCAATCAGCTTGGATTTGAGGAATCTCAGAGGCGCGCGAGTATCGAGGGGGCTTGGAAGATCACCTTGCAGTTTAACCCGTTCTCGAGATCGCTCTGACTTCGGATCAGGGTTTGGAACTGCCGCAATCAGTGCGCGCGTATAGGGGTGACGAGCGTCTTCGTAAATCTCTTCGCGGCCTGCAATCTCAACGACTTTTCCAAGATAAAGCACCATGACGCGATGGCTGATTTCGCGCACGACGGATAAGTCATGGCTAATGAAAATCATCGCCAATCCAAACTCTTTCTGGAGACCGATCAGCAGATCAATCACTTGGGCTTGAACCGAGACATCAAGCGCTGAGACCGCTTCATCACAAACCACCAGTTTTGGGGACAGGATCATCGCGCGGGCGATACCGACCCGCTGGTTTTGCCCGCCTGAAAGCTCATGGGGATAGCGATTGATCAGCTGAGGGTCGAGACCAACCCGGGGCATAATCTCGTTCACACGGGCCTCTCGCGCGGCCTTGTCCAATTGTGGTTCATGCACCGTCAGGGGTTCAGCGATTGACGTGCCAATCGTCATGCGCGGATCAAGGGATGCCATAGGGTCCTGAAAAACGATTTGAAGATCATCGCGCAAGCCGTTCATGGTCTTGCGATCAGCGTGAGTAATGTCCTTTCCGACCCAGGCCACTGTTCCAGCAGTTTGGGGGACCAGCTTCAAAACCGCTCGTGCTAGAGTCGACTTCCCACAGCCCGATTCTCCAACCACGCCGAGTGTCTCTCCCGCTCTAAGATCAAAGCTAACCCCGTCCACGGCGCGCAGAGGTTTAGTCTTTCCAAATAGACCACCGCCGACGCTTACAGGGAAATGGACTTTAACATCGTCTGCCCGCAAGAGGGGCTCAGTCTCAATTGATGGGGGCGCGCCCAGTACAGGCCGGCCGGGGCGATTGGGCTGATCGATCCGCGGGACAGCATCAAGCAGCATTTTTGTGTACTCATGCTGTGGCTGGTAGAAAATCTCATCAATCGTGCCTGTTTCAACGATTTCGCCGTACCGCATCACGACAACTCGGTCACACATGCGGGCAACAACGCCCATATCATGAGTAATCAGAGCGATCCCTGTCTCGGTTTCTCGTTTCAATTCGTCCATTAAGTCCAAGACTTGCGCTTGGACTGTCACATCAAGAGCCGTTGTCGGCTCATCGGCGAGCAAGAGCTTCGGCCCGCATAGCATAGCAATCGCGACCATCACACGTTGGCGCATCCCGCCTGAAAGCTCGTGAGGGAACTGATCCATACGCCGTCTGGCCTCTGGAATGCGAACCTGCTCAAGCCAATCCACACACCGTTTATTCGCTTCTTCCCCTTTTAGACCTTTATGCAGGGACAAAACCTCGCGCATCTGCGCGCCAACGGTCAT
>JBCCDF010000279.1:0-2625 GCA_039030935.1 Pseudomonadota bacterium | reverse complement strand
GCGGAACTGATCTGTCCCCTTTTTGAAAGCCGACGCAGCGTCTTCGAGGCGGCCGAGTTTGATAAGAACGTCGGCCTGCTCAAGGAAAGCTGTTGCCTGTTCGCGACTACCGCTCGCCGCCTGCTCTGCCGCATCGGCGGCCCCGAGTGCGGCGGTGAGATTGCCCGCATGCCTGTCTTCTAAACGGGAGAGATAGATCAATGACCAGAAATCAGACGCGTCTAGGGCGGTGGCTTGGCGGAAGGCGTCGAGCGCTTTGGACGGTGCGGTGAGCAGGTAGAGCTCGCCCGCCTCTTTGAAGAAGGAGGCCTCTTGTTTTAGAGCGTCTTGGATTTGAGCCATGCCTTGACGGCCCGCACTCATTAGAGCGTCGGCAGCACCCTCAGGGTCATTTTCAGCCAACAGCGCTTGAGCGGGTTTCTTACGTGGCTCGTTGGAGGCGAGAATGGCGCGGATGCCATCTTCAAAACTGGCCAGGGCTTCGGGGCTCGGCGGCGCGTCGCCTGCGGCTGAGGCCTGTTGAATTTGATTTGCGAGAATCTGTTTTAGAAGACCGGTTTGCTCCTCGTTTAAAGCAACGACTTCCCCGACCTGCGCCTTTGTCTTTTTAACATCATCTCTGACCTCATCAAGCACCGCCATCGCGGCGGCGAGTTGCCCTGTCAGAGCGCTGACTTTAGATAGGATTTGGCCATCCGTTCGTGCCATCTCAATCAGGAGATAAGGCTCAAACCGGGCGAAATAGGCTTGATTGGTCAGCGCGCTGTTGAAGGCGGCGCTAACCACGAAGCGGGCAAACCGGGTGTGAACATCCTGGCTGTCTGGGTCGGTTGAATAGAGATGGGGGGCTTTTTGACTGAGGCAGGTCAGGACTTCATGCGTGGCGACTTCCGGGAACGGCGCGCCGGAGGTTGCAGATTTCGCCAAGTTCTCGACGCCAAACTCGCAATCCGGCAAATAGTGCGCCAGTGCTTTCTGTGCGGCTTTGATGTCGTCCGGGGCGACGTATTCGCGGCGGTCTGGATCATCGGGAAACGCGTCTGTGCGGCCCTCGCTCCACGCTTTCGCGGTGTCTTCGATGATCCGCTTAAGCACTTTATCGTCTTCAACGAACTCTTTGTCTTTCTTCAGTTTTCGATGGGCGAAGAACATACCTGCAAGCGCCCCAGCCCCTATGCCGCCTGTGGCGATCATGCCTGCTGTTGTTGCTGTCGCCCCGGCGAAACCAAGCGCTCCAATGCCAACAACGACATGGCCGAGATATTCGCAGAGTTTTGTATCCAGGATCATGTTGCGACCACCCCTTGACCGTTGTCTTATAGATTTAAGCGCACCTGTCTTTGCGTCAATATCGGTAAAATTTCACCAATCGCTCACACTTCGCTTTAGGCATGTTTTGCTAAGATCGAAGCGCTATGATGAAATATGTGTTCATTCTCGCCTTTCTTGGGACGACGCTTTACGCGTCGATCAAGACGTCGGGTATTGGCTTTGACTATGAAAACGCCACCCGTGACGAGCGCATTGATTGGCTTCGCTATCAGGCAGATATAACCGAATCGAACCTTAATAAGGCGCTGCGTGGAAAACACGGATATAATACGCCGTTCGTAGTTAAACCTCTTATGCTGAAAGGGGAAGGTTATGAGGGCGAACTAAATACGACACGCGCAATGACCCGGATGGAGGCGATTTCTGAGCGTTCTGACATTCTGCTTACACTCTGTCCTCGGTTTCAGAAGTTGCCCATTGCCGATCATGATCGCCAAGTCTTGCTGACCATGCGCAATGTTGATGGTCTGAATGTCGGGCGCATCACAGTGTCTAACGGTCATTGTGATAGGGCGCTTCAGAAAGCTGGCTTAAGTTAAATGACGGTGAAGAAGAGGTCGCTGTTGCTGCGGCCAAAGCGTGTGTGATCCATGTATGCCTGCGCGCTACCTTTGTTGGGTCTTTCTGATAGCCCCCGCCGAGTGTCGCAATGATTGGAAGCCCTTTTTCATGGCAGGTTTCAGCGACCAGTTGCTCGCGGCGCTTTAGTCCTTGATCTGAAATATTAAGCAACCCGAGACGGTCATCCCTGTGAGGGTCAACGCCTGCTATATAGAATAAAAGGTCAGGGCGGGCCTGGTTTAAAGTTTGCTTCAAGGCATTTTCTGCGGCGGCAATATAGGCATCATCGCCTGCACCTTTAGGCAAACCAAGATCAAGATCGCTGGGCGGTTTTGTTCGTGGCCAGTTGTCCTGACAGTGCAGGCTGGTCGTGAAGACTGACGAATGATCAGCGAAGATTAGCGCTGTCCCATCTCCATGATGAACGTCGAAGTCGAGCACGGCGATTTTCAGATTAGGTTTTTCGCTCAGAAGGGTGAGCGCCGCAATTGCAACATCGTTGAAGACACAGAAACCCGCTCCTGTTTGTGGACCGGCATGATGCGATCCGCCCGCGAGATTGGCCGAACTACCTGCGTCAAGGGCTCGCCGCGCCGCGTGCAGTGTGCCGCCGCAGGACGCCCGGGAACGCGCTGCGATTGCTGGTGTCACTTCAAATCCGATTTTGCGCTCAAGCTTTTTTTCGACGCTGCTGGTTAGAACCGCATGCACATAGTCCGGGTTGTGTGCGCG
>JBCCDF010000278.1:0-2647 GCA_039030935.1 Pseudomonadota bacterium | reverse complement strand
GCCGAACTGGATGAGATGATCTCCGCTTGGACAAGCTACCGGACCATGAGCGACGTTGTTCGCACATGTGAAGCCAATGCCGTCCCTTGCGGCCCGGTGAATACGGCTAAGGATATGCTGGAGGATGCCCATATGAAGGCGCGTCAGGCGATTGTGAGCATTATGTCCCCTGAAATGGGTCGCGAGGTCCCCATGCAGGGACCTGTTCCGAAACTGTCGCGGACCCCCGCAGATATAAAGCGCATAGGTCCTAAACTCGGCGAGCATACAGATGAGATACTGGACAAAATTGGAATTGGGTCCGATGAACGGGTCAAATTGAGGCAAGCGAATGTCATTTAGAGAACCATTCACCGATAAGTCGCAACAAGACGAAACAAACGAGCTGCGGCCAAAATTCAACTCTGACGGATTAATCGCAGCGGTCGCTCAAGACGTTGAGTCTGATGAGGTCCTGATGCTCGCATGGATGAACGCTGAAGCGCTTGAGATGACGTTGAAAACCGGACGGGCAACCTATTGGAGCCGATCAAGACAATCGCTTTGGATAAAGGGTGAAAGCTCCGGTCATACCCAAGACGTCAAAGAAGTTCGCATCGATTGTGACCAAGACGCTGTCGTGCTGAAAGTCGCCCAATCTGGTGGCGCATGTCACACAGGACGCAAAAGCTGTTTTTACCGTGTCGCTAATTTAGATGGCAAAACTTTAATGACAGATGCATAAAATTTCACAGAGTTCTTGGACCTCTGATTAAGATACTCGCCGTACTTTTGCGCCTCTAATAGGTGGCGCAGATGCTTAACCGGCTATTCAAACGCGGTCAAAAACCCAAGAACGATGTCGAAGAGCGCTCTGAGGCAGACTATGTCGAGCGATGCGAAGAGCGTCAGGAAGTCTATATAGAGGCGATCCTTCTAAGCCGAAGCGGCGTTGAAAAGCGTGGCATTATAACGGACCTCGCAAAGTATGGTGCGCGCATGCGATGTGTCAGCACAGATGGCCTTATGGTCGGTGAGTTGGTGAAATTAAAGGCGTCATTTAAATCGTTTCGCGCGGTCGGTGAAATCCGCTGGAAAGATAAAACAGACCTTGGAATTCAGCTTCACAAACGTACCTAAAAGCAATCAGGTATGAGCCTTGCATGGCCTCCTCCATTCTGGAGGTAGACCTGATGTTTGGTTTGTTTCGTCGTTCAAAAGACACAGCTGACGCACCCAAGGACGAGGTGATTGAAATTGATGATCGTCGTTCGGAAGGACGTCGTAATATCTATGCAGATGTGGTGGTGAAATCTGACGTAAAGCGTGCCCTCAAACGAGGTATCGCTCTGGATTTGTCAGCTCATGGTGCGCGTTTACGCCTAGAGCATGGTGATCGCCTTGTTGACGGCATGCATATCCAGATTCCGCGCTACGGAATTACAGTGGCTGCCAAAGTGCGTTGGTCGACCGGGCAAGATATCGGTGTTGAGTTCATGGGCTAGCGAACACGTCGGCTAAGGCTCTGGTCGCGTGATGACGACCGTCATCCCAATTCCGATAAGCCCGAGTGCCAAGTATAAGAACACTGGGCGTCCCCAAAGCGTGTAAGCGCAGATGCCGGCGGCAATAGACATTCCAATAAGGGCACCAATTTTCGCACTGCGGGTCAGTCGACCATGATCCACAAACTCTTGCACAACAGGCCCAACCCCGGGGCGGCTATAAATCCAATCTCTCGTGCGTGGACTTGAACGCGCAAAACAGAGCGCAGCGATGATCCAGAACCCTGTGGTGGGCCACACTGGAAGGATAATTCCGATCGCACCTAGAACGAGGAAGAGCCAGCCAAGCAGTTTCAATAGGATCATTGCGGAAAATCTATCACGCTTCTTTTGACTCTATAAGCCTACTTATAAAAAAGGGCGGTAAGGAAATCTCACCGCCCTCTCATTCTTATTTGAGTCGACCTTAATTGAGATCGAAACGGTCAAGCTCCATGACTTTAGTCCATGCTTTGACGAAGTCGTGGACAAACTTCTCTTTATTATCGTCCTGTGCATAGACTTCAGCGTAGGTGCGCAAGACTGCATTTGAACCAAAGACCAAATCGGCACTTGTTGCGGTAAACTTGATCATACCGCTGTCACGGTCGCGCAGCTCATATGCATTATCGTCGATTGGATGCCAGCTATACGCCATGTCCGTGAGATTAACGAAGAAGTCGGTTGAGAGCGCACCGGCATTGTCCGTAAATACCCCATGCTTCGTGCCACCATGATTGGTTCCGAGGACACGCATGCCCCCGACGAGGGCAACCATTTCGGCAACGCTCAGACCAAATAGCTGCGAGCGATCCAACAGCGCTTCTTCAGGAGAGACCTGTGTGCCTGGCTTGTGCCAGTTCCGGAAGCCGTCCGAGATTGGCTCCAGATAGGCGAAGCTATCGACCTCGGTCATCTCTTGAGTTGCATCACCGCGACCCGGTGAGAACGGTACACTGACAGAATAACCACCTGCCTTGACCGCCTGCTCCAGACCGACAGTACCAGCGAGGACGATCATGTCAGCGACTGACGCGCCATGCTTTTCTGCAATCGGCGTAAGTACATTCAAAACACGATCCAGGCGCTCCGGCTCGTTACCAGTCCAGCCTTTCTGAGGTGCG
>JBCCDF010000277.1:0-2663 GCA_039030935.1 Pseudomonadota bacterium | reverse complement strand
TTTTCCTGGCGATCGTCGTGCGCCGCAGACCGGGCTTGGAATTGGATGAGCTGCGGCGCTCCCTTGCTTGATGAGGGCGATGATGAGGCTGTTCAGTCCCGTCTTGAAACTTTGGCGCGTCAGGTTCGTCATGTGGCAGCTCTTGTTGAGCGAGACCGTGATCCTGTTGGCGTTTTTAGGAGCGCTGCTTTATCCACAACGTGGGAAATCTGCGTGAGTAAAGGCAAGTCCTTAGATGTGGCCTTAGAGCGGCTTGAGACGGTGTGCACCGCTCAGTTTCTACCTGATGGTGGCCATGTTTCGCGATCTCCGGTGCGAACAATGAAGTGTTTGTCTGATCTGATTGCCATTCAAGAATTGCTGGAGCGCACTGATCGGCCCATTCCTGATTTTCTAGATAAGTGGATCGGGCGGTCCGGGGCGATGGTGGGCTTCTTTCGAGCAGGAGATGGCGGGCTTTTTCCGTTTCATGGTGGTGGTGAAAGCCGTTCTGAGGAGGTCGATGCACTTCTCGATAAGCTTGATACGCCGCCTCGTAAGTTCAGCGTCGTTCCTAAAAGTGGTTATCAGAAGCTTGCAAAGGCAGACACTCAACTTTGCCTCGATTGCGGTGGAGGACCAGAGCGACCCTATGGAGATCGGTCTCATGCAAGTGCGCTGGCATTTGAATTGGTCGACGGCGATGCACGGATCGTCACATCATGTGCCAACAGCCCTGAAATTAATCTGGATTGGCAAGCGGCCGTGCGTCAGACCAGCGCGCATTCAACTTTGATTCTGGCCGATCAGGGATCGGCATCGTTCCAGCGCAATGAGGAAAGTGGGCTGCTCTATCCAGAAGGGCCAGAAGCCATTTCAGCAAAGCGGCTTGAAGAGGCCGATGAAGTTTGGCTCGATGCGCAGCATAGCGGATATAAGCAACGCTTTGGCTTGTTGCACCGCCGACGATTGTTCATGGCGGGGGATGGGCGACGCTTAACCGGGGAGGATTCTCTTTCTCGTCCGGTTTCAGCAGGTCAAAGTCATGATAAATCCCTGATCCCATTTGCCATTCGATTCCACCTTCATCCGACCGTTGAAGCTTATACAGAAGGGAACTTCATCATTCTCAAAAGCGATACCGGTCGGGTCTGGCGATTTAGAACGACGCATGCGATCGCGCGGTTAGAGCCAACCATTTATCTCGGTCGCGGAATTGTTGAGCAGAGCCAACAGATCGTTTTATCAGGTGAAGCTCACCGCAATGGTGACGGCACCAAACCCCCCAATTGCATAAGATGGGTCTTTTTGAAGGATCAGCTGGGATGACGCCTCGTGGAGAAGCCCGTCGTGCGATGATCTATACGCTGAGCTTTGATGCGGCGATGGCCTTTCTGTCCATGGCCGTTGCTCTCATCATTCCTTGGGCACTCAGCAATGGCTGGCCCGATGATGTGCTCTGGTTAGGTGTGAAGGTCTGCGCGACATTTACAATTTGTGGCGTCGGTGCGCTGATGATTATCGGGGTTCATAAGCAGGTCTGGCGGCACTCTGGCTGGCCTGATGCGATACGGCTTATTCAAGCAGGTTTGCTGACAGCGCTTGTTTTCCTGCCTGTTGTCTTCCTTTGGAACAGGCTAACAGGTGTTCCCCGCAGCGCGATTATACTCGCCGTCCTGATTTGGCTCGCCCTCATGTTCTCAGGCCGGATGATTGCCCTATCGCGCTCTACAAATAAGCCTTTTCAACTCTTTACGCCAATCCGTGCCGATGCGCCTCCTGCTGTTTTGATCGCCACGGGTGCTGAAGCCGCCCAAGTGTTACGTGATCTCCAGATGACGCAGGGTGGGGCGGCAGTGCGTGTGCTTGGGGTGATCGAGTCCGTTGGTGCTGAGGCGGGCCGGGCGATCCGTGGTGTTCCTGTCCTTGGAGGATTGAGCGAGTTGGCCAATGTGCTCGACGTCTTGGCCGTCCGCTATGACCAGATGCCGTGGGTCGCTGTTGCGGGCTCCTTACGTGATCAGCTTCGCCAGACAGAAATCCTTGAGATTGCAGCAACCCGGAAAGCATCGGTTATGGCGCTGGGGTCCGGCAAAGAAGGGCTACATCTGTTACCCGTGAAGCCGGCCGATTTGCTCTCTAGACCTGTGCGTGATCTCGATCCGACCCCTGTTAAGCATGCACTGTCCGGTCGGCATATCTTTATCACCGGAGCAGGGGGGACAATTGGCTCTGAGCTGGCCAGGCAATGTCTCGACATTGGTGTTGGTCAAATGACACTGTTCGAAGGCAGTGAGTATAATTTGTACAGCGTTGAGCTAGAGTTACTCGAACGCGCCCCAGACTTTGCCGTGACAGCTCAATTGGGGGATGTGAGAGACGCCACCCTCTTGAAGTCCACAATGGTTAAGGCGCAGCCGGAAACAGTGATTCACGCTGCAGCGTTGAAGCATGTGCCTCTTATGGAGCAAAATCCATGTGAGGCGATCCTGACCAATATCGGCGGCGCTTTGAACTCGATTGATGCGGCACTTGCTTCCGGGGTGAAACGTTTTGTCTTTATCTCGACTGATAAAGCGGTCGATCCTGACAATGTTATGGGGGCGACCAAGCGTTTGGCTGAGCTTGCGATTGCATACCGGGCGCATGGCCAGAAGATTTCGGTCTCAATGGTCCGCTTTGGA
>JBCCDF010000276.1:0-2721 GCA_039030935.1 Pseudomonadota bacterium | reverse complement strand
GCCTCAAGGGCATTGGCCTGAATGAACTCCCGGCGAGGTTCGACCACGTCGCCCATGAGGCGGGAGAACATGTCGCCGGCTTCGATGGCGTCGTCGACTTTGACCTGTAGGAGCGTGCGGGCGTTGGCATCCAGCGTGGTTTCCCAGAGCTGGTCGGCATTCATCTCACCCAAGCCCTTATAGCGTTGAATTTTCAGTCCTTTCCGGCCGCTCTCAAGCACAGCGGTCAGCAAGCTAATAGGGCCGGTGACGCTGATCTCGCCGGATTTTTCATGGCGTAGGAGCGAGGCTTCCGCATAGATTGAGCGGATCTGGTTGGCGATGCCATTGAGGCGCGCGGCATCCGCGCTGGCGAGCAGCTGGCGGTCAAGCACGGCTTTTTCTTCCACGCCGCGAACTTCGCGCACGAGGATCAGGCTGCCGTCTTCGAAGCGCCCGGACCATGTGTCCTCACCCTCTTCGGCGATCGTATTGAGGCGGTGGGCGGCCTCTGTCGCCTCACTCTCGGAGGCATCCGGGGCGAGCGCGCCAGCAATCGCGGCCTGTTCAACAATCTCGCCGGGGGCGCGTAGACTGAGCCGCCAGAGGGCTTGTTTGAAGTTGGCGGCTGCGCGGACACGGTCGCGCAGGTCTTCAC
Organism: Pseudomonadota bacterium; assembly: GCA_039030935.1. Lineage (GTDB taxonomy): Bacteria > Pseudomonadota > Alphaproteobacteria > Caulobacterales > Hyphomonadaceae > Henriciella. Next base: position 2,084 of record JBCCDF010000276.1, on the reverse strand, counting down.
CCGCGATCTGGGTCCCGTCAGCGAGGATCAGCGCCTCGCCGCTGGTGCCCTCGTCAATCAAATAGGCGTTCAACTCGTCATCATCTTTCAGATAGCGCTCTGACTTGCCGCGCATGACTTTGTAGAGCGGCGGCTGGGCGATGTAGAGATAGCCGTTCTCAATGATTTCAGGCATTTGGCGATAGAAGAAGGTCAGCAGCAGCGTACGGATATGGGCGCCGTCGACGTCGGCATCGGTCATGATGACGATCTTGTGGTAACGCAGCTTGTCGATGTTGAAACCGCCTTTTTCGGGATCATCGCGGCCAATGCCTGTACCCAGCGCGGTGATCAGCGTGCCAACCTGATCGGAAGACAGCATCTTGTCGAACCGGGCGCGCTCAACGTTCAGGATTTTCCCGCGCAGAGGCAGGATGGCCTGATTAGAACGGTCGCGCCCCTGTTTGGCGGACCCACCCGCAGAGTCGCCCTCTACGATGAAGATTTCGGATTTGGACGGGTCTTTTTCCTGACAGTCAGCGAGCTTGCCGGGCAGCGAGGTGATGTCGAGCGCGGTTTTGCGACGGGTCAGCTCGCGGGCCTTACGGGCGGCTTCGCGGGCCGCGGCAGCCTCGACGATTTTGGTCATCACCGTCATGGCTTCTTTGGGGTGTTCCTCAAACCATTCGGCGAGTTTCTCATTGATAAGGGACTCGACCACGGGGCGCACCTCAGAGGAGACGAGCTTGTCCTTGGTTTGGGAGCTAAATTTTGGGTCCGGGACTTTCACCGACAGGACGCAGGTCAGCCCTTCGCGAGCATCGTCGCCCGTGATGTCAACTTTCTCTTTCTTGGCGACGCCGGTTTCAGCCGCGTATTTGTTGATGATCCGGGTCAGCGCACCGCGAAAGCCGGCGAGGTGGGTGCCGCCATCGCGCTGCGGGATATTGTTGGTGAAGCAGAGGACGTTCTCGTGATAGGCGTCGGTCCACTCCATGGCCGCCTCGACCGTGATGCCGTCTTTCTCGCCGGTGACGAAGATGGTTTCGGGGATGAGCGCCTGCTTGGTCTGGTTGAGGTGCTGCACGAAAGCCGACACGCCGCCCGCATATTCGAGCACAGCCTCATAGGGTTCGGCTTCGCGCAGATCGCGGAAGACGATGCGAACCCCTGAGTTCAGGAAAGCCAGCTCGCGCAGGCGATGCTCCAGCGTCTTGCGGCTGTACTCCGTCATGGTGAAGGTCGCAGCAGACACCATGAAGCGCACGGCGGTGCCGGTATAGGGCTCACCGTCGGCTCTGGCGGGGCTGGTGCCGACTTTGGCGAGCGGGGCTTCGGTACGGCCACCATCGACGAACCGGACATAGTGCTCGCTGCCATCGCGGTGGATGCGTAAGTCGAGCCAATCGGACAGCGCGTTGACGACCGAGACGCCAACCCCGTGCAGGCCGCCGGAGACTTTGTAGGAATTGCTGTCGAATTTGCCGCCTGCATGCAGCTCGGTCATGATGACTTCAGCGGCTGAGCGACCTTCTGTGGCGTGCTGGCCGACCGGGATGCCGCGGCCATTATCGGTAATCTCTGCACTGCCATCGGGATGAAGCGTGACGGTGACCTCATCGGCGTGTCCGGCGAGCGCCTCATCGATGGCATTGTCGACAACTTCATAGATCATATGGTGCAGGCCGGAGCCGTCATCGGTGTCGCCGATATACATGCCGGGGCGCTTGCGCACAGCTTCAAGTCCCTTAAGAACCTTGATGCTATCTGCGCCATATTCCGGTTGATTTTCCACTGCTTCAGACATCGATAAGCCTGCCAATCTTTGATTCGTTTTATAGCTTTGATTTTATAACGGATTTTATGTGAAAAGGGAAATTATACAGCGGCTTTACGAGTCGAATTAATCACTCAAAATCAGTGGCTTACAGGATTTTTCACGCGAACTGAAAAAACCTCTTATACTGGCGACAGAATACGGGTTTTGGAGAGGGTTTCATGAAGTGGTTCATTGGGTTTATTGCCGCCGTTCTCGCGCTGATGGTTGGTGCTTATTTGTGGGCTGGATGGTCGAAAAAGCCGCTTGATTTGGAGGCGCAGGCGCT
>JBCCDF010000275.1:0-2741 GCA_039030935.1 Pseudomonadota bacterium | reverse complement strand
GACCTCATCGCTTTGTATAGTGGGTAGTCGTCCCGTTATGCGATCGACTTCGACGAGACGCACGCCCGGTGGCATCCGGAACGGTAAGGCGGGCTCATCTTCCAAGGCTCGTTGCATGAACTCGGTAAAAACAACACCCGCTACCGAGCCGCCCCCTTCACCATCCCCCAAGCTGCGAGGTTCATCAAAACCCGTCCAGATGCCGACAACGAGATCAGGCGAAAACCCAAAGAACAACGCGTCTACATAATCATTGGTGGTTCCCGTTTTGCCAGCGAGCGGTTTTCCAACGCGCTTTGCACGCCGACCGGTTCCCCTCTCTACAACGCCTTCGAGCATATGAACAATTTGGTAGGCAATAATCGGATCGACGAGTTGCTCTCGCGTATCACTTAGGATTGGGGGTCGTTGTCCCGTCCATTCAGGCGTAGAGCAAGCTTCACAGTCGCGAGCGTCATGCCTGTAGAGCGTGTTGCCTTGCCGGTCCTGAATTCGATCGAGGAGCGTAGGCGTGACCTCTTTACCGCCATTCACGAATGCAGCGTAAGCCTTCGCCATTCGCCAAGGCGTGGTTTCACCTGACCCAAGTGACATTGCAGGGTATGGCGGCAGGCGGTCATAAAGACCAAAACGTTCGCCAAACTCTGAAACTGTTTCTGTACCGATATCGGTCGCAATGCGCGCAGTGACCTGATTATAGGACTGCTCCAATGCCAGACGCATCGTCACTTCACCATAGGATCGCCCTTCGGCGTAGTTTTCAGGTTTCCAGACCTCCCCGGTGGCCTCGTCATAGTAAACGTAGGGACTGTCTAAAATCGTACTGGAAGGGGTGTAGCCCTGTTCTAGAGCTGCTGCATAGACGAATGGCTTGAAGGATGATCCGGGCTGACGGCGAGCCTGCGTAACGCGATTAAAGGGGCTTTTAAAGAACGAGTAGCCGCCGACCATTGCAAGCACACGGCCTGTATGTGGATCAAGCGCAATGAGGGCACCATCGATATCAGGAACTTGCCGCAGAATTGCTGTTTCAGATGGGATCATCAACGGCTCTGAGATCGTGACCGCTGTCATATCATCATCGGCAGGTTCACCTTCAATCGAAGGGCTAACTTCGGCTGCTGGAAGTTGCGTGCGCTGCACTTCAACCATGACGACATCGCCAACTTTAAGCCCCTTACTTCGATCACTGCGCTCAAAGGTTTGCGCCCATTCCAAATCCTCTGGCGGAATGCGCGTTTCACCGCCATCGGTCAGCAAAATTTTAGCCCCGCGCTCACCAAGATCTTGCACCATGCCGGCTTCCCAACTCCCATATCCACCGGGAAGGCGAACTTCACCGAGTGTTTCTAGAGTGTCAGCTTCATTGGCGTCGATCGTCGCGACGGGACCTCGGTAGTCATAGCGACGGTCATATGTCTCTAAGCCGACTTGAAGCGCCTCTTGCGCTGCAAGCTGTAGCTCTGTGTCAATCGTCGTTCGAATTGAAAAACCACCCTGCTCAAGACCGTCCTCGCCGTAAATATCGATCAACTGCTTGCGTAACTCTTGCACGAAATATGTTGCCGCAGCATATTCAGGTCCACGCAGGCGAGGCGTCGTCGTCAGGGGTTTCTGTTTCGCTTCAGCGGCGCTTTCTTCAGTAATGTAGCCGTCTTCAACCATTCGGTTCAAAACATAGTTGCGCCGTTGTAAAACTCTTTGTGGGTTGGTGTAGGGGTTCACACGACCGGGAAATTTCGGCAGCGATGCCAAAACAGCTGCTTCAGACAGATCCAATTCCGGAAGAGACTTATTGAAATAGTTAAGCGCTGCCGAGCCGACACCATAGGACCGGCCCCCGAGGTAAATCTCATTCAGATAAAGCTCGATGATATGCTCTTTCTCAAACGCGCCTTCCATTCGGCGAGCCACAATGCCTTCTTTGAGCTTACGAATGATCGTCTGATCTCGCGTCAAAAGCATGTTTTTAGCAACCTGTTGGGTAATGGTTGAGCCGCCCTGCATACCGCCACGACCAGTGATTTTATTACGCACTGTATTAATCACGCCGCGTGTCATCCCCAGCCAGTCTATCCCATTATGGCGAAAGAACTTTTTGTCCTCTGCGGATACGAAGGCCTGAACGATGTGGTCAGGAATCGCTTCGTATGGGACGAAGACACGGTGTTCGTCAGCAAATTCGTAGATCAGTGACCCGTCACCAGCATGAACCCGAGAAGTCACCGGGGGATTGTACTCTGCGAGCTTCTCCACGGACGGGACGGTCCGGGCCAGCGCGACCATAAAGATACTGAAAGCGATGAGCGCAATGACACCTAAAATAACACCTAGAATCGTTAGTTGAAACAGAAGTTTCCAAGTGAAAAAGCGCCGCTTTACCGCTTCTGTCATGGTGCACCTCTCCGCCACTTAAGTGTGAGAAAGAATCACACGCGCTTGCGGCGAGAGTAAGGCGTGGTCAGCAGATTATAAAGTAAAAACAATCAGTTCGAAGCGAGCATCAGCGCTTGTCGGTCAAAGTAGGCGTCGATAGCCCGCTTCAGCGCTTTCGCAGCGTTCTCCTGCCCTCTCTTGGATCGAAGGCGTTTTGCGTCTGCACGATTGGTAATGAAACCCAATTCAATCAAAGCTGCTGGCACATCTGGAGCCAAGAGAACCGCGAAATTATCCTTCCGCAAAGGGTTCTTCAAAAGTGGCCCCGACGAAGCAAGCTCGGGCAGGACCAATTCCGCAAATAT
>JBCCDF010000274.1:0-2765 GCA_039030935.1 Pseudomonadota bacterium | reverse complement strand
TCGACCGTATCCAGAAACGTCATCGCCCATCCGGCAAGAATTCCCGGAATCCAGGCCCCGACCCAGAACAAATAGAAGGCGAGGCAAACCAGAACCAGACTGGCGGTCGTGACCATATTCGGCGTCAGGCGCAGCTTCGCGCAGAAACGCGTCGCGTGTAGAGCAGGTTCGGGCCAAGCATATTTTGTGACTAGATCGGTGACGCCTTTATAGGCCCCCTTAAACAAACGTCGCTCGACTTGGGCAGGCGTATTTTGGAATAAAGATAGTGCGTAAGGGGCCTCGCGTTTACGAAGGGCTTTGTCATAGTCGCCAACAAAGTCCTCCATATAGCCGGGCACGAGCCCGTCCTTTTTTAAGCTCGCCCAATCCGGATTGATTGTGTTGATGAGAGCCGCACTCTGTTCGGATGTCATTGTATCTGAATGGACCGCCGCAATGCGCTCCTGTTCCAGCGCCTCTTCCTTTACAATCAAAACTGCGCCGCGCTTAGCCAATAGACTTTTGGCCAGTGCGGGCGACAGAATCCAATCGCTGCCGATGCAAAATGCGCCGTCTGACGCAACGCCGTTCGCCCCGAGTTTCTTCCATGTTCGTGTTTGCCATTGATCGAGCGATAGCCCCCATAGCTTGACAGGCAGCTCACCAACAAGTCGAACATTTGGTAAATCGCTTTGGAGCTCGTTCATGACGGACCACAATCCCACATTTTTGAAATTTAAAGGCCCTCAGACACAGATCGCAGCGTATCAGTACTGGTCGGTGCTTGTGCGCCCAAAGCAGTGCACCTTGGGTGCCCTAATCCTCGTTGCGAATGGCCCCGAAACTCAATTCTCATCACTTCCATCGCAGGCTTTTACCGAACAGGCCCGCGTTATCAAGGATATAGAACAGGTTCTTTCAGCCATGTTTGACTATGATAAAATCAACTATCTCATGTTGATGATGGTTGATCCTAATGTGCACTATCACGTTCTACCTCGCTATAGCGCGCCAGTCAGTTTTGAGGGCTTCACGTTCAATGACACCGGATGGCCGGGTCAGCCGGATTTAGCTGGTGGCTCAACCGATGATGCGCTTGTGGCATCTTTGACCAAATCGCTAAAAGCCGCTTGGCCAGAAGCGTCGCGCGCGCCTTGAGTGCTCGACAGCGCGATAATGCTAGTGATCAAAAGGCCGAACCCATACCCGATCACCATGGCCCAACCCGGACCTGCCTCTTTCATCGCGAATGACAGGCTTACGAATAAGACCATTGTGAGTGCGACCGTAATCGCGCGCGATAGCGCGGCTCGGCCCGGATTGCCGAGCGCATAGAGGCCTGAATAAATTGGGGCGGCTGCCCCCATTAACGCTGCCGCAATTACGAGCATTGTCGCAATTGGCGCGACCCTTTCATAATCTGTGTCCAGCGCCACCCTGAAAAGCGACGGCCCAAAAAGGCTAATCACAACGGCCAAACCGATGCCGGCAGCGAGCAGATAGAGACTTGAAAAAGTAATGATACGGATCGCGCGGGACGTATTCCCGGCAATCATTAGGCGCACAAGCTCAGGGTACAGCACCTGGTTGAGAAGTCTCGCACCCTTGCCCAACACATCAGAAACGTCTCTCGCAATCTTGAACAGTGCAGCGAAGGCCGGTCCGAGCAGGGCTCCCGCAAGCAAGGTCGGCATCTGTTTGTCGACCAGATTGATCGTTGCATCGATATTAGACATCCAGACATAGCGCCAAATTCCTGATCGCGGTGTCTTGAGGGTAGGGCGCTTTGAGAAAAGCCCCTTGAGCGCCCCACGGCGGGACAGCTCACGCAAGGCAAGAGCAGGCATAAGAATATTTGTCGAGGTGGCAGCCGCCATCCAGACAATAATGAACCATGTCAATCCGCCACCATAGAAAAGCCCCAAGCTGGCCCCGACCAGTCGAACAATCGGCACAGCCTGATCATGCAAACTAATGAGATCAAATCGATCATAGAGACGCAGCACCCCCAGCGGTGTTGAGCGCAGGTTGGTTGCTGAGAGGAGGCAATAGGCGACTGCAAACCAAAACACCTCATCGGGCAGGTTGAGTAGGCCGCCAAAGATCAGGAAAACGCTCACGCTGAGGATCCCTGCGAACATGGCAGCAGTGAGGTCCAGCCCAATCGTAAACCGCAACAAGCGATGGAACTTTGGTGTGTCCCCCGTTTCAACAGCTTTTGCGCCAAACTGAATGAGGGCTTGCCATGATTTGAAGGTTGCAATGCCCGTCATCAGAGCGATGAAGGCATGTAGGAGGAGGAGCAGGCCAAGCTCTTCAATCGTTAGAGCGCGCGCTGCGATTGCGAGAACAGCCAACCCAATCAAAACCGCAGACGTCTTTCCACCGAAGAGCAGCCCCATATTCTTCAGAATCCTGTTAACGACTCCATCAGACTGCAGGTCTGCTTGGGTCATGCCGTCTTCTCTGAGAGACTGCGTTCGACCAGCGTAAGATCCTCTTCGGTATCTACGTCGATGGCTGCTTCGGCGAAGGGAAGGACGATAGGCTTAACGTCGACACTAAGACGTCTCGAAACGATGGCGAAGACTTGATCGAGATGGGGTCGCCCGACCAGAAGACGCAGCGCGGAGACAATCCCGAAGCGCCAGGCAATTCGCCATGGCCGCTTGCGATCCTGCTCAGCCCTTTGCCAGAATTTGACCACATCTCCGGCTGCTGGGCTCATAAGGCAGAACAGATTACAGCTTGAGTAGTCCCCATCGCCAAATCTCAAATAGGTC
>JBCCDF010000273.1:0-2867 GCA_039030935.1 Pseudomonadota bacterium | reverse complement strand
ATTGGGAACCTCAATTTTGGGAGACGACAAGTACGTTTCATCAAGAGAGGTTCTACAGGGTGTAGGAAAGGGACTACATTTGCATGCGCGCGCGCTCATCATTCCGCGGGCAACGGGCAAACCCCTAAGTCTGCAAGCACCACTTTCAGGGACCATGCGTGAGACTTTTGACACGCTGGGCTTTTATGAAAGCGAAGCGGGTCGAGATCCTCTGGAGTTATTTGCATGATTGGGGCGCAAGCCGCTATCGCACAGGGCTTTCAAGCCTATCAACGGGGTGATCTAGCGGCTGCGCGCAGCGCTTTGCAGGGTGTTCAGCACCCCCATGCTTGGCATCTTTTAGGATTGATTGAGCGCAAAGCTGGGCAGTTCTCTCTCGCGCTCGACTGGCTTGCCAAAGCTGAGACCGCGGATCGGCGTAATCCTGAGATTGCGAACAATCAGGGGCGCGTGGCATTGGATGCAGGACAGGTCATTGATGCAGAAAAGTATTTTCGCCGCGCCCTGAGCCTTCGGTCAGACTGGGAACCTGCGCTGACAGGACTGGGTAAAACACTCACCGCTCAGAAGCGTTGGCAAGAGGCGAGACAGGTTTGGAATCAAGTCTTGAAGCAAAAGCCGCAGGATGTGAGCGGGCATTATAACGCAGCGATGGCCGATGTGGAGCTTGGACAACTAGATCAAGCAGAGGCAGCGTTCTCAAGCCTGATCGACGCTGGCGTGGATGATGCGGCGGTCTGGTTTATGCGCGGTCGGGCTCGCTGTGAGGCGAGCCAGATTGATCAAGGAATCGCTGACTTAGAAATGGCTTGGGTGAAGCGTCCAGAGGCACATGTCCTGAAAAACCTCGCGAATACGCTCTGGATGTCTGGTCAAACGGATCGATTCCACCATTTGCTCTCAAACGTCCCCGAACCGCTCGCGGTCATGGCGGTGGATTTGAGGGGGCAAAGCGGGGATTTGCGGCAAGCGCTCGAAGATTGGGCGCAGCTAAGCGAGACACAACAAAATCAAGCCGAGGCTCTCGCGATCAAATCAGTTCTGCATCGTGACTTGAAGGAGATCGACGCCGCGTATGAGGCGGGTGAAGCTGCCCTTAAAATCTCACCGAACAGTCCATTTGTGATCGACGCGGCCGCTTGCGGACGTCTGATGGTTGGCGACGGTGAGGGCGCTTTGGAGATCATCAAGCCGCTGCGACTGGCACAGCCGAATAGTCAGCATTGGCTTGCCTATGAGACGACCGCTTTGCGTGTGATGGGCGACCCCAGATATGATCACCTTGTCCAACTTGATCAGCATGTACGGGCCTATGAGTTGCCTGTCCCGGAAGGCTTTGAGACCATTCAGAGCTTCAATGATGCCTTTTTGGAAGCGCTAGAACCCGTTCGCGGGTTTACTACTCATCCTCTCGATCAATCGCTCAGGCTTGGGCAACAAACATCGCGCGATCTAGTGACAACGCCTGATCCAGTTATTCAAGCATATATTAAAGCGCTCGATCAACCGATCCGCGCTTTTATGAAGGATATGGGGAAAGCGCCTGACCATCCTCTAACCGCACGAAATTCGGGTGAGTATGCCTTCAATGGGTGTTGGTCGGTCAAGCTGATCGGGGGCGGGCGTCACGTCAATCACATTCACTCTGAAGGCTGGATCAGTTCAGCTTACTATGCTTCGGTTCCTGCGGAAACGCGGTCTGGTGATAGCAAGTCTGGTTGGATTAAGTTTGCGGAACCCCCTTTTCAAACGCAGCCAGAAACGCCCCCTCAGAAATGGATACAGCCGGAGGCGGGACTTCTCGTCCTATTTCCAAGTTATCTGTGGCATGGCACTGAGCCGATCAACGGCACCTCTGAACGCGTGACCGCACCGTTCGATGTTGTGCCGATCTAGCGCTCTTTGGGGTCGAGTGCGTCTCTCAAGCCGTCACCGATAAAGTTCAAGCAAAGCAGCGTCACCATCATTGTCAGGGCTGGGGCCATAAGCATCCAGGGCTTATCCTGCATTTCGCGTGCCCCTTGGGAGATTAGAACACCGAGGGAGGTCAGAGGCTCATTCACGCCAAGGCCGAGGAAAGAGAGAAAGCTTTCCGCCATGATCACAACAGGGATGGTAAGCGTCACATAGACTGCGACAGGGCCAACAACATTTGGCAAAATGTGACGTCGGATCATCGTGAAAAAGGGCACGCCTGTTGCCCTTGCGGCTTCAATAAACTCTTTGTTCTTAATCGCGAGCGTTTGGCCGCGAACGATCCGGCTCATCGTGAGCCATTCAACTGCCCCAATGGCGGCGAAGATCAGGATGATGTTGCGCCCAAAGACGGTCAGTAGGAGGATCACAAAAAAGATGAAGGGCATAGCATAGAGGACGTCTACAAACCGCATCATGATGTTATCGACGCGGCCTCCGACGAAGCCAGCGACGGCGCCCCATGTCACACCGATGATTAGCGAGACGATGGTCGCGACAAGACCAACCGCCAGTGAGATACGCAATCCGATCATCAGCCTGGCGAAAAGATCGCGACCCTGCTGATCTGTGCCGAGGATGTGCCAATTCTCTAAAGTTGGGCTGAGTTCCCCATTGGTCGTGATGGTTCTGTAGTCGTGGACCCAAACGAATGGCCCAATGATCGCAATGGTAATAAGAATACCCAGAATCCACATGCTGGTGACCGCCGCCTTATTGCGGAACAGGCGCGCCTTGGCATCGTCCCATAGCGATCGCCCTCCCTGAATGGCTTGCTCGATCGGCTCGCGGCGGTTGGTGAGGTCGATCGTATCAGTCATATTTCACCTTAGGATCGAGAAGCGCGTAGAGGATATCGGCGATGAGGTTAAACAAGACGATCAGGGTCGCAT
>JBCCDF010000272.1:0-2878 GCA_039030935.1 Pseudomonadota bacterium | reverse complement strand
TTCTCAATCACGCAATACTCACCGGGCTTATAGGTAAAGAACTCATTCAGCGACCCCGTAATCACCAGATCGAGATCGAGGAACAGGACATCGCCCTCTAGACCAGCGAGCGGGGTCTGCCAGACCGCCAGTTTCCGCCAAGGGGACCAACGCACGCGCTCCGGCAAATTGATCTCCGGCAAAGGCTGCACATCCACGGCAGGATCAAATCCGTCCGAACTGTCAGTGAAACAGACAAATCGAAACTCGCCAGTCATGTTCCGTCGGCACGCGCGATAGAGTCGATTGACGAACTCAGCGCCGTATCGCGTGCCCCAATTCATACAGATGATCGTGCGCAACGTGTTCGCCCCTAAATCCGCTCATGCGTGAGAATGCCGCGAGAGACGCCTGAGCGAAAGCCTGATTGTCTCCAATCGCGGTTATTCCACTCAATCTCGATGTTTGGCATCCCGCCCGCTCCGCGCGTCGTCGGATGCTTCTCGGCATAATCGACAATCGTTTCCAAGAAAAAACGCCGATCAATCATGATCGATTGATTGGTCCATGGCAGATAGGGCGCTGCGACCCGCCACCAGCGCCCAGTCTCCATCGCTTCGATTTCACTGTGGTGCTCGTGCGGTGCCTCATGAGCGTAGCACGCTCCACCGATCAGACGTTCAGCCTTCCCGCGCCGTATCATTCTCCGCAGTACAGGCATCAGGCCTGAACCAAAATAGCGCTCATATTTCTCTATCAGCGGGAACTTCTGCCCCGGATGTTTGCGCGATCGCAAGCGAAAGACGTCGACTTCACGCGTCTTCAAAGTGTCCAGCGCCAAGGATAACTCCGTCTCGACCACATCGCGCGTCTCAATGAGTGGCAAATCATTCTCCAGCAGCACAACATAATCTGTCGCCAAACTAGACGCCGCGCCCTTCAGCCCTCCTATGATGCCGGTATTTTCTGGCGTCCCCGAATAGGCGACACCCATGCGATCTGCAAACGCAGCAGCTTTGTCATCGAGCGAGTTGAAATAAATTTTGACCTCTTCAAAAAAATCGAAAAAGCCCCGCTCGAAATAAGTCTCCAAGGCCGCTTCAAACGTTTCAAATTCACGCCAGCACAACATACCAAGGCCCAAGCCCGGTAATGCGTTTCGGCCAACCTCGCGCGTCAAAGCTTAAGCGCCTTTCGCTCGAAACTCTTTGGATAGAGCGTCAAAAGCCATGATCTCGCGCATTAATCGCTCCGCTTGATCCAAACGCACCATGTTCGGCCCGTCAGATGGTGCTCGATCGGGCTCTTCATGCACTTCCATAAAGATCGCCCCGACGCCAATTGATGCGGCTGCACGCGCCAAAACCGGCACGAACTCTCGCTGACCACCGGACGTTCCCCCCTGCCCGCCGGGCTGCTGAACTGAGTGCGTTGCATCAAACACGACCGGACAGCCAATCTTCGCCAGTTCAGGGATCGCGCGCATATCGCTCACCAGCGTATTGTAGCCAAAGCTTGCCCCGCGTTCACAGGCCATCACATTCGGATTGCCGCCGGCTACTACCTTATTGATCACATTCTGCATGTCCCATGGCGCCAAAAACTGACCCTTTTTGACATTGATCGCGCGGCCTGTTTTCGCTGCGGCTAAGAGCAAATCCGTCTGACGGCACAAAAAGGCTGGGATCTGCAGCACGTCGACCGTCTCAGCCACAATCGCACACTGCTCTTCAGTGTGGATATCCGTCATCATCGGTAGGCCGGATTCGTTTCGAACATCCTCAAAAATGCGCATCGCCTGATCGAGCGGCACCCCGCGATAGCTTTCCAGACTCGTCCGGTTAGCCTTATCGAAACTGGTCTTGTAAACGATATCAACACCGATCTTGTCAGAGAGCTTGCGCATCTCTGCCGACATAAACAGCGCGTGATCGCGGTCTTCCAGCGCGCAAGGGCCAGCCAAGAAAACAACCGGTAGATCGTTACCGATCCGCATGCTTTTTTCAGGTCCGCTAATTTCGATAACGCTGTTGGGGGCACTGTACGCGGTGTCGGCCATCAGAATGCCTTTCTCTACACGTCGCTCATATACAGATATCACCCCCATTCTGAAAGCCCATCCGGTCACCCGCTCTGATTTTTCTGTCATCCGCAAAACAACGCGACCCGTATGCAGAAAGAATGAGCAATTTCAGGAGCTTCCAAAATTTCTGACACCGCCTCCGCCCCATCAATCATGTGGTTTCGCCGCGACTTGCGGCTGGATGACAACCCGGCACTCACCGCTGCTCGTGACCAGAGTGAAGGGCCACTGATCTGCCTTTATATTTATGAGACAGACAAAACCCATCGCGAAATCGGGGGTGCTTCAAAGTGGTGGCTCGATAAGTCTCTACGGAGTCTCGCAAGCGATATCGAAGAGCGCGGCGGCAAACTTATCCTTCGAACAGGCGAGGCCAAAGACACGCTCAACGCTGTGATAAAAGAGACTGGGGCAAAGGCCGTGTTCTGGAACCGCCGCTACGACAAAGCCGGGATCGAAACCGACAAAGCCATCAAAACCGATCTGAAAGACCAAGACATCCACGTTGAGAGCTTTAATGGCAGCGTCATCACCGAGCCTTGGACACAACAGACCAAAACGGGCGGCTACTACAAAGTCTTCACCCCCTATTGGAAAAACGTCCGCGCCACTTACACCTCGCCCGAGCCTTGCCGCAAACCGCGCAAACTCGATGCGCTTACCAACCTCGCCTCTGATAGTTTAGACGATTGGGGCCTCCACCCCTCAAATCCTGACTGGTCAGACGGCTGGGACGCGCTTTGGAACCCCGGCGAAGATGGCGCAAAAGAGAGCCTTAAGGCCTTCCTCAACGGCCCCGTCTCAAACTATGACACA
>JBCCDF010000271.1:0-2898 GCA_039030935.1 Pseudomonadota bacterium | reverse complement strand
TCGGTCTCCCGTTTTGTCAACAACACGCCTTTGACGACTCCTTTTGGGCGGATTGACGTAAGCGTTGATGAGACGATGCAGGTCATCAAAAGCAAACAGGTCATCTCAATTGTAACAACGCCGGAAGGGTCACTCCTCTCACGCATTCCTGAAACAAATATCTATATTCTCTCTGACCCAGATATGCTGAACACATTCGGGCTCGCTCGGCCTGAAAACGCACGCTTCGCGCTTGGCTTATTCGACTATCTCCAACCCTATCAGGGTGCCCCAATAGCTTTTGACGCTACAGTTCATGGCTTTGAACGCACCAGCAACCTCTTGAGAATAATATTTGATATTCCTTTTTTGGGCGCAACACTGATCGCATTCGCAACCATGCTACTGGTCGGCTGGGGGGCGACTGTCCGCTTTGCCCCATCACAACAGGAAGGCCGGGTCATCGCTTTCGGGAAACAAGCACTCGCAGACAATAGTGCGGGCCTGATCGCTATGACGCAGCGTGAGAACACCATGGCTCCGCGCTATTTGGAGACCTCACGCAGAGCTTTGCGGCGTCAATTTGGATTGCCAAAGAATACTGATCCTGAGACTCTGACAAACCTTCTAAATGCGCTCACGAAACAGCGAGAGGGCAACAGTACGTTTGAGACTAACGCGGATCCTTTGGAGGCACCTGCGTTAAACCGAGAAGACCTGACTGAAAAAGCTCAACGCCTATGGCGCTGGCGCAAGGAGATGAGTGATGGACATTAAGTCAATCAAAGGAATTGCTGACCGTATTCGCGAACAGGTTGCGAAGGGCGTTATCGGACAGACTGAAACTGTCGATTTGATGCTAACGGCTTTGTTCAGTGCAGGTCACGTCCTCTTGGAAGGGCCACCTGGAACCGCCAAAACACTTCTGACACAGTGCTTTGCAGCAGCGATCAAACTCGATTTTGGGCGTATTCAGTTCACTCCAGACCTTATGCCCGGCGACGTGCTCGGTACTAATCTATTCAACTTTCAAACCAATGCGTTTGCTTTAACTAAAGGCCCAATATTCACCGACATTTTGCTCGCTGATGAGATCAACCGTACGCCCCCAAAAACGCAAGCTGCTCTTCTGGAGGCCATGCAAGAGCGCCGCGTCACGATTGATGGCGAAACCTATGCGCTCAACCAGAATTTTACTGTGATCGCGACACAGAACCCGATTGAGCAACAAGGCACCTACCCCCTCCCAGAAGCGCAGCTCGACCGCTTTCTGTTTAAACACATCCTTGCTTATCCATCGCGCGACGAAGAACTTGCCATTGTCTCTGGCCATGGAAACAAAACAGGCATGAAAACCGCAGAGGCTTTCGGGGTCGAGGCTGCCGTCACGGCTGAAGAACTCAACGATGCCGTCCAATCGGTCGCTCAAGTGCGCGTTCAGGACGACATTGTCGCCTACATTGTCGATATTATTCGTGCGAGCCGAGACACCCCGGCTCTAAGCGTCGGGGCAAGCCCGCGTGCGTCTGCGGCTCTTGCAGCCGCGGCAAGGGCCAGAGCCGCATTAGATGGACGTGACTATGTCGTGCCTGACGACGTCAAACGGCTCGCTTTGCCAGCGCTGCGCCACAGAGTCATTCTGTCACCCGCCGCAGAGATTGAGGGCCGCACCACGGACAACACACTCACTGACATCATTGAGCAGACGGCAGCACCTCGTTGATTGGGATGATTTAAATGATTGCCCCAACTCTTCGCGCAATATTGCTAATGTTATCGGGCTTACCGGTCCTCCTCCTTATCGCGGTGGTCGCACCGCAATTTTGGGTCCTGAGCACCGGATGGATTTTCGGTGTTTTCGGCTTGATCTTCGCTGATTTAATCCTCGCAGGGCGCAGTCAGCAAATCGATCTTAAGACGGATGCTCCCGCCCTTCTTTATATTGGCTCCGAAGACGCTGTTCGGTTTACTCTTTCGTTTAATTCCGGGCCTCTTCCAGCCAGTTTGAAAGCCCTTTTGGAGACAACGGAGTTCATCTCCACACCACAGCCAACCGAACTGCGCAGATGGACCGGACGCGCTCATACTTGGACGGTCCCCCTCATTCCAGTCAGGCGTGGCGAGGCCAAATTATCAAAGCTTTGGCTAAGCTGGACGGGTCCGCTTGGACTAACACGTTTGAGAAAGATCATTGCACTTGATCAAACACTCACCATTACACCGAACACACAGTGGGTCCGTGAGCAAGCCGTCCGTCTCTATACCAGAGATGCCGATTTCGGTGTCAAAATGCAGATGGAGCGAGGCGACGGATCAGAATTTGACGCGCTACGCGACTTTGTCAGCGGCATGGATCGACGCGCTATAGACTGGAAGCATAGCGCCCGACACAGAAGCCTTCTCGCTAAGGAGTTTCGAACAGAGCGCAATCACAACATCGTTTTCGCGTTTGATACGGGTCGTCTAATGTCTGAGCCGCTCGGCGGGGTGCCGAAGATTGATCAGGCGATAAATGCGGCACTCTTACTAGCGTTCGTTAGCCTTCGTTCTGGCGATAAAACGGCGCTATTTGGCTTCGACGCCAAGCCAACGGTCAGCTCAAATATACTCAGCGACATTGGAGCATTTCCGCATATGCAGCGGCTTGCTTCACAACTTGATTACGGCAGTGAAGAAGCAAACTACACGCTCGCCCTCAGCACACTTTCAAGTCGGTTGCAGCGCCGTAGCCTGATTATTCTGTTTTCAGATTTCGTCGATACGATTTCGGCTGAACTTATGCTTGAGAATGTGCGCCGCCTGACCGATCGCCATCTCGTGCTCTTCGCCTGTTTTGAAGATCAGCCGCTACATGACCTGATCGATGCAGAACCGAGAAATGCCAATGATGTCTCGCGTGCTGTCATTGCCGATGACTTA
>JBCCDF010000270.1:0-2943 GCA_039030935.1 Pseudomonadota bacterium | reverse complement strand
TAAAATACCAAGTCGTCTTCTTCCGCGACCAGCACAACCTCACCCGCGAACAACACATCGCCTTCGCAAGCGGTTTTGGCGAGCTTGAAATCCATCCTGCGACGCCAAAAGGACAGCCGGATCCAGAGGTTCTGCGCATCGCTCATGGGGCCAAATCCAAGGGCGCAGAGAATACATGGCATTCTGATGTGACGTGGCGGGCCGAACCCAGTCTTGGCTCGATCCTGCGCGCCATGGAACTCCCAGACGTCGGCGGCGATACGCTGTTTTCCAACATGGTCATGGCCTATGAAGACCTCGACGACGATCTGAAAACGCTCCTGCAAGGCATGACCGCAATCCACGACATTGCCCGTGTCTTCGCCAAACGCCTCGGAAAAGACCCCTCAAGCCTGCACGATAAATATCCACCGCAGGAACACCCGGTCATTCGCACACATCCAGAGACCGGACAGAAAGCGCTTTACGTCAACGCCGCCTTTACCAGCCACATTGTCGGCATGGATCAAGACGAGAGCGACGCTTTGCTCAAATATCTCTACAGCCGCGCCGCCACACCGGAATATCAATGCCGCTTCCGCTGGGCGCCCGGCTCGCTTGCCTTCTGGGACAATCGCGCCTGCCAGCACTATGCCGCCAGCGACTATTTTCCGAATGTCCGGATCATGGAGCGCGTCACCATCGCAGGCGATCGGCCGTACTATTCGGACTAAAAATCGCACGGACCCCTTGTCTGCCCTAGCGATACCCTATTCTAATTGAGATAAAGCGCTTCGTAGAAAGCGCCTAGACCATCACAAACGGTGCCAGGGAGGTTTGGCCCATGAGACTCGTTAGCGACGATATTCTCGAAGATCGCGGGAATATGGACCCGATTAATCCAGCGGTATACCCGATGCTGGAAACCGACTTCGCGCTCTGGAATCCAAACTCTTGGACACGCGGGCACCCCCATGAGCTTTATAAAGACATGCGTGAGCGCGCTCCCGTCATGTGGTCTCGCATGCGCAAAGGCGCTGACGGATTCTGGTCGATCTCGCGCTATGAAGACATTAAGACGGTTGAGCTGAATAACAAAGTTTTCTCATCCCAGCGTGGCGGTATCAATATGGCCGTGCCGCCAAAAAAGCACTGGAAGCCTGAAATCCTCGTGCGCGCCGCCCTCGATACGATGATCTCAACGGACGAGCCGCAGCATATGCAGCTGCGCATCCAGCAGAAAGACTTCTTCATCCCGGCCTATGTCAAAGTCCTGCAACAGCGCGTTCACGACAAAGTTGAAGAGCTTTGCGACGACCTTGAGCGCGCAGGCCCGGAATGCAATTTCGTTGACGTCTTCTCAAATCAGCTTCCCCTCTTCACGCTGTGTGAAATGCTCGGCGTTGACGAAGAAGACCGCCAGAAGATCGTCCACTGGATGCATTATCTCGAAATGGCGAGCCAGTTCATGTCGAACCCGTGGCGCACCTTTATGAGCGAGCCAATGTTCCCGTTCCGCTTCAAGAAAGTGGTCGATGAGATGTTTGCGTATGGCGCCAAAGTCATGGCCGATCGCCGTGCCAATCCGCGCGAAGACCTGCTCACGGCCATCGCGCATTCCAAACTCGATGACGAACTCCTGCCGCAGGAATATCTCGACGGCTCATGGCTTCTGATTATCTTTGCGGGCAACGATACAACGCGCAATTCGCTGTCGGGCACGATCAAACTGATGACGGAATGGCCAGAACAGCGCGCTATGGTGCTCTCTGATCGCTCCATGATCCCCGCTATGTCAGAAGAAGCGCTGCGCATGGTCTCACCTGTCAAACATATGCGCCGCACAGCGCTCGAAGACATCGAACTCAACGGTCAAAAGATCGCCAAGGACGAAAAACTCGTCATGTGGTATGGTGCGGGCAACCGCGATCCGGAGATCTTCCCCAACCCGGACGTCTTCGACATGACCCGTGACAATGTCTCCAAACACATCGCTTTTGGCCACGGCGTGCACAAATGCCTCGGCTCGCGCGTTGCGCAAATGCAGCTGCGGACGGCCTATGAGCACATCTTCGACCGTTTCCCGAACATCGAATTCACAGGCGACATCAAATACGGCCCGAATGCGCTGGTGCACGCCATAAGCAAACTGAAGGTCAACCTCTATGGCCGCGGCAACACCAAACCGACACACGTGCAGGTCAAAACCCTCGAAGCGGCTTGATCATTCGGCATCGCTTATATCATTAGCCCCGTCGCAGGCTTGGCGCGTTTCCTCTGTCATCTGCTCTGAATTCATTACTAGAACCTGTTCAATCAAAGCTTCTGATTGGCCATCGCCATCAGGTAAATCGAGTTCAATCCACGCACCATTATGCCCTTCTACGAGGTAAAGCGACGTCTCATCATCACCCTGCTTTGTTTGCTCTATGCTGCAAATCGAACCGATCTTGATCCAAGCAGACTGAATGCCCTCTGCGTTCTGATACCAACCGCCAAAATACCGATCCGTGAGTAAGCTGCCTCCTTCAGAAATCTCAAATTTCCCATACGAGTAGAACTTAAGAAGTCGCTCATTACGCACCAGAAATTCATTGTCCTGCAACCACTCAACCTGCTCCTCGGACACACCTTCAGGATCAACAATAGAAGGTGATATGCCGTTTTGAGTGGCAATCTCTGTCCAATCGATAGGGCGGTTTTCATCGCAGAACACTTTGATCTCTGGGCGCATCTTGCGTTGATTCAATACATTGAGACGTCCAATGAATTTCTTGTGCATGTTGTCTTCAATAGAGAGCCAAAGCTGGACCCACTTCGTATCTCCGGGACTATGCACAGAATAAATCGCATCCTCGAGAAAACCTCCTTCCGAGAGCAGATCCACACGACAAACTTGCCCCAGCTGCAACCAAACGGATTTTACCTCACCATCCTCTTGCCACCATCCACCGACATATTTGT
>JBCCDF010000269.1:0-2964 GCA_039030935.1 Pseudomonadota bacterium | reverse complement strand
TTGGTGCAGATGGCGAGGGTCGCACCACGTTCTAAAAGACGATTAAGCGTCGCAAGCGCACCGTCGAACACGTAGCTGTGTCGCGTGA
This sequence comes from Pseudomonadota bacterium, assembly GCA_039030935.1. Classification (GTDB taxonomy): domain Bacteria; phylum Pseudomonadota; class Alphaproteobacteria; order Caulobacterales; family Hyphomonadaceae; genus Henriciella. The sequence continues at coordinate 2,876 of JBCCDF010000269.1, read as the reverse complement.
TATTGGCTTCATAATAGTCTAGGAAAGCTGGCCAGAGCCTTGTTTCTATATCCGTTTCATCGATTGGAGTACGGTTATGACCGAGCCCTTTTCTGATCAGGGCTTTGGCACCGTCGCCGACCATGGAGCGAATGGTCTCAAGCGAAACCTCTTCGTGCCCGTCCAGTTTGAGAACATGGTTGAGCGCGGCATGAAGATCTGGGGCGGTCTCGACCAGTGTGCCATCAAGATCAATGACGACGGTCCAGCCGTTTAGGTCCTTACTCATAGTATGACTGCCATATTTTGGCTCGCTTCGACTCGCCCTTTAGTCTAGGCGGAGGCGAAGGAAACGGCGAGGACAATTTCCATGGCAGCACGCGCAGCGATTATTTTGGCGGCGGGGCAGGGCACTCGGATGAAATCGGATTTGCCGAAAGTCCTTCATAACGTCGGTGGTCGCGCCATGCTGGACTGGTCGATCGCGTTAGCGGAACGTGTTGGATGCGAACGGACCGTTGTGGTTTGCAGTCAAACAGCAATGGCGGTTCACGCACATGTCGAGGCAGCGCTCGGAGCCGATGCCATTGCAATACAGGACCCGCCTTTAGGCACAGGTCATGCTGTTCAAGCGGCGCAAGACGCGCTTGCTGATTTTGCCGGTGATGTCGTTGTTCTTTATGCCGATACGCCTCTGATCCCTGCCAGTGCGATTGAGGCGCTGTTTGGAGAGCTCGAAAGCGGCGCCCAAGTCGGGGTGCTCGGGTTCGAGGCCGATGAGCCAGGCTCATATGGTCGTCTGATCATGGATGAGAGTGGTGACCTTGAAGCGATTGTTGAAGCGAAAGAGGCCAGCCCAGACCAGTTGGCCATCAGCTTTTGCAATTCAGGTGTGATGACGGCGCGTGCCGAAACGCTATTTGGCCTGCTCTCGCAGGTGACAAACGACAATGCTAAAGGCGAGTATTACCTCACTGATATTGTTGGACTAGCGCGAGATGGCAGTGGTATATGCCGAGCGGTATCTTGTGCGGAAAGCGATGTCTTGGGCGTCAACTCCCGCGTCGAGCTTGCGCAGGCCGAAGCAGCGTTTCAGCGCCAGAGGCGCCAGCAGCTTCTGCTTGAAGGTGTCACAATGACCGCGCCTGAAACCGTGTTTTTTGCTCACGACACGATGATCGAGCGCGACGTTATCATTGAACCGAATGTTGTCTTTGCGACGGGCGTTCTTGTTCGCAGTGGCGCGACGATCAGGGCCTTTTCTCATTTGGAAGGCGCGCAAGTCTCAAGCGGCTGTGTTGTTGGCCCTTATGCGCGATTGCGACCGGGCGCTGTTTTGAGTGAAGACGTCAAGATTGGGAACTTTGTCGAGGTCAAGAAAACGCGTCTTGGAAAAGGGGCCAAAGCCAACCACCTCGCTTATCTGGGTGATGGCGAGGTTGGCAGTGAAGCAAACATCGGAGCCGGCACGATTTTCTGTAATTATGATGGCTTCCTGAAGTATCAAACACGCGTTGGGAAAGGGGCCTTTGTCGGGTCCAATTCGTCACTGGTTGCCCCGGTCACAATCGGGGATGGCGCTTATGTCGGCTCCGGGTCTGTCATCACGAAAGATGTTGAAAGCAATGCGCTGAGCGTTGCACGGGGGCGTCAGATGCAGAAAAGTGGCTGGGCCACGCAGTTTCGCGACAAGATGGCTGAGATCAAAGCCGCAAAGAAGAAGAGCTAGAGCAGGGTTGATGACAAAAGAGTTGGAAAAAGAAAACGCTGCGCACGCCGCCCTCGACTATGTTGAAGACGGAATGACCATCGGATTGGGAACCGGCTCGACCGCGAAGTATTTCGTTGAGGCACTCGCTGAAGAGATTGAAGACGGGCTAATCATTCGAGGTATTCCGACGAGTGAACAAACACAGCGTCTTGCAGAGTCGCTTGGTGTCCCTCTGGTGGATGTCGAGCAGGTTGACCGCATTCATCTGACGGTCGACGGCGCCGATGAAGTCGATGAGCACGCCAATCTGATCAAAGGCGGTGGCGCGGCTTTGTTGCGTGAAAAAATCATCGCTAATGCCAGTGACATGATGGTCGTTGTTGCCGATAGTGGGAAGTACGTCGAAGCGCTGGGCCAGTTTCCGCTGCCTGTCGAAGTAACGCCGTTTGGCTACACGATCACGGCAAAAAAAGTCTATGATGCCCTTTGCAAGGCTGGCGTTTTGAAGCCGATGATCAAGTTGCGCACAGGGCCGCAGGATCAGCCGATCCGCACCGATGGCGGCAATTTAATCCTCGACTGCCAGTGCGGTGTGATCCCTGAACCCGCGAAAGCCGCTGCGATGCTCGCCAATGTGCCTGGCGTTGTCGAACACGGTCTGTTTATTGGGATTGCCCGCACTGTGATCATCGGGGCTGACGATGGCGCGACCGTATTTGAATATTAGGCATAGCCGCCCCACATGCGCGCGAGCATAAAACCACAGATCAAGACTGGACCCTGACATGGCTGAGCATTCTTTCGACTACGACCTGTTTGTCATTGGCGGAGGCTCTGGCGGTGTAAGGGCTGCGCGCATTGCGGCTGGCCATGGGGCAAAAGTGGCGCTGGCGGAAGAGTACCGCATGGGCGGGACCTGCGTGATCCGCGGCTGTGTGCCGAAGAAGTTCATGGTCTATGCGAGTGACTATGGCCGCAAGATCGAGGAAGCTCGAAAATATGGCTGGGATATCAAAGTCGGTGAGTTCGATTTCGGGGCCTTCATGGCGAATATGCGGGCTGAGGTGGATCGCCTGTCCGGCCTGTATATGAGCGGGCAAGTCAATGCAGGTGTGAAAGTCTTTGAGGAGCGTGCCGAGTTTGTTGATGCGCATACGATCAAGCTGGTAAAGTCCGGCGAGACCGT
>JBCCDF010000268.1:0-3036 GCA_039030935.1 Pseudomonadota bacterium | reverse complement strand
GTTGAAGACGCGCCAAGAGAATCCTGCACCGTATAGGTGAAGGTTGAACCATCGAGCGCACCGCCGAAGGTCACCCACCAACGCCGCTGGCTGGCATGCAGGACGTCCACACCCGCATCAACGAAGACGCGTAAGAATGCCTCCATCTCTTGCGGCGTTTCAGCGAGCCGCGCGGTGTATTCCTGCTGCTTCCACTGTGACCAGCGCAGAATGATCGGCATATCTTCGCCGACCTGTTTGCGACATTCCGCAATCACTTCGCCCGCAAAGGTCGCTCGATCAACCAGATCACCACCATACTTGTCAGAGCGCGTATTCATCACGCCCCAGAAGAACTCGTCGATCAGATATCCATGAGCGCCATGAATTTCGATACAGTCAAAGCCGAGCTTTTTGGCTTCACCTGCCGCGTTCGCATAGGCCATGACCATATCGGCCACTTCGCTATCGCTTGGCTCTGGCTGAACCTGTTTCCCCTTATGGGTGCGCCCTGAGGGACTGTCAGACACCGCGTCCGGGTCAGGCCCTGTGCCCGGCTTACGCATCATCCCGACATGCCAGAGCTGCGGCGCGATCTTCCCCGGCGTTGTGTGCACAGCGTCGACGACAGACTTCCATCCGTCCAGCGCGGCGTCGCTATGAAAGTTTGGCACTTTAGGATCATTAGAGGCCCCACCCCGATCAACTGTTGTTCCTTCTGTGATGATCAGCCCGACCTCTGCGTCGCCCCGACGCTTGTAATAATCGACGACATTCTGGCCCGGCACCCCGCCAGGTGAGAACGAGCGCGTCATGGGCGCCATAACGATGCGATTAGGAATCGTCATCCCGCGAATAGTCAGCGGCTTAAACAAGGGATCAACTGTGCTCATGGAAACCTCTCAATTCTCTCTTCAGCCCATGTGACCACACAGGACGACAGCTGCAAGGCTATCGTGGCGGTAAGATTGAAACTCTACAGTCTTCTGCACAAAAATTCGCTGACGCTCTGATTGGAGTCAGGGTCTTTGTCGAACTCTGTCTTCCCGCACGCCATCCGCAAAAACTCCGTCGCTTTGGTGGCATCAGTCTCTTGATAAACATGGTAGAGCGCTGCACACGATGGCTGTCCGCCAGCCTCACAGCCTAGACGACTGTAAGTCTCAGCGACCTCAGCATCAGCCTCGACTTTGTTGCCTTCGCGATAAAGATCGGAGAGGTTCTGGCACGACTCTGCGTGACCGCCCTCACACGCCCGATTGAGCAAACGAAGCGCCTCATCGACATTGGGTTCAACCCCATATTGCTTGAGCGTTGTGCGTCCGAAGAGGCCGTAATTCCAACCCATCCGCCCGCAGGATCCCATATGCCCGTCTTCGCAGCGGTCGAGTAAATATGTTTCAATCTGCCCCCGGCGTCTCGCATAGCCCTCGAACGCCGCAGGGTCTCTTTCGATCATACTTTTATTCATGCCCTGCCCGTCAAAGTAACGGTTTTTGATGGTATTGCAGGCAAAGTAGTGGCCTAAATCGCAAGCGGCGAAGTCGTATTGGAGCGAGCGATCAAAATCAGGTTTCAAATCAATATGATTGAAATCCTTAGTCCCCCGACTGTGCGATGCCATGCTTGAAGCCGCTAAACACGCTCTAAGGCTGCCCTGCTGGCATCCATAATCAACAGCCGATAAAAGCGCCTCAGGTGTATCTTTCACAAGTGTATCTGGGTCTCTGCGCAAAGAGACTTCAAGCGTTTGATCCATAGCGACGCAGAGCGCTTCGGCCTCTTTGTTGACGCAAACCTCACGCTCGAAACCCTCAAGGTTTAGCGTCGTTAGTTTGGCAAAGTAAGACTGCTCGATGCGCGAACAGCTACGGCGAATATCTTCCGCGCACGCCGCCCCGGCCTTAAGAAGCTCGTCGCTCTTACCTTGATCCTGACCACATCCGGACAAGACCAAAGCCGTCATAAGACAGGTTGCAATAAACCCCACTCTGCCAAGCATAATCGCCTCCGCCTCTTTGGGTACGCTTAGAGGTCTAATCTTGATATCCATCTAATCGACTGAGCAAATTTCATTAGATTATCCGCCTCACTTAACACGCCCTAATATGACATCACAGTATTCAGGCCATATTCAGCAGTGATCCGGCAGCCTTAGACCTACACTGCTGGAGCAAGACCTATGAGAAACGCCCTGTTCGCCTCCGCCCTGTCCGCCTCAATGCTGGCGGCGTGCTCGACGCCGGGCATCAAATACGAGGCGCGGATCATGCCAGATAATCTTGATGCTGCGGCGACACGCAGCGTTGCGGTTGAGCCGTTCTCCGGTCCTGGAGGCAGCTGGTATACACGTCAGTTTGAGACGATGCTGGCGAACACGCTGTTTGATGGCAAACCGTGGTTTTCACTTGCCGCCTATACCAATCCTGACCCTGCGCTGAGATCGGGCATCTATGCCGGGAATATCGATGTCGTCGATTATTCAACTTGGGAGGATATCAGGACCGTCAAGAAATGTGTCGAATGGGACGGCCCATTTGACTGTGAGACGCGCGCGGAGGTGGAGGAAATCTGCTTCCATGAAGAGGTCCGTATTTCCGTTGACCCTCGACTGATCGAGATTGGCACGGGAGATATCCTGTTCTCTGAGCGTTATTTTGGGAACGCGTCGCGCAGCGCCTGTGAAGACCTTGGTCTTGTCGGCGACAGTCAAAAGCGTAAACGAAAACGCGCACGCCGGGCGTCTAGAGCCTTCTACTCAGATGTATCGCGTGATCTCGTCATTGACGCTCTGTCGGACACGCTGGGGCCGATCCGGCGAGACATCGCCCCGCGAAACGCTGTTGTGAAAGCGAAGTTCATGACAGACCCGCTCGACCCCGTTGTCAAAGCGGATGTGCGGTTTGAACAAGCCATTGAGATGTCGCGTCAAGACCCAGCCACCTCATGCGCGCTTTGGGACTCCCTATCCGTGACCTATCCAAACTCGCCTGCTGTCATCTACAACAATGGCGCTTGCGCTGAGGCGAGCCAGCAATTCAATGTCGCCCAAGAGCG
>JBCCDF010000267.1:0-3050 GCA_039030935.1 Pseudomonadota bacterium | reverse complement strand
GAGATGGACTGCCCAGTCAAGCTGGGCAGAGCGTAGACGAGGGATTTAGACAAAAATCTATCCGCCCCCACCAGCACTTGGCGTATACTTGAGAGTATGACGCCGATCAGCTTCAATCCCTATACGTGGCCAGACATGCCCATCTGGCTCTGGCCAATCGTGTGGTGGCAGCTCCTAAAGCTGCAAGCTGAAATGCGCGCTGACCCCCAGCCCTTCCTCTACCAAATAGAGCCGAACGGACAGGTGATCGTCTACTTCCTGCCAGATGAGACCGATCTCAACGCATGGCTGTACCAACAGTCACAAATCTATCGCGACCATTGGGTGCCGATGCATGACCCCAGCGGAGAGGCCCACCTGAGCGCGATCCGCTACTGGACCCCGCGCTACATGGCGCGCGGGCACCTGATCAACTTTATTAGCCAGCGCACAGGCTTCGATCCAGCGCCCGCCATTGAGGATAGCTCGTAAGCCAGCCCTCACTCCCACAATCAGACATGCCACTCCCGCCAAAGACCGGCCCCGCGGCATGCGAGCGGCTGCCTCAAACCTTACCCATTCTTCCCAAACTTCCGGTCCCGCCCGGCTAGGATCCGCAGCCGAAGCGCATTCAGCTTGATAAAGCCTTCTGCATCTTTCTGATCATAGGCGCCGTGATCATCTTCAAAGGTTACAATGTCTTCGCGATAGAGCGAGTACGGAGAGGTCCGCCCTATCAGATGCACACCGCCTTTATAGAGTTTGAGCGACACCTCGCCAGCAACATAGCGCTGCGAATGATCAATCGCCGCTTGCAGCATTTCCCGCTCCGGGCTCCACCAGAAGCCATTATAGATCAGCTCGGCATAGCGCGGCATCAACTCATCTTTCAGATGCCCGGCCCCGCGATCCAGTGTGATTTCTTCCATCCCGCGATGGGCGCTCAAAAGGATCGTCCCGCCCGGCGTCTCATAAATTCCGCGCGATTTCATGCCGACAAAGCGGTTCTCTAGAAGGTCAAGGCGTCCAATCCCATGCTTGCGGCCATACTCATTCAACGCTGTCAGCAGCGTTGCCGGCGACATCTCTTCGCCATTGATGGCAACTGGATCACCCTTCTCAAAGCTGATCTTGATAATCTCGGGTTGATCGGGCGCGTCTTCAGGAGAGACAGTTCTCTGGAACACATAGTCCGGCGCTTCCTCGCCCGGATTTTCAAGAACCCGACCCTCAGATGAGGTGTGCAGCAAATTCGCATCGACACTGAAAGGGGCCTCGCCGCGCTTATCTTTGGCAATCTCAATGCCGTGCTGTTCGGCAAATTCGAGGAGATCGGTGCGCGATTTGAAGCTCCAATCCCGCCAAGGCGCAATCACTTTAATATCTGGATTCAGGCCATAATAGCCAAGCTCAAAGCGAACCTGATCATTGCCTTTCCCGGTTGCGCCATGACAGACAGCATCGGCACCGAGTTGGTCTGCGATCTCAATTTGGCGTTTGGCAATCAAAGGTCGCGCGATCGATGTACCGAGGAGATACACTCCTTCATAAAGGGCATTGGCGCGAAACATTGGAAAGACAAAGTCCCGCACAAATTCTTCGCGAAGATCATCAATAAAAATGTGCTCGGGCTTCACTCCCGCAGCAAGGGCTTTAGCGCGTGCCGGTTCAAGTTCCTCACCCTGACCAAGATCAGCTGTAAAGGTGATGACCTCACAGTCAAACTCGACCTGAAGCCATTTCAAGATGATCGAGGTATCAAGCCCACCGGAATAGGCGAGAACAACTTTTTTAGGGGTGGAAGGCATGGCAGGGTCTTTCCTTGATCAGGCATCGTTAGTCGGTCGCAGCGTATGACCCGCTCGCTCTTTCGACGCAAGCCAGGCGCCTACAAATTGCCCTCTTTGCCCGTAAAAGACCGCAATTCATCCCGCGATAGCGCCCTTTTTGTGTGGGATCGGACGCAGAGTTCAAACTGACAGGGAAGAACCCCCATGACCAAATACTTCACCAAATTTACGACAGCCGCCGCCTCATTGGGCGTCGCCGCAGCAGTCTCAAGCATCGCCAGTGCAGAGGTTGCTCAACCAGACAAACCCGTATCCTACGCAGTCTCATCCTACATCCTGCTGGACCGAACCGGTTCCATGAATGACATCTGGGATGAAGCGCTCACGAGCGTAAACACTTATGCCGAAGCCGTTGGGACAGTAGAAGAAGGCGAGAACAACGACCTCAAAACGACCGTGACACTGGCCGCGTTTGACTATCAAGGTGGCTTTCAGTTTGACGTGTTGCGCAATGCAGTCGAGCCTGACAGCTGGCAAACTGTGACCAATTCTGAAGTCACGCCGCGCGGAATGACGCCTCTGTTTGACGCCATCAATCGAATGATCACCCTGGCTGAAGTTGAGAACCCGGAAAAAGCCGTCATCGTGATCATGACGGACGGTCTGGAAAACTCCTCCAGCGAAGTCACTAAAGAAGGCGCCAAAGCCGCCCTCAAGCGCGCTGAAGAACGCGGCTGGGAAGTCGTCTTCCTCGGTGCAGAATTTGCCACCTTCGCCGACGCCGATGCTGTGGGTGTCTCGCGCGATAAACAAATGGCGGTTGGCGCGTCCAATCTCTCTGCCACGCAAGAACGCCTCGCGAAAAAGGCGCGTTCTTATGGAAAAGGCGAAGAACCTGAAATCATTTTTGATGCAGAAGACCGCGCAGCTGCTGATGAAGAAGGCGTGAAACAGCGTAATGGTGGGCGCTAATCCGGCCGTAACGAAGAGCTCGCTCCTCACATGATCGTCAAAATGAGTGCAGATCTTTTCGCTTTTATCGGCTGGCAAAAGATGCCAGCAGTATGCGAAGCGATAACACTCAGATGATAGTGGGAGAGCAAGTTTGCGATCGGGACATGTCATAAAACCCATTTGTTCTGCGATCGCTCTGATTGCAGCAGCTGGTCTAGTTGCGTCATGTGGCGGCGGTGGTGGAGGTGGTTCGCCCCTGAGCACCCGGCGGAAATGGGCGGGGGCGACGGGGATCAGGTATTTGGTGATCTCCCATGTCGAAAACTG
>JBCCDF010000266.1:0-3063 GCA_039030935.1 Pseudomonadota bacterium | reverse complement strand
GTAGGGCGGATATCTGAGTGTTTCACTCTGAATTAGAATTATTCTAAAAAGTTCTTGCCTCATTGGAGGCGCTGCCTATGTATGGAGCAGCGCCAGCCAGCATGTTCGCAAGCCAGCCCTAAAATTTTGAAGCCGAGGGAACCAGATATGACCCAAACAGCTGTAGCGCTGTCTACAGACGCACGTGCCGCCATCGCCGAAGCACTAAACCAGTCCGTGGCAGAAACTGCCGTGACGACGATGTTGGCGCAGAATTTTCATTGGAACGTGACCGGCATGGCTTTTGGGCCGCTGCATGACTTGTTTCAGAAGATCTATGAAGATCACTTCGTTGCCCAAGATGATCTGGCAGAGCGGATCAAAGCGATTGATGCCCATGCCGAAGGTACGCTCTCAGGCATGATCAAACGCTCAAAGGTGTCTGAGCATGAAGGCGATGCGACAGACAAAGAGATGATCAAGATGATGCAAGAGGCGCAGGAAACGTTGGCTGCTACACTGGCCGAGGCAGGTGCGCTGGCGGCGGAACACGGCGATACGCTGACCGAAGATCTGTGCATCGCTCGGGGGCAGGAGCACGAGAAGTTCGCTTGGTTCCTGCGGTCGCATCTAGCCTGATCACCGACAAACGGATCGCTCATTCACGGGCGAAGGAAGCCACCGAGCTAGCAAGCCACCGTCAAGGGAGCCAGCAGCCCGGCAGCCACCCAAGCAGGGCAGCTTTTGGAAACCCAAAAGCGCCTTTGGTCAAGCCACGTCTCTCACAGTGGCGATTGGCTTGACCTTTTTCTTTAGGCATTTGCGCATGTATTGCGGGGCCCAATGCGTGTATTTCCCCATGCGTGATTGCTGACCCACCAGCATCTCAACAAACGCCTCGCGGTGTTTGTCTTTCTTCAACTCTTTGAATAGCGACTTCTGCGCCTTTGTCATCGAACAACCAATGCAATGTCCCTCACGCTTGAACTTGCAAACGTCAATGCAGGGGCTGGGGGTCTTGGCCATCGAATACCTCGCGAAAAGGGCCGGACCAAAAGGCCCGGCCAAGCTGGGTTTTACTGCTCTTTATTGGAACACTGCGTTCGGATCATCAAGGCTGTCCGAGCCTTCAAATGCGATTTGATCCACACCAAGGGCGGCGACAGCACGTTCGATCGAACGTGTCTGATCCACCAGCGCATTCACCGCGCCCATGATCAACGCTTCGCCCGCAGCATTGCCGCGCTCCAACATCATATCATAGGCAAAGCCAGCCTCAGCCGCGGTCTTCATCTCGGACATCTCCAGCATGGTCGCGTTCAGTTTCGCGGTCAACTCCGCATCAACGCCCGCGTCCGCTTCGGCCACCAGCGACGACAGCGATGCACCTGAGACAACCGTTCCGTCCACGCGGGTATAGCTGCCAAGATAGACATTGCGGATGCCCATCGCGTCATAGAAGTGACTGTTGTGCGTGTTGTCGGAGAAGCAATCGTGCTCTTCTTCCGGATCGTTTAGCATCACGCCCAGCTTCATCCGCTCTCCGGCCTGTTCGCCATAAGACAGCGATCCCATGCCGGTCAGAATCGTGCTGATCCCCGCATTTTGGTCTGCGATAAGTTGGGCGCGGGCGTCCCCCCCGTCCTGCCATTGCGTGACCATCCATTCCAGATCGGACACCAGCAGCGCCGTTGCTGCCGTCAGGTAGTCACCGCGGCGGTCGCAGTTCCCGCCTGTGCACGCATCCCCCATGGCATAGTCTGTCCAGGGGCGGTTGCCTGCACCGGGGCCATGACCGTTCAGGTCCTGACCCCAGAGTAGAAATTCGACGGCGTGATAGCCGGTGGCGACGTTGGACTCGACCTCATCGGCTTCATGCAGCTCACTCTCCAGTAGGGCAGGGGTGATGCTCGCGGCATCCACACTTTGCCCTGATAGGGTAAACGAAGCATTCGCTACGACGTTCAGCACGGCATATTCATTCTCATCTGTCGCGCCGCCATAAGTCGCGTCGACATAGTCAATGAGCCCCTCATCCAAAGGCCATGCATTCACCTTGCCCTCCCAATCATCGACAATGGCGTTGCCAAAGCGATAGACCTCGGTCTGCTGATAAGGAACGCGCGACTGCAGCCACGCCTCTTTTGCTGCCTGCAACGCCTCCGCGGAGGGATTGGCAACCAGCGCATCTACAGCAGACTTCAGGGTTTGTGCAGTTGTCAGGCTGTCCTCATATTTTGCCAGTGCGATGTTGGCATAGTTGTCCAGAACAGCGCCCTTATCTGCGAATGCAGGAGCGGCTGCCAGGAGCGCTGTTCCCAGCGCGGTTGTCCAAGTAAGTTTCATGGGTGGCTTTTCCTTTGTGGTTAGTGCAGCAGAATGCCCGCCGGGGGCGCCTGCGTTGGATATTCGGTTGAGTTCTTGTGGATCTTGCGCGCGCATTCGCCCACTTGGCCGGCCAGCATGGCAATCTGTTCCGCATGAGCCGGACCAACAAGCAGCGTTGCAATCAAAGCAGCATCGCGCAAATGCCCGTCGGATGCTGTGCGCAAGAGGTTTACAAAAATGCCTTCGTCTGCGCCGACGCAGCAGCATCCCACTTCATGCCGCACCATTGGCCGATGCGCTGAATCGATGATACTGCGTACGAGCGTCTCAAATGTCTTGCACTCGCGCTTTGCGTCGTCCCCGCTCAGCGATCGCCGATATTCACTCCAGACCTGGGCCTGGCCTTCGGGTCCTTCGCACCAAAGGCGCAGATTGAGAACGAGGTTCGCTTCCCACGCAGACATGCGGTTCAAAACACCCACTGCGGCGCCTCCAATGGCATGATGATCCGCGTTCATTTTGTCAGGATCAGTTTGCCCGCGCGGGTGATGCGCAGGTAGTAAGCTTGGCCGTCCAGCAGGATGCAGGCCTGCGCGCCGTCACGGATGAGATCGCGGGCGTCGTAAGTATCCAGCTTGGGAGCATCATAGGTGGCGGTGCGTTGTGGTACATCAGGCATGGCGTTCATTCCGCACCTCTCACGTGTTTGATCAGGTGCTCAATCGGCACATGTTGTGGGTAGTACCCGCCAAGGGC
>JBCCDF010000265.1:0-3173 GCA_039030935.1 Pseudomonadota bacterium | reverse complement strand
TGACTAAATCAAGCGGCGCGTTTCTTATAGAAGCGCGCCGTTTTGTATTCGAGCAGGCTGACCTGCAGCAGCCCTGCCACGAACACACCGATAAAGGCGGCTTCGATCATGCCCTGCGCGCCACGCCCCTGCACCAGTCCGAGCCAATAGCCCATTGGGATCATAACAACGAAGAATGAGCCGATATGGATCGCGCTTGGCAGCCAGATCATATTCTGAGCTCGAAGCGCCATTGAGGCTGTCGCTTGTAGACCATCAAAAACGACCGCGAAAGCGACTGTGACCAAAAGCGCCGCAAGCGCTGGCGCAAGCAGAATACCGTCCATCGCAGCATCTCCACGAACGAGGAGAAGCGAGAGCGGCTCTCTAAAGACATAGATCAAAAGACCAAGCATGACGCCTGTCGCTAGCGTCGTCACAACACCGAGACGAGAAGCATTGGCCACGCCTTCGGCATCCTTGCGACCGTAATGCTCTGCAACGCGCACACTGGTCGCCGTGCCAATCCCAAGAAAGGCCATGAACGCAAGCCCCATAAGCTGGGTCGCGTAGCCATAAACCGTGTTCACCTGTAGGCTGATCCATGTCGCAATGACATAGGTGAAGTTAAACCCGCCCCATTCAGCGACATTGCTGATCGCTGTTCCAACACCGACGCTGAACTGCCGTTTCGTCTCATCGTTGGGACCATCAAGCGAGGATTGAAAAGCAGGCGTCAGGCGAACGACAGCGATCACAAATGCGATAACAAGAAGCGAGCGCGTCGCAGTCGTCGCCCATGCCACGCCGTCAGCGCCCATCGGTTCAAATGGGCCAACGCCTGTGACAAATAAGATATTGAAAAAGACGTTTGCAATCACGCCGCCATAAGCAATCAGCGTCGCGATCAGAGGACGACGAAGTGCTTCAAGATACATGCTGCACACAGCCGTAACCATGAAACCAATCAGACCAAGCGACAGGATCCGCGTACATGACCCAACGGCGGCGGCCACATCCGGTGCAAACCCTAAAGCGCGAAACATTGGCTCAGCCAGCGGATACATAACGACGGTTAGGACGATGCCGAGCAGTATCGCGAATTTAAGCCCGCGCCGGAAAATACGCCCGGATTCAGCGCTGCGCTCTTGCCCCATAAGTTCAGATGTCAGAACCTGCACACCAAGCAGGATGCCCATGCCGAACCCTAGCGCGACGCCCATCGGCAACCAAGAGTTCAAGACATAGGGCAGCTCTTCAGGCGCCATGCGCCCAAGCACGATGGCGTCAGTGATCCCCATCAGCATCCATGCCGAGCGCGTAATCGCAATTGGTAAGGATAGCCGTAATAGATCTACAAGTTCAGAGGCCCGCATCCATGCAGGCCATGCCCGCTGATGCATGGTTTACACACGCTCTTTTGAGGCCCTTCGCAGGGCTCAAAGAGCGCACGCTAAAGGCAAGTTGATGATTTAACCTGCTCTTCGCAGATCGTTTCCGGACGCCTCTTTAACCGCCACGAGTTTTTCTGCAATCAGAAAGGCAAGTTCGAGGGCTTGTTCCCCATTCAAACGGGGATCGCAATGGGTGTGATAGCGCGATGAGAGATCTGACTCTGAAATCGCCTGCGCACCGCCCATGCATTCGGTCACGTTTTGGCCCGTCATTTCGACGTGAACGCCGCCGGGTGTGCACCCTTCCGCATTCAGCACATCGACGAAATCATTGACCTCTTTCAGGATGCGGTCGAGCGCTCTCGTCTTGAAGCCAGTATCTGTCTTGAACGTGTTGCCGTGCATCGGGTCACAGGACCAGACAACAGAGCGACCAGACGCTTTGACAGCCCGCGCCAAAGGGGTCAGTCCTTCCTCGACGCCATCTGCTCCATAGCGAGAGATCAACGTAATCCGCCCCGGTATGTCGCTGGGATTCAGGATCTCAATCGCGCGTAAAAGCTCATCAGCCTCGAGGCCCGGACCGCACTTGATGCCAATTGGATTTTCAACACCGCGGCAAAACTCAATGTGTGCGTGGTCTAGCTGGCGAGTACGATGGCCAATCCACAGCATATGCGCAGAGGTGTCATACCACTTGCCAGACCCGGTTGCTTCATCGCGACGGGTCATCGCTTGCTCGTACCCGAGAAGTAGCGCCTCATGGCTGGTATAAACCTCAACCTGAGCCATTTGAGGAACGCTTTGAGGCGTAACACCACAGGCCCGCATAAAGCTAAGGGCGTCGCTGATCTTGTCAGCCATCTTCGCGTATTTCTCGCCGAGCGGTGAGCGATCAACAAAATCGAGGGTCCAGGTGTGGACATTGTCGAGGCTGGCATAACCGCCTTGAGAGAAAGCGCGAACCAGATTGAGCGTTGAGGATGCCTGAGCATAAGAGCGGATGAGACGGTCCGGATCGGGGGTACGTTCCTGTTCAGTGAAGGCCATACCGTTGATATTATCGCCACGATAAGATGGTAGCGTTACGCCATCAATTGTCTCGATCGGGCTGGACCTTGGCTTACCAAATTGCCCAGCCAGACGACCAACTTTGACCACAGGCTTGGACGCGCCATAGGTCAAAACCACCGCCATTTGGAGAAGGACACGCAGCGTATCGCGAATATTGTCAGCCGTGAACTCTTTAAAGCTTTCGGCGCAATCACCGCCCTGCAGCAGAAACGCATTGCCTGCAGCGACATCAGCGAGGCGATGTCTCAGGCGATCAACTTCACCTGCAAAAACCAGCGGCGGTGACCCGGCCAGCCGATCTTCAACAGCAGAAAGGGCTGCGGGATCAGGATAGTCTTCAGGAATGTGTTTGGCTGGCTTATCTCTCCAGCTCGCAGGCGTCCAAGTCATAATCTCTCCAATGGGCTTAAGCCCTAGCACGCCACTTATGCACAGGCGCATTCCGTGCCGCAAGGCAACAATGACGTGGCTGACAGCACGTTGCTGCGCAAATCTTGTTATCAATTTAACCGACGATACGAAATTACGCGTCTCTTGCGGCTTTAGAATGGGCCGAAAATTCAATCGAGATTAAAAGCATTGCTCATATTCAACGGATGGACATTTAAGAGGAAACGAAAGAGATAAGTCCATGCGTTCAATTCTGCTTCTTATTTTCGGGGCCATTTTGGGCGCAGCCGGAGCCCTCACTGCAGCCAATGTCTCACCAATTAAAGAGCGTTTGGC
>JBCCDF010000264.1:0-3185 GCA_039030935.1 Pseudomonadota bacterium | reverse complement strand
TAAGTTTTTGGGGCAAGATAAGACGGTCACGACGTCACAAACTATGAATGCGGCCTATCATAACGGCATGATCCTGATGGATGATGTCGATACTCAGTCAAAATGGTATCTAAAAGCCAAGAAAGAGTGGGCGACATCTCGAGCGGAGGGTCGGGACTTCGTAAACCCGGTCACGCCAACAAAGCTGGTGTGGCGGAGTTAGCCTCTTGAACTAGCGCGTCGGGACGGGTGCATCGCCGCGATAGTCGTAGAAACCGCGGCCGACTTTTTTGCCGACCCATCCAGCCTCAACATATTTTACCAGAAGCGGGCAGGGGCGATATTTTGTATCGGCGAGACCATCGTGCAGGACTTGCATGATCGACAGGCAGGTGTCCAAACCAATAAAATCGGCGAGTGTAAGCGGTCCCATAGGATGGTTCGCGCCCAGCTTCATGGCGGTATCAATGCTCTCTACCGTGCCAACGCCTTCATAAAGCGCGTAGACCGCTTCATTGATCATGGGCACAAGAACACGGTTCACGATGAAGGCGGGGTAGTCTTCCGCATTCGTTGTCGTCTTGCCGAGGCGAGCGGCAAATTCGAGCGCTGCATCGTATGTGTCTTGATCGGTTGCCAGGCCGCGGATGATTTCCATCAGCTTCATAAGCGGGACCGGGTTCATAAAGTGCAGGCCAATAAACTTTTCAGGGCGGTCCGTGGTGGATGCCAGTCGAGTAACAGAGATCGAGCTTGTATTGGTCGCGAGGAACGTATGATCGGGTACGACATTGCAGAGGTTCGCAAAGATCTTTTCTTTTACATCGCGGTTTTCTGTTGCGGCCTCGATGGCCAAATCCGTTTCTGCGAAAGGTGATAGGCTCGTCGTCGCTGTGATCCTCTCGAGGCCACTTTCCATCTCATCTTTGGTGATCAGGTCACGTGCGAGTTGGCGCGTCATATTCTTCTCGATCGCAGAAAGCCCTTTATCTAGAGCGCCTTGAGCGATGTCATTTAGGATAACATTATAGCCTGCAAGCGCGCAGACATGTGCAATGCCGTTTCCCATTTGACCTGCGCCGACAATGCCTACAGTTTCCAATTGTGCCATGGCGACTTCCTCCGCGCTCCTGTCACGATGCGTTTAGCTTGCTCGTGCTGCTTGCCAAAGCAAGCCCCAACTTTGGTTGCATAGCAGTTTGAAACCAGTTGTCGCTGCACTGCAACATATATCCTGCATTCGATGCGTCGATCTTAACTACGCCATAGCCGATTTCAGATCATCGACCAGATCGAGCTTCTCCCAGCTGAAGCCGCCATCTGCATCGGGCTCGCGTCCAAAATGGCCATAGGCCGCTGTGCGCGCATAAATCGGCCGGTTCAGCCCCAGTTTCGTGCGGATACCGCGCGGGCTAAGATCCATGATCTCCATCAAGACCTTTTCGAGTTTCCGTTCATCGGTGTCGCCTGTGTCGTGCAGATTCAGATTAATCGAGAGGGGTCTGGCGACGCCAATGGCATAGCTCACCTGAAGCGTGCAGCGCTCCGCCAACCCCGCAGCGACAACGTTTTTTGCAAGATACCGACATGCATAGGCGGCAGATCGATCAACCTTTGTTGGGTCTTTTCCGCTGAAAGCCCCACCGCCATGTGGGGCGGCTCCACCATAGGTGTCGACAATAATCTTGCGTCCGGTCAGGCCCGCATCACCGTCTGGGCCGCCAATAACGAAGTTGCCCGTTGGGTTGACGTAGAACGTTTCCTCAGGCGGGAACCATCCTTTGGGAAGAACGTCTTTAACGATGGGGCGAACACGTTCGCGAATGTCTCCCGCGCTCATGCCATCAATGTGCTGTGTTGAGACAACCACAGAGTCGACGCCGACAGGTTTTCCGTCGGCATAGATGAGTGTGACCTGACTTTTCGCATCTGGTAGAAATTCCGGACGCTCACCGGAATGGCGAAGCTCCGCCATCTTTTTGAGAATCTGGTGAGAATAAATGAGAGTGGCCGGCATGAGTTCGGGGGTTTCAGCGCTGGCATAGCCAAACATGATACCCTGATCACCGGCGCCTTCTTCTGTGTAAGTCCCGGTTCCAGCATCAACACCAGCGGCAATATCCACAGACTGGCTATGCAGCCAGTTGCTAAAGTTCAGTGTTTCCCAATGGAATCCAGCCTGCTCATAGCCAATGGACTTTACGGCATCCCGCACGGTCTGTTCGATCAGGTCGCTGCTGATCGATGGTCCACGCATCTCACCAAGCAGCGCAATTCGGTTCGTCGTGGCTGCCGTTTCGCAGGCCACTCTGACCTGATCGATATCGTAACCTGCTTTTTGAGCTTCACGAAAATAGAGGTCTACAATCTCATCCGATACGCGGTCGCAGACCTTATCCGGATGACCTTCAGATACGCTTTCACTGGTGAATAGAAACTCAGATGACGTCACGTAGACCTCTCCTTGAAATACAATCTTCACGTGTTCTATAGGGAAATTTACAAACGTATAGGGTGTTAGCTGTCTGTCGCCTTCTCACGTCTTGCAGCAGCAGCTGTGACCGTCGTGAGCAGCGTTTTACGAAGCTCTTTATCGTCGATTTTCTGGAATGCTGTTAGCAATTCGATCGCTTCCATATCCATTGTTGGCAGCATTGGCGCTTGGTCCCCCTCAGCAACCAAAAGCGTGGGGGTGCCCATCATTTCCGAAGCCCCTTCATAAAAGTAGGTAATGGGGACGCCCAAAACGCTAGAGAGCTCGAAAAGTCGGCCCGCCGATACGCGGTTGACCCCTTTTTCGTATTTCTGGACTTGCTGAAAGGTCAGCCCAAGTTTTTCGCCCAACTGTTCCTGAGTCAGCCTCAAATCACGACGCCGGAGCCTCATGCGCATGCCAACGATACGATCAATATTACTTGGGATCTTGTTTTCAGACATAATCTACATTTCGGTCGATGTGTGTTGATGCGGGTCTAACGACGCCAGGTTACGAAAGCAAGAATCATACAAAAGGTCAGTGTGATCCAAAAGAATATGCTGCCAAATCGAGCATAGAGTGTTTGTTCGACCTTGGCTGGCAAAGGCGAACGCACAACTGATGACCGCCATCGTTCTGGGTCGCCTGCCGTTGGAGCCCCTCGAGCAATTTCCCGACCAAATCCATCGACCACTGCGGATACCCCCCGTGTTGCGACACGGGCCATTGG
>JBCCDF010000263.1:0-3205 GCA_039030935.1 Pseudomonadota bacterium | reverse complement strand
CAGATGCTCCTTGTGGCGTGTCGAACGGCTCGCAACGGCCATGAAGTCAGGATCAGACCGCGCCATGAACACCGCCGCTGAATGGCCCAGCAGCCAAAGGAGGAGCCCAGGTATCCAGAGCCGAAGACCAAGCGCGAGGGCTGCTGCCAGCGTCCCGATGGCGATGGCAGCGCTTCGCGGCGCGCCCGCCATCAGGATCGGTTCGGTGAGCGAGCGATGGAGGGGGATTTCATAGCCCTCAGCCATCAGACGAGCGCTCCGCCGCCGAACGAGAAGAAGGTCAGGAAGAAAGAGGTTGCGGCAAAGGCAATCGAAAGTCCGAAGACGATCTGGATCAGCTTGCGCATGCCGCCTGAGGTCTCACCAAAGGCAAGTGTCAGACCGGTCAGGGTAATGATGATCACAGCCACGATCCGGGCAACTGGCCCTTCGATCGATTGCAGGATCTGATCGAGCGGGCCTTCCCAGGGCATGCCTGACCCCGCGGCATGAGCAGGACCGGCAATGAGCAGTCCGATTCCGATGGCAGCAGCAACCTGAACCGTCCGGTTCACGGCGCGAAGTTGATTGTAGAAGATCATAAGGAGGTTCCTTCTGTGACGAGTGAAAGCGAACGAGAGACAAGCGGGGCAGTGTCGTAGCCCTCACCATTGAAACCGGTGACCCGAACCGCCTCTTCGACACGGCGCTGGCCGCCCGCGCGGCTCATGAACACGACCACGTCGATCGCCTCTGCGATGAGATCGAAGGGCGCGCGGGGTGTTGCTTCGAGCGTCAGCTGTTCAAGACGTTGAAGCGCGCCGTAAGCGGAGTTCGCATGCAGTGTTGTGATCCCGCCGGGATGGCCGGTGTTCCAGGCTTTCAGAAGATCGAGCGCTTCAGGCCCGCGAACCTCGCCGACAATGATCCGGTCAGGACGCAGGCGCAGCGTTGAGCGGACGAGGTCCTGTAAACTCGTGCTGCCGCGATGGGTTCTGAGCTGAACAACATTCGGTGCAGCGCATTTGAGCTCGCGCGTGTCTTCGAGAATGACGATGCGATCATCGCCCAGACCGGCTTCTGCGAGAAGCGCATTGGTGAAGGTCGTCTTACCGGAGGAGGTCCCTCCCGCGATCAGAATGTTGGCATGGGTATGTATGGAATCCTTCAGCGCTTCGGCGAGCGCCGGCGCCAGAGCGCCCTGGTCGACATAGTCGCCAAGTTCGAACGGCGTCGTCGCAGGCTTGCGGATTGAAAAACAGGGCGCTGTGGAGACAGGTGGGAGAAGCCCCTCAAACCGTTCGCCGCTGCCGGGGAGTTCTGCAGAGACTATGGGGGAGTCGGCGTGAGCGGCTTCTCCAACCCCGGAGGCTACGAGCCGGATAACGCGCTCGCGATCTGAAGGGGCAAGTGTGTGTTCGGAAACGATCAGCCCGATACCAGCCTTTTCGATCCAGACCGACCCATCTGGATTGGCCATAATCTCGATCGTATCAGGGGCTTCCAGAGCGTCGCGCACCACCGGGCAGAACGCCGTGCGCAGCATTGCTGTGCGCCTGGATTCTGTCTCCATTTGGTGCGGGGTCTGGCCCATGGGTTTTGGCTCCTGTCGCTTGGGGTTTGCGAATGATTGGAGCGTCGCAGGCGGAAGCGGTCTGCGGGAGTGAGAATGGCGACCAATGGGAGCAAGACCCGGCACAAGCGGGCAGCTGCCAGCAGGTCGCGGCAAAATGTTGCTGAAACGAAATTAGTCTGTCAGGCGAGCTCGGTTTGTGAGCGTATCAATACAAATACTGTCTATTAGATTGTTATCGTTGCATAATACGTTCGTCCAAAAATGAGGCTTCAATCTCCACTTGGCGCACTTCTTGCTCTTTTTCCCGTAACACGGGAGGCGCTGATGAAGACATATCCACTTGAAACCGACGAGAGCCTGAAGAACTACGACTATCTCTGGCGGCTTTCGAATGACCGCTGGGCTTGGGAATATCTCCGCCGCAATGGCGAGTTCCTGGAAGACGCAAAACTGCATTCCTGGGACGACATTTCCGAAATGACTGCCCCTTGCGCCAACATTCGGCTTCTGCGCTCACGTGTTCCGCAGAAACTGGCGTCGCGCTGGGGTTTGGTCTTCATGCCCGATCCGAAGTTGAACGGGATCGAGGCCGATGCGGTTTGGCTGAAAACCGCTTTCCCGGATCAGGTCGAGGTCAACTGTACCCCGCGTGCGGAGGGCCAGTCCTGCGATATCTGGGATCGTACCGTCCCGCACTGCCGGATCACTCACATCACGGACCGGACCCAGCGTGAGTTTCTGCTGCTTCGCGGCAATGGATGTGTGGCGCAGGTTCGATGCACCGGCCTGTCTCTTCTCGGTATGGAACCGGTTCGCATGAAGCTGCAGATCTCTGACATGGAAGCCTATGAGCGCAAACTCAAAGCGCAGAAAGACGCCTTCCGGATTTACGGCGACGACCCAGACGTCGAAACGCCCATGTGGTCGAAGCGAACCCAGATGCTGCGCGACGGGCTGATCGCACTTGATTGCCTCGCGCTTGGAATGACCCAGCGTGAAATCGCCGTCGTTCTCTATGGAAAGGCCACGGTTGGCGCTGAATGGACATCGACCTCGATGAAAAGCTCGCTGCGCTATCTGGTCAACAAGGCCAAGGCCTTGCGCGATGGTGGGTATCTGGTCGAACTTCTTGGGTCTCAGCTCGGTCCGAATCGGCTGGTGGCGTGACGCACGACTTGTCTCGGTAACCACAACGAATTCCAGCGGAAAGCCCCGAATCAGTTCAATTTTTTTGTTATTTGCGCTTAGTGATCTTTTTGAGGTCTGAAACTGATACATGAACGCCGTTGAGATTGAAGAAGCCATATCTGAACTTGCTTCTGCACCATTTGATGCAGAACAGTTTCCGCGTGTCTTTCTTGAATCTTTCAACAACAAGCGAGCGACCGTAAAGCGCCTGCTGGCAAGCGCTGCGAAGAATTCAGATGTCGCGGGCGGCGTCCTTCAATACAAGAACATTCATCTCGCCGTGGCGGAGCCCGGCACGGTCAGTGACAAGCTCGCTGAACTGCGCGCGAGCCCCAAGACTGAGAAGGGCAAGGTCCGCTTCATTCTCGCCACCGATGGCCAGACGCTTGAAGCCGAAGATCTTGTCGAGGGCGATATCCGCGTTTGCGACTATCCGGACTTCGCAAACCATTTCGGCTTCTT
>JBCCDF010000262.1:0-3220 GCA_039030935.1 Pseudomonadota bacterium | reverse complement strand
CATGGTTGGGGGCATGTATGGCCTGAGTGACCGGGTCACGCTGATGATTATGGGTCACTATCTTACCAAGGAGATGGACCATATCACCTTCCAAGGCCCAATGGGCACAACGCGTCTGGGTGAGTTTACCACGAAAGTCTCAGGCATTGGGGATACCACTGTCGGGGCGATTATCGGCCTTGATGACGGGTCTAAGGATCACCGCCAGATCAATCTGGGGCTTGTCGTCTCGCTGCCCACGGGATCGATTGATGAAACCGACACAGTGCTGACGCCGATGAACACAACACCAGAGCTTCGCTTGCCCTATCCGATGCAACTTGGCTCGGGCACATTTGATCTAAAACCATCCCTCACCGCACGCGACCGCGCAGGTCAGTGGAGTTATGGCGGACAGGTTTCAGCAGTTATTCGCCTCGATGAGAATGATGAAGGCTACAGCTTCGGCGATATTTATGAGGCAACCAGTTGGCTGGCGTATGAGCCACGGCCTTGGATTTCGTTCTCCGGGCGTTTGAAAGCTCAAACCGTCGGGCAAATTGATGGCAATGATGCGCTCGTGCGCGCGCCGGTACAGACAGCCGATCCAGACAATCACGGCGGGGAGACGCTGGAGGCTTTATTTGGCGTTAATCTCGCGGGGCAGAGCGGCTGGCAAAAGGGCCATCGAATCGCCGCTGAGATCGGGCTGCCGCTCTATCGCGATTTGAACGGGCCGCAGCTTGAAACCGATCTGACATTGACCTTGGGTTGGCAGAAAGCCTTTTAATGAACCATTGGCGCGCGGGCAGATAGATTTGCCTGCGCGCCCTATCGTTTAACTCAGACTAGAATTTCCGGCGGACACCGACAGAGAATGTGAAGCCGTCGAAATCGTCTTCAACTTTCGCATTCAAGAGATCGGCACCACCGGCAATGAAGCGCCGCTCAAGCTCGATGTCACGGATTTGGTAGTAGCGCGCTTCACCATAGAGGTCCCATTGATCAGCGGTCTCGAATGTCACACCGCCTGCAATGGTTCCGGCCAAACCTGAATCGTCGCCTGTTGCTGCGAAGTTCGGAGAGGTTGCGCCACCCCCAGCATAGAGGATGTTCGCATCAACGATCCCGACCCCTATTCCACCGCCGATATAAGGGATAATGGTCTGGTCGTCGCGCCACACGATGTCTGTATAATTATTGAGCAAAAAGAAATCGATGCTCGTATCCCCGCTGAAGGGTTGGTTACCATCATTGAAAGAGCCCGAATCGACATCCGCATCGATACGCGAATATTCGAGTTCGAGACGGGTCTGGAACAGGTCGAAAAACTCCCATCCCGTGTCGTATCCGATAGCGACACCAAAGTTCAGATCACTGTCGTATTCAACACCGATATTTGCAGGCGCGCCCGCCACCCCGGGAGCTCCAGGCTCCGGATTTTGAACACCCGACAGCCCAGCATCACCAGGGGCACCCAAGCCCAAAAAGCCGGAGACATAAAACCCTGGGTCATCATCCGCCTGAACGCTGCCGGCCATCGCAGTAGCTATGATCGCTCCGAGTGCAAATCTAATCTTGGTCATTTCGAGTGTCCTTCCTATCGAACTTTTTGAACTCAGTTTGGCTTAGGGACACAGTCGATCACGTGCATCTGACATGTGTTCACTCGCGTTCACAGGAGCGTTACGCTCCATGATAAAGCTGCAGGCAACGCAGACACTCTTAGAGAACGAAACTGCAATGGAAGGCGGGTGACATGGCGTCTCTTACGGGTCATAAGGCGGGTATGACACAGACTTACGATTTGATCCTTTCAGGCGGAACCGTTGTGACGCCGGGGGGGGAAGAGCGCATCGACATTGGCGTGCGTGACGAGCGAATTGCGACCATTGGTGATCTCAGGAGCGCGAGCGCAGGAGAGCGCTATGACGCGACAGGTTTGCATATTCTACCAGGTATAATCGATAGCCAGGTGCACTTCCGTGAACCCGGACTCACCCATAAAGAAGATTTGGAAACCGGTGCTCGTTCGGCCGCGCTTGGCGGTGTTTGCACTGTCTTCGAAATGCCGAACACTAACCCGGCGACGACCACACCGGACATGCTGCTGGATAAACTCGACCGCGCAAAAGACCGGATGGACACAGACCACGCCTTCTTCGCTGGCGCGACCAAAGAAAACCCACACCTGTTAGGCGAGATGGAGCAGATGCCGGGCTGCTGCGGCGTGAAAGTCTTTATGGGATCCTCAACGGGGTCTCTCTTAGTGGATGATGATGAGAGCGTTGAAGCAGTGTTGCGGGCTATCAAGCGGCGCGCTGCTTTCCATTCCGAAGACGAGTTTATGCTGAAAGATCGTGCGCATCTAGCCGTGCAGGGTGACTGGCGAAGCCATCCCGTCGCGCGCGATGTCGAAACGGCGGTGTCGTGCACCACGCGCTTGGTTCGAATTGCGCGTAAAGTCGGCAAGCGTATCCACGTACTGCATATCTCAACCGCTGACGAAATGGACATTCTCGTCGATGCGAAAGATGTCGCCTCGGTTGAGGTCTTGCCGAACCATCTGACATTTGCAGCCCCGGACTGTTATGAGCGCCTCGGCTCTCATGCGCAACAGAACCCACCGATCCGCGAGCAACACCACCAAGACGGCATCTGGCGCGCTTTGAATACGGGGATTGTCGATGTGCTTGGCTCCGATCATGCCCCGCACACACTGGAAGAAAAAGATCGGCCCTACCCTGCCTCACCGTCCGGTACGCCGGGGGTGCAGACGATGGTCCCAGTCATGCTAACCCATGTCGCCAACGGGAAACTGACGCTGCAGCGCTTTGTGGAGCTGACGTCCTATGGTCAACAGCGCGTCTTTGGTATCGCTAATAAAGGTCGGATCGCCGAGGGCTATGATGCGGATTTCACAGTCGTAGACCTCAAGCGCAAAGAGGTAATTACGAAAGAGTGGTCGGCCAGTAAGTGTGGCTGGACACCCTATGAAGGCTTTGAAGCAACAGGCTGGCCCGTCGCAACCATTGTTCGGGGTGGCTTTGTTATGCGCGACGGTGAAATTACACGTAAAGGCGGCGGCAAACCGGTCCGCTTTGTTGAGACATTGGGGCCGATTGAAACGAACTAGATACGGATATTTAGTGACGACGCAGCGGCATCAATGCAGAGACGAGATGATACAGGACACTCGCAGGCACATGGTGCACGGTTGAGTTGAACTGGTTATCAATCT
>JBCCDF010000261.1:0-3239 GCA_039030935.1 Pseudomonadota bacterium | reverse complement strand
CGAGATGTCGCCCACTCTTTCTTGGCTTTTAGATACCATTTTGACTGAGTATCGACATCATCCATCAGGATCATGCCGTTATGATAGGCCGCATTCATAGTTTGTGACGTCGTGACCGTCTTATCTTGCCCCAAAAACTTACGCCCCATCATTTTGCCCAGCGGTTTGAACAGGCTGATAATCGGCGCGCCTGTCCAATATGTGATCTGGGTGACGTGGGTCTCAAACTCAGTCTTTGGAGTCATACAGGTGAGTGTCAGGAAGGTCGCTTTTTCGTTTGAAATCTTCTCCCAGCGAAAACACGGCAGTTGGAAACAAATCTCGGTCTGAACCTCATCGCCGAAGACCCAGCGATAGAGCTTGGAGTTGGAACTCGGGCTGTGCTTTTCGATCTGCCAGCCGCGTTCCATGGGCACGAAACTCTTCTTCTTGATCTTCTTTCCGGCACTGGCCGGGCGCCACCACCATTGATTATGCACATAAGCGACGTGGCCCGGATCAATCAGACCATACAGCGCGTCATCAAAGCGGCAGTCAAACTTTTCGCGAATAACAAAATTGGGTTTAACAGGTAGCGGCCCGAAATCGGGCTTTGGCACGTCTGGCTCACCATCAAAGCGCGGACTGTCTGCAATGAAGATGAAGACCATGCCGTTCAACTCATACAAGGGATAACGACGAACCCTGATCCGCTCTGGCTTATAGGGCGTGTCATCGGTCAGCGACGGGATATGGCGACAGACCCCCTCAGTATCAAACCGCCAGCCATGATAAGGGCACTGTATTGTCGTCAGTCCATCTGTCTCAACTTGGCGACCCGTGCTGAGCGGTACGATGCGATGCGCGCAGATATCGCGCAGCGCAAACGCCTGACCATCTTTTGTTCGGCCCAGAACGACCGGCTGATTTAAGATCATTTTGCGGAACTGTTTGCCGCGCTTCAAATCCTCTGATAGCCCGGCCAGATACCAACAATCGGTTAGCCAGCCTTCAGGGGTAATTGCGCCTGTCTTAGCGGGCTTTGTATCAATGAGCGTGCTCGTATCAGGCATATCTGTCCTATAGCCTAATCCACGATGCGAAGCGAATACTGCGAAAGCAGGTCATCACTCTCCGCTTCACTCTCAATCAATCCACGCGCCATTACCAGATCAACGACGCGACAGGTCAGGTCAACGCTTTGGTCAACGATTACATCAGCATCGCAAAACCCTAGCCCCGTCCACCCTAGGATTTCGTTGACGCGGTCTGCAACGCTTGCAGATTCCTGAGGTGTCGGTTCGCCTTCCTCGTCGAAAAAAAGCAAAGCAAGCGTCTCATAATCACTGAGCACGATCTCCTCAAAGCCCTGAGCACGAGCAGGGGCCATGATCTTCTCAAACTGCTTTCCTAACCCACCGAACAGCCAAATCCGATGCGTTTCTGTCTCACCCGCATCACCAACTACGCCCCAATGCTCGATAATCCGCCGCCGCGCTGGCTCAGCCCATACCTCATAGTAAGCACGTATCAGCCCTTCATCATCGCGTTTATAGAGCCGAAACATGGGCGCAAACCTGTCTTAAATTCTCGTTCTAAGATGCTATAAGACGCCGCAGCTTAATGTGCTAGGCGGTGTGCGCGGACACCTCTATATAACGCGCATGACACCACGTGATCGCATCCGAAATTTTTCCATTGTCGCCCATATCGACCATGGCAAGTCGACACTTGCTGACCGACTGATTCAGCAAACCGGCACCCTGACTGACCGGGAGATGTCGGAACAGGTCCTTGATAATATGGACATTGAGAAAGAGCGCGGCATTACGATCAAAGCTCAGACGGTGCGCCTCGATTACACCGCGAAAGACGGTCAGACCTATGCTCTGAACCTCATGGACACGCCGGGTCATGTCGACTTCTCATATGAAGTATCACGCTGTCTCGCGGCCTGTGAGGGATCCCTCTTGGTCGTTGATGCCAGCCAGGGCGTAGAAGCCCAAACGCTGGCAAACGTGTATCAGGCGATTGAGCAGGACCATGAGATCGTCCCCGTCCTAAACAAAATCGACCTTCCAGCCGCCGATGTCCCCGCTGTGAAAGAGCAGATCGAAGACGTCATTGGCCTTGATGCCTCCGATGCGATTGAAATCTCGGCTAAGACAGGCCTTGGCATTGAAGATGTTCTGGAAGCGATTGTCGAGCGTCTGCCGGCGCCGTCTGAAGGCGAAGTCGATAAACCTCTGAAAGCGGCGCTTGTAGACGCCTATTATGACCCCTATCTCGGCGTCGTCGTCATCGTGCGAATGCATGACGGCGTCCTAAAGAGAAAAATGAAGATCAAGATGATGAAGACCGGCGCGACCTATGAGGTCGACAAGGTCGGGGTCTTCAAGCCCAAGCCGACTGATGTTGATGAACTCGGCCCGGGTGAGGTTGGTTATCTCATCGCGTCCATCAAAGAAGTCGCGGACTGCGCGATTGGCGACACGATCACCACAGATAAGAATGGCACGAACGAGGCCCTTCCAGGCTATAAAGAGGTTCAACCCGTGGTATTCTGCGGCCTCTTCCCAATGGATGCAGGCGACTTTGACGAGCTTCGCGGTGCGATGGGGAAGCTCCGCTTGAACGATGCCAGTTTCACCTGGGAGATGGAAACTAGCGCCGCACTCGGCATGGGGTTCAGATGTGGCTTCCTAGGCCTGCTTCATCTTGAGATCATTCAGGAACGTCTCAGCCGTGAGTTCGATCTGGATTTAATCGCGACCGCCCCCAGCGTTGTCTACGAGATGACCATGACCGATGGCGAAGAGATCGAGCTTCATAATCCTGCAGATATGCCAGACGTGGTCAAAATCGCAGAAATCCGTGAACCATGGATCAAAGCAACGATCTACACACCCGATGAATATTTAGGGTCAATCCTGAAACTGTGTCAGGACCGTCGCGGTATTCAGACAGAATTGTCCTATGTCGGCGGGCGCGCCATGGTTCAGTATGAGTTACCACTCAATGAAGTCGTTTTCGATTTTTATGATCGCCTCAAATCAATTTCGCGCGGCTATGCGAGCTTTGACTATGAGATCATTGGCCATCGGGCCGAAAACCTCGTTAAGATGAACATTCTGGTGAATGACGAGCCGGTTGATGCGCTTGCGATGCTTGTCCATCGCGACCGCGCAGAGAACCGCGGGCGTCAAATGTGCGAGCGTTTGAAAGACCTGATCCCGCGTCAAATGTTCAAAATCCCGGTT
>JBCCDF010000260.1:0-3257 GCA_039030935.1 Pseudomonadota bacterium | reverse complement strand
TCGAACGGTTCTACAATCCGATCCGTCGCCACTCAACGCTCGGATATCTCAGCCCTATGCAGTATGAGGAGGAAGCTATGGAAGCTTAAGTTGCCGTCCACAAAACCGGCAGCAGCTCAGACACAGGTCATATGCTTACTTATGTACCTCAAGTGGTGGAGCACTTGCTATGTCATCTGATTTATTTCGCGAAGAAGCGCTGGACTATCAGAGCGCGTCGAATTCCCGGTTTGGAAAGCCAACTGGGATTATGCCGCCTGCCTGGTCGCGGATTACGTTTCTGCTGGCCTGTTTTATTGGCGCGCTTCTGATTTTTCTCTTCACTGTCGATTTTGCCCGAAAAGAAAAGGTGCGCGGTAAACTTCGCGTCGATGGAGCAGAGGCGAAGGTTTATGCTCTGGAAGCAGGGCGGATTTACAATGTCATGGTGAGCGATGGGCAGAGCGTCAGCGCCGGTGATCCGGTTGCACAGATCACCACGGAACGTCTCATGAGCGACGGAGAGGCCCTCAGCGAAACCCTTCTCGCTGAACTGGCCGAAGAGAGAACAACGCTGCAAGAGCGACGCGCCGCCGTGGACGAGGCCGCGATCTTGAACATTGAAGCCGCATCGCAACGCCTGCGCGATGCAGAGCGGCGCGAGCGCGAAATGCTGGCTCAGCTGGGTGTTGCCAATAACCGTGTGGACATTGCCCGCCAACGCGCCGCGGATGCCGAACAGTTTCTGGCCGAGGCTCTGATCGTTGAGGCGCAACTAAATGAGCGATTGGACGCGCTGGCGTCACTGACGCAAAATGCCTTACAGATCGAAGCACAACTCGCCGAAGCCATTGCCGCTCAATCGCGCGCGCAGTTCGAACGCCAGCAAGCACGCGCTGCACGCAAGCGTGACCTCGCAGACATTGACCAAAGGCTCGGACAAATCTCAGCGCAAATGAAGCGGACCAACGCGGAGACGGCCCATATCGTGACCGCGCCGATTGATGGGGTGATCGCATCACTGTCAGCGCGCGCAGGCGAACAAGCCATCGCCGGTGTGCCGCTGGCTGTTATCCTGCCCGAGCAAAGTGAACTGATCGCCGAAGTCTATCTGCCATCGCGCGCGATTGGCTTCATTGAGCCGGGTCAGACTGTGAAACTTCAATATGACGCCTTCCCGTATCAGAAATTTGGCGTGGCACGCGGTGAAATCGCGACGGTTGCAAGCACCGCGCAACTGCCGCAAGAGATCGGCGTACCAAGCCAGACGGGAGAACCGCTTTACCGCGTGTCCATTCAGATTGAAGCCCAATCGATCGAAGCCTTTTCACGAAATGTACCGCTACAGGCCGGGATGGAGCTTAGCGCGGATATTGTTCTGGAAAATCGGCGACTGTTGGAGTGGCTGCTGGAGCCATTGAGGAGCTAAGACATGAGAGCGACGTGTAAGGTCCTAAAGCGATACGTAGTGTTTATCGTAGTGCTTTCTTTAACGGCGTGTGCGGCCAATACAGTTTCGGACATGCAAGATGCTGCACCTTATTCATTTAGGATGCAGCATCTTAAGAATTAAGTCTCACCAGAGGCAAGTTCGGTGCTTCATAAGTTTTTCAGAGATACCGAAATCTACTACACGAGCAACATAAGAGAGCATCTAAGTTAAGTGCTATTCCTCTTCTAAATGAAAGCAGCTGTATTGTGCCTCGGAGCGAGCTGTATCAATAGATAGACTGCAACTTACATCATCATTGATTACACCAAATTTTCGAATGTATTTTGGAAACAAGAGTCCATCAAAATTCATTCTAATAATATCACACGGATCGCCACTAACTGAATTCGTACATGTCGGTAAACTGTACGTGAAATTATTCAACATAGATATCAATATGGGATCTTCGCGGCCACCGCTTTCAAAAGACTGTTCGACTATCATCACTTCTTCACCTCCCATCACGATCTTTATTGAAGTATTCTCCTCTTTTCGATCTGACTTAAACTCTAAAGTGATTTCGTCACCAGACGTGAAACGGAAATTATGTGTTTGTTGCACAAAAAAGGGTCTATCCGGTTTTGTAAGGGCTACAGTCTGAGTTGACTCATTGGCGTTTACGGAGGGTTCGAGTGCGCATGACGAACTTGCAAATAAACCGTAGAGTAGAAAACTAGCTAAAGGTTTCATGTGCCTGTCTCGCATTCCTCATTATCACCATGCTGCCCATTATAGGGATTATTCCGCTCGTCCGGCGTACTCGGATTTTCTTCAGATGTATGCCGCCTCTCATCAGAAGCATGAAACTCTCTCATAATACCATCCGAATCCACAATATACATTGACAATGTATCAGCGCTTGCGTTTCCGTCCGATATGAACTGATTGAATACAGCCCAATCACCTTCGCTCGGGTTCCTAAGTTCGAGATCTTCCGTGGGCGAATATCCGACGTCTGGGTGATTATGCACAAAACCAAGCACTTCAACACCAGAGGGGTAATTGAGCGCGACAGATGCCTGACCGCCGCCCTCTGCGGCAGTAAGGCCACGATCTAATGAAGTTACTGAAATGTTGCCGCCGCTATCGCGGTAGATTACGGCACCATATTCTCTTGAATTCCAGTCGGGCTGATCCGCAATCTGACTACCAATAAAACTTGCGAGATTGTCGACCTGAGTCTCCTCTACAAGCTCTGCACAATAGATGACATCGGTGTTGTCATCACTGTCGTCCTGATCTGAACCTGCACCAAGGTTTTCAAGTTGTATCGGTATTATTGTGCTAGGCAAACTGGGTCCACCATACAACCATGGTTCGTAGCTGCGTCTATTCTGGCCTATCGTAACAACACGCGGGTAGCGACCGTCATCATCCGGTTCAGGACCACCAATTCCTCCACTTACACTCTCGAATTCAGCTAAATTCAGTTCTCTCATAATGCAGCTCTCCACATGCAGTTTTCGTTTGTGGGGACGACAAAAGATCTAAATTTGCGTCCCCGGTGATCGGCACTTCACTGCCAAATGCTCATTGAGCGTATGTCTACGTTAGCTTGGCATTTATAGCAATCAAGCGCAAAGGGATAATAAGAACATAGAAAGAACATATATCCACAGTTACTTGCGATTGAATGACCCCTTGGGAGTATGGCCATTGTCACACGCTTGCAAAATGATTGATCTACGAGGTTGGTATCTATAGTCAAAATGAGACTTTCCCGCGAAATGTACCGCTTCAGGACGGGATGGAGCTTAGCGCGGATATTGTTCTGGAAAATCGGCGG
>JBCCDF010000259.1:0-3329 GCA_039030935.1 Pseudomonadota bacterium | reverse complement strand
GCGAGGCCATTGGCGAGTGGGTCCATAAGGTCGACAAAGCGGTCTGCGATGTCCGCATCAGTCTGCGCTGATTTTTCGAACCAGAGTTTCATTTTAGCGTCGGCGACGGCTGGATCATGGCTTGCCTCGCCGATCCAATAGTCGAGGATAGATTGAGGTGAGGGGAGGGTGGTCATTCTTTGGTTTGCTCTTTCGCTGTGCCGGGTCGGGTCGCAACGATCATGTAATTGACTTTCGTGTCGCTGGAGAGGCGCCACTCGTCCATGATGGGGTTGAAGCTGACGCCCTGTGGTGCGCGCACGAGCATACCAGAGCCTGTCAGGGCAATGTCGATTTCGGAGGGTTTAACAAGCTTACCGAATTCATGCGTGCCTCGGGGCAGCCAGCGCAGCACGTATTCCGCACCGACAATCGCCAGCGTGAACGCTTTGGTCGTTCGGTTGATCGTCGCAACAATCATCAGGCCGCCCGGTTTGACCAAGCTTGCACATTGGGACAGGAATTCGGCTGGATTGGCGACATGCTCAACGACTTCTAGATTGAGGATGACATCGAATCCGGGCTCGCCGCTTTCGATCAGGGCTTCGACCGTTCCGGCGCGGTAATCGACTTTGACGCCGGTCTCCGCAGCATGGGTCATGGCGGTTTTGATATTGGCCTCACTGGCATCGACGCTGACCATGTCTGCGCCAAGACGGGCCATGGGTTCGCTGACCAAGCCGCCACCGCAGCCGATATCGAGAAAGCGCAGGCCTGTGAAAGGTTTGCGGGCTTTCGGGTCGAGGTTGAAATGGGCCTCGACCGTGTCGCGGATGAAGCCGAGCCTAACCGGATTGAAGCGATGCAGCGGTTTGAACTTGCCTTTCGGGTCCCACCAGTCTGCGGCCATGGCCGTGAACTTTTCGACCTCATCGGGATCGATTGTCGGCGTGGTAGGGGTTTCCATGTCTCTCATTGCAGATTGGACCATTTGGGCAGCGTTCCTGATTGCGGTTTTCCTGAGCGGGCCTTATGAGGCGCAGTGTAACTCTATGTGTATGAGATGGGGAGCAATCGCGAAGCGGCAATGGCGCGCACTGTCCTGAAATTTGGTGGCACTTCGGTGGCTGATCTGGAGAGGATCGCGCATGTCGCTGATCTGGTCGCTGCGCGTGCGGCGCAGGGCGAGAAGCTGGCTGTCATTGTGTCTGCCATGGCGGGCGAGACGAATAAACTTGTGGAGTTGGCCAAAGGCGCGGCGGATGGCGGTGTCTCAGGGGAGGCTTTCGACGATGAGTATGATGTCGTTGTGGCGTCCGGGGAACAAGTCACGAGCGGGCTGTTGGCGCTGGCGCTTCGTAAACGGGGGCACAAGGCGCGAAGCTGGCTTGGCTGGCAGATGCGCATGAAGACGCGTGAGGGCCATGGCGCAGCGCGGATTGATGGCTTTGATGAAGACAGCGGGCTTGGCGATGCGATTGATCGTGGAGAGATCGCGGTCATCGCGGGCTTTCAAGGGATCAGCGATGATGGTCGGGTCTCAACGCTTGGGCGGGGTGGGTCTGATACGACCGCTGTTGCGGTTGCCGCTGCGCTGGGGGCTGAGAGTTGCGACATCTATACCGATGTGGATGGGGTTTATACGACGGATCCGCGGATTGTGCCGCAAGCCACACGGCTGGAGAAAATTTCCTATGAAGAGATGCTCGAAATGGCCTCTCTTGGGGCGAAAGTATTGCAGACCCGGTCTGTGGAACTCGCCATGAACCATAGGGTCCTAGTGCGCGTTCTATCGAGTTTTGCAGGGCCGGGCGAGGA
This sequence comes from Pseudomonadota bacterium, assembly GCA_039030935.1. GTDB lineage: Bacteria > Pseudomonadota > Alphaproteobacteria > Caulobacterales > Hyphomonadaceae > Henriciella. The sequence goes on along the minus strand of JBCCDF010000259.1, from coordinate 1,532 downwards.
TAATCCGGGCACTTTGGTGTGTAGCGAGGAAGAGATTGTGGAAAAGCAAATCGTAAATGGCGTGACCTACTCACGCGATGAGGCGAAGATCACGCTTTATGGCATGGAAGATAAGCCGGGCACCTCTGCGCGCCTGTTTGCTCTGATGGCGAAGGCGGGTGTCAATGTCGATATGATCGTTCAGGCGAATGCACGAGGCGAGGGCCGCGCCAACATGGTCTTTACCTGCACAAGTGCGGATGCTGCCAAGGCGCGCGAAACGCTCGACGCTAATCGCGATCTTGTTGTGTTTGATCGGATGGATGTCTTGGGCGACGTGGCGAAAGTTTCTGTCATCGGGGTCGGCATGAAGAGCCATACAGGCGTTGCCGAAACCATGTTTGAGGCGCTGTCGGCGAAAAGCATCAATATTGATGTGATCTCGACCAGTGAGATCAAAATATCTGTGTTGATTGATGCAGACTATACAGAATTGGCGGTTAGAGCGCTTCATACTGCCTTTGACCTTGACGCTGAGTAAGCGCGTCTGCCAAGTGAACGGGCATCATGCCAGACAGTTTTTCGATCCCTCGGCTTCTTATGAACCGCCTTCGCGCGGTAATGGCGGCTGATCTCGATACAAAGACCCGGCTGAAACAGATTGTGCGCCTGATTGCGGGGACGATGGTGGCCGATGTTTGTTCCATCTATCGACGCACCAATGATGATCGCCTCGAACTGGTCGCGACGGAGGGGTTAAGACAAGACGCAGTTCACCGGACTTTTCTGGCGCTTGATGAAGGTCTGGTCGGGCAGATCGCGATGACCGCGCAGCCGCTTTCTATTCAGGATGCACCGCGCCATCCTCATTTCTCCTACAGGCCAGAGACGGGGGAAGACCCGTATAATGCATTTTTGGGCGTTCCTATTCTGCGTGGGGGCCGTGTCTCAGGTGTCTTAACCGTCCAGAACCAAGTGCAACGCCTCTATCAGGATGACGAAGTTGATAGCCTTCAGACCATTGCGATGGTGCTGGCTGAAATCGTTCAGGTGAGTGATGGCGGACCCGAACAGAGCGAAGCCGCAAAATCCGGTCGCGCTCTTAATCTTAAAGGGCGCATTTTGTGTGATGGCCTCGGCATGGGGCAGGTGCGTTTGCATGACCCGGTGATTCCAGCCGCGAAGTTCTTTGCGGAAGATATTGAGCGCGAAGAGCACCGTCTTGAGAGCGCGATGGAAGAGCTTCACCTCTCTATTGATCAGATTTTAGCATCAGAGATCGGAGGCTTGTGGGGCGAGCCCCGCGAGGTGATCGAGGCCTATAAACTTTTGGCCTCTGACATGTCGTGGCAGGAGAAACTCTATGAGGGTATCCGTGGAGGTCTCACGGCGGAAGCCTCAATTGATCGCTTACGGCGCGAACACCGTGCCCGCTTCGAGAAAGTTCGCGACCCTTATCTGCGGGAGCGTCTTCATGATTTAGAGGATTTGGACAATCGTCTTTTGCGCGTCCTGGCAGGCTCTGAGACGGTGAGCGTGAATGGGGATGCGTC
>JBCCDF010000258.1:0-3399 GCA_039030935.1 Pseudomonadota bacterium | reverse complement strand
TGTTCCCATGGTCGCGAAAATGATCCAGTCAGAGCTCGACCGCCTCGACTTAGAGGCCCCGCAATTACGGCGCATGTGGTTGCATCAGGCCAATGCGAATATGAACCGTCTGATCGCTGCGAAAGTGCTTGGCCGCGAGGCGACCTCCGATGAGAGCCCGACCGTGCTCGACACCTATGCGAACACGTCTTCGGCGGGCTCAATCATCGCCTTCCACAAACACCAAAGCGACATCAAACCCGGCGAAAAAGGGCTCATCTGTTCTTTCGGCGCAGGCTATTCAGCAGGCACGGTATTCGTCGAAAAAGCAGCTTAGTTTCTGGAGCGGTTTCAGCAGCCCGCTCGCTCGTTGCTACAGCGTACAGAGAAGAGGACCCTAGTCCTCATCCTCGATCATATCGCCCCAGAGCGTGTCTTCATTTGTGCGCAGCGCGACGATCAGAACGATCATCGCTGCTGCACCGAGCACCCACCATGCTGTACTCGTCTGACTGGCCCATGCCACCATTGTCTCTATCATCACCACGCCTCGGGTCTTTGCCTCTGTTGAGCCCAATATCGCCTGAGGGGCTTAACGAGTCCTGACTCAAATCGGCCTATTTCAGGGCGATGTGTGACCAAAAGCGGGGCGTTTCTTTACCCCGCGTTTCAATTGCGTAAACAGAGGGCATGACGAAACGGGTTTCGACCTCCAAGCGGCCTGCGCGTGTCTGGCAACGTATGTTGTCAGGGCGTCGCCTTGATTTGATTGATCCATCGCCGATGGACATTGAAGTCGAGGATGTTGCGCATGGTCTTGCCCGGGTTGCGCGCTGGAATGGACAAACGCGCGGGTCACATGCCTTCTCTGTGGCGCAGCACAGCGTGATCGTTGAGGCGCTCTGCGTTCATCTGCAACCGCAACTGGATCCAAAGTCGCGGCTAACAGCCTTGCTCCACGATGCGCCTGAATACGTTATTGGCGATATGATTTCGCCCTTCAAAGCGGTCCTTGGCGATCAGTATAAAGAGGTCGAGTCCCGGCTGTCGCACGCCATACACTTGCGCTTTGGATTATCAGCCGTAACGCCGATCAGTCTGAAGCGCTTGATCAAGAAGGCGGACAATATCTGCGCCTGGTTTGAGGCGACGCAACTTGCAGGCTTTGATGAAACCGAAAGCGATCGCTTTTTCGGACACCCTCCAAAAGGGCTGCATATCGACCTTGAGCCTGAGGCGACTGAAACTGCGCAATCCAACTATCTAAAGAGGGTCGAGGATCTCCTCTCTGAAATCAAGGTCCCGGTATGAGTCTGATTATCGGTCTCTCCGTTGTGATTGTCGCTTATGATGGCCGCAAGCCGCGGATTTTGGCAACGCGCCGAGAGGGTGACTTAGCCGCGCTTCCCTTCGGTACGTTCGACCCTGTGGACCATCGCACGTTTGAGCTTGCCCTGCGCGGGTGGGTGAAAGAGCAAACAGGCTTTCAACTTGGTTATGTCGAACAACTCTACACCTTCGGGGATCGCGACCGCGAAAGCCCAGAGGCCACCGTTAAGGATGCGCCGGACAATGCCCGCATTGTCAGTGTCGGATATCTGGCGCTGACACCCGAGGCGGAACGCCTTCCGGATGCGTTCGAGGCCCAATGGCGAGGCTGGTACAGCTATTTCCCTTGGGAAGACCACCGCGGTGGGCGTCCGGCCATTCTAGACGATGTTATTCAGCCACGTTTGATGTCTTGGGCAGATGGACGCGAGGATCGACGTGTACGGGCAAGAACCGCCTTTGGGCTGTATGATCATGAGTGGAATGATGAGGCGGTGCTGGAGCGCTATGAGTTGCTCTATGAAGCAGGCCTTGTTGAGGAGTGCGTTCGGGATTTGGGTGTGCCAGAGCCCGATCTTCGTTTAGGCGAACCGATGTCGTCCGATCATCGTCGTATTCTCGCAACTGCGATTGCAAGGCTGCGCGCAAAAATCCGCTATCGCCCCGTCGTTTTCGAGCTGATGCCGGACCAGTTTACTTTAACCGATCTGCAGAACACGGTTGAAGCCATTCTGGGTCAGTCGCTTCATAAACAGAATTTCCGTCGCGCACTTGAGCGTACGCAACTCGTTGAGGGCACAGGCCATATGCAAGCAGGAACGGGCGGGCGCCCAGCAGAGTTCTATCGGTTTAAACGAGAGACGGCGCGTCGTGGAGGCGGGACGGGCCTAAGCGCACCGGTGACCCGGCCTCAATAAAGAGCAGGCAACTAGTTTAGCCGTGATTCAATTTCGCTAAGCGCTTTGTCAAACAGATCATCACTATCGTCCGCCTTGGCGATGATCGTTCTTGCAGCCTGAGTCGCGGCATCAGCGGCAGCACGTCGGACTTCAGCTTCAGCATCCGCCTCAGCTCGTGCAATGCGGGCTTCAGCTTGCGCCTCTCGACGCTCAACTTTGGCCTCTAGATCGACCTGAGCTTGCTTCATCATCGCTTCTGCGTCGGCTTTCGCGCGCTTCACGATATCATCGGCGAGTTCATCCGCTTCTTTGGCTTTGCGTTCCGCCTCTGCGAGAGCTTTTGCGGCCTCTTCGCGCAAGGTCTTGGCTTCTTCGAGCTGCTTGCGGATTGTCTCAGCGCGATTGTCCAGAGCGCCGAAGATCAGTTTGAAGCCACCAACATACCAGACAAAAATCAGGAATACGATGAGCGCGGCGAGAGCGACCATCGTCGTTACGTCGGTAAAGCCATAGGTCAGATAGCCAAAGCCCACGGCTTCGTCGCGTGGCTTGTCACCATAGCTGTCAGCCGCAAGCGCTATTGGGACCGCTATGGCTGAGAGAGAAATCAATGCAGTCAGACGTGCTGTCATTCGTCTATCCCTTCAACGCCGCTTTGACTGCAGACTTCGCTTTGGCGGCCGTTGCCGACACACCAAACTTGCTTGTCATGGCGCGCGCCGTATCGGCGGCAATCTCTGCCACGTTTTCCATGGCTTCGCTGCGCATATCGCGGATACGGCTTTCAGCGTGCTCGAGCTTTGTGGCGATCTCAGCATCGACCTTGACTGTCTCTTCGGCTAGGTCAGCTTCGATTTTAGTGCGGGCCGCATTTGCCGTTTCACGTGCCTTGGTGCGTGCCTCAGCCATACGAATTTCCAGAGCTTTTTGTGCGTCGTCAGCTTCATCAGAGAAGCGTTGTGCATCATCCAGATCATCGGCCAGGGTACTTTGGCGCGTCTCAATCGTGCTGCCAAGCTTCGGCAGGATGACACGAGAGAGGACCACATACGTCAGCGTGAACAGAATGACCGTCCAGAAAATCTGTGACGGGAAATGCCACGGATCAAGGGGCGGAAACGGATCTGAAGCCGCTTCCGCACTCGTCGCTATGATAGAGGACAATGAAGCCATTCTCTCGCCTTACACGTCA
>JBCCDF010000257.1:0-3411 GCA_039030935.1 Pseudomonadota bacterium | reverse complement strand
GGTGGCGTAGTTTATTTTTTTGTGCGTTTGGCTTCAAAAGCAAGCGATTTTGGCAACTTACACATTTTACTTACGTCCACTTTAGGCGCTTTCAGGCCTAGTCCTATCAACGACCTGAGTGTGGTTCGGTTCAGCCAACAACGGAGACGCCTGCGCATCGACCACACAGTGAAAGTGCCACTTGTGTAAGGCCATCAGATGGTTGATCGGATAAACGATGCGGTTAATGCATTAAGTCCCGGCCCTCCTGCCCTGTTCAACAGTTTCCACGGAAGGGCCGGTATCTTGTTCGCGATTAGAAGAATTGCGCTTTGTTTTGTCCTATAATCACCGCTTTTCTAGGCATCCTCTAAAAGTATTATAGGCTCGTCCAGTTTCACGCGTGCAGAACCAAACTCACACGCTGTTTAGCGTAGGATCTAGACGCGTCTGCGAGTTCTACAAATCGATGGATTTGCTCGGTTGTGTGATCAGCCATCACCTGCGCGCGCCAACGGCAGGCGTTCCTACTTACAGCGGGATACTCGACCAAATTGACAAGAGCACCACCTTCAAGAAGATGAGAGGTCATTTCCCGCGACACTGCTGTCCCGCCCAGCAGAACGGGAACGGTCGCGCTTGGTTGCCCCAGAAGCTCAAAACCTGCTTGCTCCAAGCATTCTCGCAGGGCGACAACGTTTCTCATCAGTCTTCGTCTTCGGCCTTGACCCTCTTCAGAGTCAATGATGTCCAGAGCTTGCAAAACCACTGCTGCTTGCACGGGGGACAATGAGTTGGAAAAAGTCAGCGGACCACACATGTATCTGAGCGCTAACTTTAGGGCTGGATGATTCGTGGCCACGAAGCCGCCGTTGGATGCAAATGATTTTGAGAAGGATCCCATAACGACATCAATCTCGCCGAGCACCCCTTGCACTTCCATGAAACCACGGCCAGTTGGGCCGATAGCCCCCAAATCATGAGCAACATCGAGCATCAACGTAGCATTATGCAAGTGACATAAGTCTTGGATTTCGCGGATATTGGGAACATCACTGTCCATAGAAAACAGTGACTCGGTTACGACCAATATACCTGCGTTCGGATCTTTTTTGCGTATGCGTTCAAGGCGACGCTGAATGCCTTCCGTCGAGCCATGTGGAGACCGATGTAAATTTCTCGTTGTCAGCGATGCAGCTTCTTGCAGGCAAGCATGAGCCAAAACATCAATTATGATGTGATCGTTTTCCTTCGCCAATGTTCGTATGACGCCATAGCCAGCGGCCCAACCAGTGGGGAAGACAGTCGCATCCGCAAGCTTAACAAAATCGGCAAGCCTTCTTTCCAAATCGAGAGTGAGGTCAGTGAGACCCATGAGCGCGGCAGATCCTGCCGAATGCACACCGTGTCTCTCGGCGGCCTCATTTGCGGCCTTTAGGATCCTCGGATCGTTTGCAAGGCTTAAATACTCTTGGCTAGCGAAGTTTACGCCTTGGTAACTGCGACCGTCTCGAGAAATGGCTCTCGTTTCTGTGCCTATGCGGGATGAAGTGGATCGAGAAAAGGAATCTAGGCCGTTTGCCGCCCTTTCATTGGCCCAAATTGTAAGACTTTGCCAGCGATCCAAGAGATTGGTTTCATTGGGTGAGTAGTAATCAATAGTGGCGCCTTCCCATGGGTCAGTCGTTTTAGGCTCATAATTCATGCTTTCTCAACCTTCACATACAACCAGTGCTGTGGATTTCACACGTGCGCCGCTCAACTTAGTGATGGACTGACGCCCCGCATCACCCGCTTGGGGGAAAGCAGACTGCTCAATTGTGTCTGCTAGTCTGACGTGCTCGTTGAGAGTGCGATTTGTGCATATGCAGGTGTTTGCGACCAAGGTATAGCTTGAGTTGCCAAGCTGCACGGCAAGTCAACCTTCGGAAGCATTAAAACAAGCCAAAACTAGATAACGGGAGGCGCCCATTGGAACATTCGCCACAGTAGTAAAAGGCGATTTTTTGAACCTGTCTTGGCCAAGATTGATGAAACCTGCGATTTTATTGTTTCTGGGCTTACATCTAGCTCAGTAGCGATTTCAGTGTTTGTGCGACCACTCAGTAATGACGGCAGTATCCTAGTTTCTGCATCTGTTAGATCGAACGCTTGCTTTAACAAACGCGGGTCTAACCGGTTAGAGAGAGACCCGTCCAGTATTGTGAAAAGCGAGCCGACAAGCCCGCGCTTGTCTGACTTCAGCACTAATGGGACAGTTTAGGTCTATTTGATAAGGGAGTGTTTCTGGCACATCGTAACCACCAAGGAGTGGAGATGAGACAGAAACCCGGAACACGCAAGAGCCACGGCGAGAAGGTCGTTAAGGACATTCGCCGCGCGACGCGCAAACAATATTCAGCGGAAGAGAAGATCAGGATCGTCTTGGACGGCCTGAAGGGCGAACACAGCATTGCCGAGCTGTGCAGGCGTGAGGGTATCGCCCAGAGCCTCTATTATAGTTGGTCAAAGGAGTTCCTCGAAGCTGGCAGGAAGCGCCTCGCGGGCGACACGGCCCGTGCAGCGACGTCGACTGAGGTGAAAGACCTGCGTCGTGAAGCCCGAGACCTCAAGGAAGTTGTCGCCGAGCAAGCCTTGGAACTGCGTTTGCTCAAAAAAAGCATGATCGCGGATGGGGGCGACGACGAATGAGGTATCCTGCATCCGAAAAGCTAGAGATTATCCGACTGGTGGAAAGATCACACCTCCCGACAAAGCGCACACTGGACAAGCTCGGCATCCCCAAAACGACCTTCTATCGTTGGCATGATCGGTATTTGTCGGGTGGCCCTGGCGCGCTTGAAGATAGCAGACCCAAGCCGTCACGGGTCTGGAACCGCATCCCTCAGATGGTGCGTGAGAAGATCAAAGATCTGGCATTGAAGGAGAGCGAACTCTCGCCGCGTGAGCTGGCGGTGCAGTTTACAGACCGGGAAGAGTATTTTGTGTCAGAGGCTTCGGTTTATCGCATCCTCAAGTCCTATGACCTGATCACTAGCCCGGCCTATGTGGTTTTGTCCGCGGCCGACGAGTTCAAAGATAAGACGACGCGACCCAACCAGCTCTGGCAGACCGACTTCACCTATCTGAAGGTCATAGGCTGGGGCTGGTTCTACCTGTCGACCATCCTCGATGACTACAGCCGGTACATCATCGCCTGGAAGCTCTGCACGACGATGAAGGCAGAGGATGTGACCGATACGCTGGACCTCGCTTTGCAGGCTTCGGGTTGTGATCAGGCGACCGTGCTGCATAAGCCGCGCCTGCTCAGCGACAATGGCTCAAGTTATATCTCCGGCGAACTGGCTGATTGGCTCGAAGACCAGCAGATGGATCATGTCCGCGGTGCTCCGTATCATCCGCAGACCCAGGGTAAGATCGAACGCTGGCATC
>JBCCDF010000256.1:0-3458 GCA_039030935.1 Pseudomonadota bacterium | reverse complement strand
TGGGGGTGCAAGAGGCATTGGTGCCGCTATTGCAAAGGCTTTTGTTAATGAAGGCGCAAAAGTCATTCTCAGCGATATCAACGATATTGAAGGGGCTGCGACAGCCTCAGAAGTCGGCGCACTTTATCACCATCTCGACGTCTCCAGCGAAGTGGATTGGGCGAGGATCGCTGCAGCTGTTCCCGAATTGGATATCGTCGTCAATAATGCAGGGATAACAGGATTTGAGGATAGCCCAGCGCCTCAGGATCCCGCCACGGCCGCACTGTCAGACTGGCACCGGGTTCACGCGACGAACCTCGACGGAACCTTCCTGGGCTGTCGCTATGCCATCAATGCCATGAAAGCGCGTGGCACAGGCAGCATTATCAATATTGCATCGCGATCTGGCCTTGTCGGCATTCCCGGCGCGGCCGCCTATGCCAGTTCGAAAGCCGCCATTATCAATCACAGCCGTACGGTCGCTCTGTATTGCGCACAGCAAGGCTGGTCTATCCGATGTAACGCCATCGCGCCGGCTGCAATCCTGACCCCGATCTGGGAACCCATGTTGGGTGAAGGAGCGGCGCGCGAAGAAACGATGGCCAAGCTCGTTGCGGACACACCCCTCAAGCGGTTTGGACAACCCGACGAAGTTGCGGCTCTTGCGGTTATGCTCGCCAGCGATGAGGCAAGCTATATGACAGGTGAGACGATTACCCTTGATGGCGGCTTACTTGCCGGTTCGGCGGCAAGCCCGGCTTGATCAATCTAGGTCGCGATCTCCATATCCCATTCGCTCAACGCTTGGTCGATCACGCCCACGGCTTCGCGCACATGCTCATCTTCAATGATCAGCGGGGGCGCGAGCCGAAGCACATTATTGCCGGCAACGCCGACCAATAACCCCTTATCGCGACAGAGGGCCTGCACTGGCTTCGGCAGCGCCTTGAGGCGAAGTCCGGTTAGCAGTCCTTTCCCTGTGACGTCTTCGACTTTATCAGGATGACTATCGGCGAGGCTTTTGAGACCCTGCGCAACTGTGCCAGAGACGCGGCGGACTTGAGCCAGAAAATCCTCATCAGAAACCCTGTCCCACACCACATTCCCGACGGCCATTGCCAGAGGGTTACCGCCATAGGTGGACCCGTGACTACCCGGTTGCATGGTCACGCCGACGGCTTCTGTCGTGAGGCACGCGCCAAACGGAAAACCGCTGCCAATGCCTTTCGCGCTCGACATAATGTCGGGCTCCGCGTCCTCAGCCCAATCATGGGAATAAAGTTTACCGGTGCGCCCCATGCCGCACTGCACACCGTCATACATCAGCAGCGCACCGCGCTCATCACACAGCTTGCGCATAGCGGTAAGCTGCTCAATAGGAAGCGCACGAACACCGCCCTCTCCCTGAACAGGCTCAATAAATACGCCCGCGGTTTTCTCCGTCACCGCGGCATCAAGAGCATCGAAATCACTCCATTCAACTTGGGTAAAACCCGGCAGAGGCGGGCCAAACCCTTCTAAATATTTCGGGTTGCCACCTGCATTGATGGCGCCGAGTGAGCGACCATGGAAAGCCCCTGTAAAAGTGACAATTTCATAGCGCTCCGCATCATCATTCGCCCAATGGTACTTTCGCGCCGCTTTAATTGCGCATTCGACCGCTTCAGTTCCAGAATTGGTGAAAAAGACACGATCAGCGAATGTCTTCTCGCAAATTTTGCGGGCCAACTCCTCGCCCGCTGGCACACGGAACATGTTCGACGTATGCCAGAGCTTACCAGCCTGTTCGCGAAGCGCTTCGACACACTCAGGATCAGCATGACCAAGAGAATTCACTGCAATCCCGCTTATGAAATCGAGATATTTGCGACCTGTATCGGTGAATAGATGAACGCCTTCACCGCGCTCGAACACCTCTTCCGGTGGGCGGTAAACAGGCATAATGTGTTGGCGTGGATCAGACATGAGCCAACCTCCCTCGTAAACAAATCTCCATTTCACGCTTGGCGAGGCGCGTCCATAAAGTCAACTCAGCGAGACGGCGGTCTGTAACGGCACAAAGGGTCGATTGGATAGGTTGACGAAATGTCACAAAAAAGAACTTGACGATTTTCGATAATGTATTATTGATAATCAATAATAAAAACGAGGCGTAGCATCTTCCTCTCCCTTCATCTGCTACCTCCCGTAAAACACTGAATCTCGACATAACTGGGCTGCTTCGGCGGCCCTTTTTCTATCCTTTTATAAACTCCAGCCATTTCGCTTCGGTCATCGTGCGAACTCCCAAACTCTCAGCCTTTTTCAGTTTCGAACCCGCACCAGGGCCAGCGACCAAAATATCTGTTTTGGCGGACACAGAGCCAGAAACCTTCGCGCCAAGCGCCGTTGCGCGCGCTTTGGCTTCGTCGCGCGTCATCGCTTCCAGCGTTCCTGTAAACACGACCGTCATGCCGCTGACAGGATTGTCGGCGGACGGCGCTTCACCATCCAAAACAGTGACTTCACTTAAAAGTGCAGTCATCATCTCTTGGTTGTGAGGCTCTTGGATAAAGACACGCAGAGCATTCACCGCAGTCATCCCCACACCGTCCAATGCTGTAAAAACAGACACCGTCTCTTCGCTATCGTCCGTCGTGAGCGCGCTAACAGCCGCCCAAAACTCAGACCATTTCACAAAATGCCGTGCAAACAGACCCGACGTCGTCTGCCCGACATGGCGGATCCCCAAGCCGTTCAGAAAACGCTCAAAGCCAATTCGACGCCGTGCCTCAATCGCGTCGAATAGGTTTTGCGCTGAGGTCTCCCCAAAGCCCTCCCAATCTTTCAAGAGTGGGTGTCCGGTTTCCTCGATCCGATCCGCCAATTGAAAAATATGCTGAGGCGCTTTGACGATGCCTTTTTTGTAAAACAGCTCGATCTGCTTTGCCCCAAGGCCATCGATATCCAAGGTCTTGCGTGAAACAAAGTGCTTTAATCGTTCAACCGCCTGAGCCGGGCAGGTTAGACCGCCCGTACACCGCCGACGCACATCCTCTCGGCCCTTCTCATCGATCTCCCGGATCGCTTTAGAGCCACATTCGGGGCAGTGATGAGGCATCTGAAAGACGGAGGATCGCCCTTCTCGATCTGGATCGGTGACGCGTAAAACTTGGGGGATGACATCGCCGGCACGCTGGATCTCGACATGATCGCCTTCGCGTACATCGAGACGCGCGATCTCATCCTCATTATGCAAGGTGGCATTCGAGACAACCACGCCTCCAACCGTGACGGGCACCAAACGGGCAACAGGTGTTAGAGAACCTGTGCGCCCGACCTGAATGTCGATCGCTTCAAGCCTTGTGATTGCCTTTTCCGCCGGGAATTTATGCGCAATCGCCCAGCGCGGAAACCGTGATTGTTGGCCTAGCCGCGCTTGCCAATCGAGACGGTCGACCTTGTACACAACGCCGTCTATGTCATAGCCAAGTTCC
>JBCCDF010000255.1:0-3475 GCA_039030935.1 Pseudomonadota bacterium | reverse complement strand
GCCGGCTTCTTCGAACTTCTTCTTGAGTTCTTCTGCTTCGTCTTTTGAGACGCCTTCTTTGATAGCTTTTGGCGCTGATTCAACCATTTCTTTGGCTTCTTTCAGACCCAAACCTGAGACGACTTCACGAACAACTTTAATGACACCAATTTTCTTGGCGCCACCATCGGTCAAAATGACGTCGAACTCATCTTTTTCTTCTGCTGCTGCACCACCGGCGTCTCCGCCGCCTGCAGGGCCCGCAACTGCAACTGCAGCCGCTGCTTTAATACCACGCTCTTCGAGAAAATCGTTGAGCTCTTTTGCTTCCAAAATGGTGAGACCGAGAAGTTCCTCACCGAGTTTTGCGATATCAGCCATATTTCTGATGTCCTATTTGGGGTTGATGTCTGTTTGTTGGTCTTTGTTGGGGATATGACTTTTATGCAGCTGCCTTTTCGCCAATCACATTGATTGCACCGGCCAAGCCTTGACCAGGCGCGTTTAGGCGCTGACCAATCTGGCTTGCCTGTCCAAGCAGACGGGCAACGATTGTTGCAATCTGTTCCTCGCGAGATGGCAGTTTCGACAAGGCGTCAACGCCCGCAGCGTCAAGAATTTCATCTCCCATAAGACCGCCAATGATAACGAGTTTGTCATTATCCTTAGCGAATTCAGAGGCGCCCTTTGCCGCAGCAACAGGATCCTCTGCATAAGCAATGACAGTCTGATCAATGAACATGGCATCTGCCGCGTCACCGCCTTTTCCATCAAGCGCTTTCTTAAAGAGACGGTTCTTGACCACCTTCGCGATAGCACCCTGCTCACGCAGTTTGCCTCGGAACTCAGTCATTTCCGCAACTGAAAGACCGGTATAGCGCGCCACGATGACGCTGCCAGAGTCAGCAATGACGCCCTCAAGCGTCTTGATGGCTTCGGCTTTTCCGGCTCTATCCATTACGGATCTCCTTCAAACAAGGTGTCCGGACCATCCGAGCACCTGGGGTTTGCCTAATCAGCGTAAGACGCCGATATCAGCGCCTGCCCAGGGCCTCAGCAGACCGGCAAATCCGTGTCACCACAGACCAACCTGCATCACCCCGTCTATCAAAGGATTTACGTTTGAAATAAAACAACCCATGGTCTCGGACAGGAAACGGGAGACCAGCATCTGCCAATCTCCCGCAAGACGCGTCCATTAACGCGCGATCCACAGGGGCGCAACCCCCTAATTCACAAATGTCAAGACCTAGCCTTGAGGCTGTTGTCTCGCATTGGTCATGTCTTTCATACGACGCTGCACTTCCTCATCGAATGCATCCCATTCTGCCTGAGTTGCGCAGCGCTCTGTTTTTCTCAAACGAGAGCCTGTTTGAGTCTTTTTACGGCAGATGACTTCCTCACCAGCGTCATTTGTTTTGACCGTTGTTCCACCGCTAAAATCAGCGCGCTTACCCGCATATTGGGAGTCCCCCGAAACACACGCTGTCAAACCTAGAGCTGCCACAGCCCCAACAATCACTTTCAACATTCTGATCCTCCAATAAAAAGCTGGTCACCATGAACCACTGAAAACCGAGTTCTGCAAATGAAAAACCCGCCAGAATCGCTAGCGGGTTTTTTTGTGTTCTAAATGTAACAGACCTAGCCGGCTGAGATAGCGTCGCCCGTATCGATCATCACACCCGGGCCCATCGTAGAGCTTAGCGAGATTTTCTTTACATATGTGCCTTTGGCACCAGACGGCTTTGCTTTCATAAGCGCATCAACAAAGGCACGAACATTCTTTTCGATGGCGTCCTCTGTAAAGCTGGCTTTTCCAACACCGGAATGAACGATACCAAGCTTTTCAACACGGAACTCAACCGAGCCACCTTTGGCGTCTTTTACAGCTTGAGCAACATTCGGTGTGACCGTTCCGACCTTTGGGTTCGGCATCAGGCCACGAGGCCCGAGAACTTTACCAAGACGGCCAACGACCGACATCATATCCGGTGAAGCGATGACGCGATCAAAGTCAGACTTACCGTTTTGAATCTCTTCCATCAGATCTTCAGCGCCAACGATCTCAGCGCCAGCCTCGCGTGCCTCATCGGCTTTTGCGTCGCGGGCGAAGACAGCAACGCGAACGTCTTTACCCGTACCAGAGGGGAGTGAAACTACGCCGCGAACCATTTGATCAGCGTACTTTGGATCAACGCCGAGGTTCACGGCGATTTCGACAGTTTCATCGAATTTCGCTTTTGCGTTCGATTTCACCAGCGCAACTGCGTCTGTAACTGAATACGCTTTGTCGGCGTCAACAGCCTCGACAGCGGCGCGATATCTTTTTCCTGTAGACATATCTTTACCCCGTCACTTCAAGACCCATTGAGCGCGCGGAGCCCTCAATGATTTTTGTTGCCTGATCCAGATCATTCGCGTTCAGGTCAGCCATTTTCGCTTCGGCAATTTCGCGGCACTGCGCGCGTGTGACCTTACCGGCAACTTTACGACCGGGCTCCTGAGAACCAGACTTCAAGCCAGCGGCTTTCTTGAGCAGAACCGATGCGGGCGCTGTTTTCACGATGAAGGTGAAAGACTTGTCCTGATAGTAATCGATCACGACCGGCAGCGGCAGACCTTTTTCCATCTTCTCTGTCTTAGCGTTGAACGCCTTACAGAATTCCATGATGTTGATGCCGCGCTGACCGAGCGCTGGGCCGACGGGCGGGGACGGATTAGCCGCGCCTGCAGGGATCTGGAGCTTCAGCTGCCCCAGCAGTTTCTTCGCCATGATAACCTCTCTGGCTTATTGAACGGTCGGGTGGTCTTTCGATCCCGCCGCCAGGTGAATGAGGGCCCGTGGTTGGATCGGCGAGAACCTCCCACAGACAAAATGTGTTTCGCTGTTTCCAACGAAACGCTGCGTAAAGCGGATTTAAAGAGCGGGGTCAAGCTGGGCTTTCAGCCCCTACCCCAACCCGTAGCGCTCCTTAAACGCATTCAGTTTGCCAATCGCGGAAGGACCAGCACGACGGATGCGTTTGATGACGGCCATTTTCTCTTCGTCATCGGGTGAGACATCGCGCATCATTGCGGCAGGTCCTGCGAGACGATCATCATCCATCCAGTCGCGAACCGTTGGCTCCTGCGACCAGAGATACTGGTTCACAAAGCCCTGTGAGGTGAAGCGGATGAAATCACTATCGGCGTCGGGCAGCGCGACCGGCGTGCACAGCATATTCTTCTTCGCTTCATTATCGAGGTTTAACTCAATATGGGCGGTGAGCGCTGCACTGAAGACCGGCTGATAGGGTCGAATCATTTGCGGGGTGATGGTTCCGTTATTGAAGACCAAGCGCGGTTCTAGCGGTTGCAGCGCGCTCGCAGAACAATCGACGTGCACGGTGTTTGGCGTTGTCGGAATACTGCCCTCGACCAGCGTAATTTCATTCAGTCCGATATGGGTCACATAGCCTTTGCGGATGATGCCCTTGATCTTGCGGATCTCATC
>JBCCDF010000254.1:0-3531 GCA_039030935.1 Pseudomonadota bacterium | reverse complement strand
CGCTTGCCGGAGGATCAGGTCGCCCTCATCAAAGCTGTCGCTTCAGCCAATCCAAATACCATCGTTGTGATCGTATCCGGCTCCGCGATCATCTGTGATTGGGCAGGCGATGTCGCGGCGATTTTACAGACTTTCTACTCAGGTATGGAAGGCGGCAGCGCGCTTGCAAACCTGCTTTACGGCGTCGTCAATCCGTCTGGAAAACTCCCTTTCACAGTTGCGCGTGACGAAAGCGATTATCCATTTTTCGACAAAGATGCTGACGATATTGAGTATGGTCCTTTGCACGGCTACGCGCTTATGGCGGCGAGCCAGACTCAAACTCAATTCGCGTTTGGGCATGGCCTGTCCTATACGAGTTTTGACTATCGCGCGCTCAAGGTGCGACGGACTGAGCATGGCCTTGAGGTTGATGTGACTGTTATCAATATGGGCGACTATGACGGCGATGAGATTGTCCAGCTTTATGTCGGTTTTCCTGACACAACTGTTTCTCGACCTGCGCCACTCCTACGTGGATTTGATCGCGTCTTCCTGAGAGCGGGAGAGCGAAAGACCGTCCGGTTCGATATTCCCGAGCAGGACCTCAAATACTGGGACGAAACAAGTCATAACTGGCGGTTAGAAGCAGGCCGCCATTTCATTAAAATTGGCACGAGCGCGAAAGCGTTCCAACAGGCGTCAATTGAGCTTTAGGGCCGAACGGCACTCAACCCACTGAATGAGAAAGGCGGATAAGATGAAGCAGTGCATAAAATGGATAGCGCTAGGATTATCGCTCTTTGTTAGTGCTTCTGCTTGTACTGTCGCGACCAGTTTGGCTGACACAGCCCATCCGGAACAAAAGCCTGCCTCGCCGAACATTGTGATTATTTATGCCGACGACCTCGGTTATGGCGATGTCTCTATCTATAACTCCGATAGTAAAATCCCGACACAACATATAGATGCGCTCGCGAAAGAGGGGGTCTGGCTGACAGATGGACATTCGCCCTCAACGGTTTGCACGCCGTCTCGATACGCTTTGCTGACAGGTCGCTACGCGTGGCGTACACCACTGCGATCCGGGGTCTTAATGCCTTGGGGAGCACCTGTGATCGAAGAGGGGCGAACGACGCTTGCTGAGTATTTGAGAGCGCAAGGTTACGAAACAGCCTTGATCGGGAAATGGCACTTGGGACTCGACTGGCCTTGGGCTGATGGGATGCGCCCGGATGACAGCGACATTCTTGAGCAAGGCTGGATCAGCATTGCTACGACGGACCAGTTTGACTGGTCAAAGCCGATCAAGCGTGGGCCGACGGATGAAGGCTTTGACTATTATCTCGGGGACGACATTCCAAACATGCCGCCCTATGCTTGGATCGAGAATGATCGCATCGAGGCTGAGCGCCTCATTGATGTGCCGCGCTCGGCTTTGATCAGCGTCGGCTTTACGGCCGGAATACATGGTAGCGGCCCGGGTGAACCGGGCTGGCAACTCGATCAAGTTATGCCGCGTCTCGTCAAGTCTTCTGTGGACTACATCACAGAGCGGAGCGATAGCGATCAACCCTTCTTTTTGATGCTCTCACTCACCTCACCCCACACACCCATTGTCCCAACCGAAGAGTTCGATGGCACAAGCGATGCGGGGACTTATGGAGACTTTGTCGTTCAGACCGATGATGCTGTTGGGAAAGTCGTTGACGCCCTGAAATCGACGGGCCAGTTCGAGAATACTTTGATTGTCGTAACCAGCGATAATGGCCCTGAATTCACAGCCTACCGCCAGTTGAAGCGTTTTGACCATGACTCTGTTGCGGGTCTGCGCGGCATCAAGTCCGATACGTGGGAGGGCGGCCACCGTGTACCTTTTATCCTCTCATGGCCTAATGGAGGGATTGGTGGAGGCCAAGCCGTAGACGCCTTGATCTCTCAAATGGACCTCTTCGCGACCGTCGCGGACATTCGTCAATCACCTGCGGGCGAGACGACAGCACCTGACAGTCAAAGTGTGCTGTCGGCTTTGACCTTAGAAACCGAAACGGCGCGTGAAGACCTCGTCTATCATGGCTCACGCGGAACGCTTGGTTTGCGCCAAGGCGACTGGGTCTATCTGCGTGGTGGTGGCTTTGGGCGCTCACCGCTTCCGCTCTGGAGCGAGCCAGAGTGGATACGCGAACGCCGCGGTGTCGTGGTCGATGGTAGCACAGAAGACGCACTCTACGATCTTGCATCCGATCCCACGCAATTGACCAATGTCATTGCTCAGCATCCTGACCGAGCTGCGCAAATGGCAGCTCGCCTTGCCGAGATCGAGGCGGAATAAGTTGCGCGCAGCCGGATAGGTTCGCAGACCTGCGTTACAATCTTCTAATTCTAGGCGGGGGTCTTGGCACGGGGCCGAGTGGTGGGGGCCGGGCGCGGCTTTGGGTTAGGATGCCGGTGGCCATCGCGGTGTAGAGCGCTGAGAACTCTGTGCCGTGGCGGTTGCGCACCGCGTCCGCGCAACCCGGTACCAGTAAGAGGCCCGGGCGTCGGCGTGCCAGCGTCCAGGCCAGCCGTCGGGCGCGCTTATAAGGGTCGCTCATCAAAGCGCGCAGCACGGCCATGCGCTCCAGATAGGGGCGGGCTGTTATCTGTGTTGGAGAGACACTGCCCCTGCCTCGTCGATCTGCCCGCAGGCGCTCAAATCTGTGGGATAGAGCAAAATCTATCCCCCTATTTTGCGGCATTCGGAACGACAGACCGCGGCATGGTGCAGGCTTTCGGACCCCTTTCACACCATAGATTGCGCGTGCCCGGTTCGCGCTCGCGAGTTCGGGTTCAATCTGCATCGCAAGCAGCAGGAGAAACCGATGCAAATACGCCTCAATCGCCTTTATTCCCTGGTGGAGTCGCCGCGCCGCCGCCTTTGAGATCAGCGCAGGCGACAGGTGCAAATTGTCCCGCGCCATGACCGTATCGGCATAGCGCTGCACCCAGATCAGCATATGGGAGAGAGGGGACGAATTCGACTCCATGCGGGGAGTATACGACGCGCTGGAGCCCGTGGGATTGAGTGTTGATAGAAGGGCAATCTCACAACAGGCTGACAACGCTTGCTTATACCTCATAGCTTTCCAAAAAAGTGAACCCTGCGTGGGATACATGGTGCTATGCAATCCGTTTGATTGTGCTAGCCTGTCGATCGGATAGGGCATGGAGGATGTTAACGTGATGGGTCTTCGAGGAATACTGGTTTTACTTGCAGCACTCGTGCTGGCTCTTTCGGCTTGCAGCCAAACCAGCGAGGAGGAAGAGACATCGGTTCTCTCAAGCTCCAACTTTGAAGCCTTTAAGCTCCGCAATATCGGTCCAGCTTTTATGTCTGGTCGAATTGCGGATATTATCATCGTCCCAGATGATCCTGCCACTTGGTATGTCGCCGTTGGCTCTGGAGGCGTCTGGAAAACGGAGAATGCCGGAACAACTTGGACATCCTTGTTTGATGGACAAGGATCATACTCAATCGGTGCGCTCGGGGCTGATCCGTCTGATCCCAGTCGT
>JBCCDF010000253.1:0-3539 GCA_039030935.1 Pseudomonadota bacterium | reverse complement strand
TGATGGATTGCTTACGATCAAGGATCGTTGCCAGATCTGTCGCGTGATAGCCGGTCCCACCGCGTGAGTTCATCAACATGAAGGGCGGCATTGGATTTTTAAGGCGCGGTTCCCCCTTCTTGTCCGTCGTTGGAACATTCTCGCCTTCGCGCGCAACATCAATGATCCAGGCGCCATCATCAAGACGCGCCAGCCCATCAGCTTTCAAGGCCTCCACCATAGGGGCAATAAGGGGGTCGACATCGCTTTCGCCTTTCCAAAGGTCGAATGAGACATCCAGGAAAGCATAATCAAGCTTCAGGGCCGCAACGGAAACATCGATGAAGTGTTTCAACAGGGCGCGGTATCCGGCACGTCCCGCTTGCATCTCTGCAACCGCAGACTGAGCGCGTTCGAGGTAGTCCGCATCACTCTTGGAGCGCGCTGAGGCTAGCGGATAAAGCCGGGACAAGTCAGCCATATCGACAGGTGGATCGGCTGGGAATGGCCCTTCATTGCTTGCATTGAAATAGGGCAGATCAGGTTGCTCTTCCTCCACGGCGATAATGAGCAGCCCCATTTGAAGCCCCCAATCGCCAAGGTGAACATCGCCGATCACTGTGTCACCGAGATAGCGGAACAGACGCACAATCGTGTCGCCAATCACTGCGCTGCGCAAATGACCGACATGCATCGGCTTCGCGACATTGGGGCCACCAAAATCGACAACAATGGTCTCAGCCAATGTGGTGTCATCCTCGAGCCCGATATCTCTGTTCCGGTGAGCTTCAACAACACTGTTCAGAACTGCATTTGTGACAAGGATGTTGAGAAAGCCAGGTCCTGCAATGTCGACCTGGTCGATCACCTCATGCACGGAGAGGCGCGGCGCTATTTTAGCAGCGAGTTCGCGTGGGTTAAGTCCGGCAGACTTCGCCGCACCCATACAACCATTGCATTGAAAGTCAGCCAGTTCAGGTCGATCGGATCGCTTGACTGCACCCCAGCGCGCTTCCAATCCCTCGGCTTCAAATGCAGCACGACAGGCTGCTTCGAGCTGGCCGACCAGTGTTTTCATCATAAGCCCCTTAATGCTCAGCCTTTACTGACCGGCATCCAAGCGGAAGCGGCGACCTTCTTTGTTAAAGGTCAGCTGGTCCTCAGTCAGTTCAAACCCGACCACGATTTCAAAATTTGCAGCTGAAATCGTATCATCGGTGCGCGGGATGCGAATGGATTGAATAAGCTCAGTCGATCCGGTCACAGGGCCGTCGCGGAAGTCTGCCGACACTGTAAAGAACTCTTTGTTGAGAACTTTGCCGCTGCGCCGCGTCACCGCCACCCAATAGGTATAATCATAGCTGGAAGCACTGGCTTGCGGGCCCTGACCAAACGCGAAATCAATCTCGACCTCAGCGCGAACAGGATCGGAGGCTGCGTAGCGGCAGAACAAGCGGACATCGACCATCTCACCTGTATATTCAATGTTGTTGAAGGTCAGGCCTTCACCATCAAGCTTTACAATACGCGATGCATTATAAAGTGACCCTGCTGGCGGGCACGGACCCGCATTCGGACGCGAATCAAAAACGTCAGAAAACGGTGTCGCGCTACGGCATCCGGTCACGAACAGAGCAGCCGCCATAACAATAAGGGCAATATTACGCATCATCCCTGCCTTAATCTTCTTGGCACTTTGTGGGAGGTTCCCATTTATAAGTCTTGTGTTACTGACGTAGCTTATGTCGTGCAATGCCCGATATGCGTCGCTTTGATGGAGAATTGGTCATGTCTCGACCTTTGAAGATTCTGCTTGCGGCGCCGCGTGGTTTTTGTGCTGGCGTTGATCGCGCTATCCAGATCGTCGAAGAAGCACTGCACAAATGGGGCGCGCCCGTCTATGTCCGACATGAAATCGTCCACAATCACCATGTTGTCTCACGGCTGGAGAAGATGGGCGCTGTTTTTGTCGAAGAACTGGACGAATGCCCTGATGATCGCCCGGTTGTCTTTTCAGCTCACGGCGTTCCGAAAACCGTTCCGGCCGAGGCCGCTCGCCGTGAAATGACATTTTTGGATGCGACCTGTCCTCTGGTCTCAAAAGTTCACGTCGAAGCACAGCGCCACGCGAAAGCCGGCCGCGACATCATTCTGATCGGCCATGCTGGCCATCCAGAAGTGATCGGAACGATGGGCCAGCTTCCGTCTGGGTCGATGACGCTGATCGAAACTGTTGAAGACGTCGCGACGTTTGAGCCACGCGACCCCGAAAATCTAGCGTTCGTGACCCAAACCACTCTGAGCGTCGACGACACATTGGAAATCGTTGAAGCGCTTCAAGCCCGTTTCCCATCCATCAGCGCACCTCATAAAGAAGATATCTGCTACGCCACAACCAACCGTCAGGAAGCGGTGAAGGTGATGGGCCAGCGTGCAGACCTCTTCCTCGTCATTGGCGCGGAGACATCCTCGAACTCAAAACGCTTGGTCGAAGTCGCGATGCGTGAAGGAGCGCGCCAATCAGAACTGATTGCAAGCGCAGAGAACGTCAATTGGGACTGGTTTGAAGGTGTTGATGTTCTTGGAATTACGGCTGGAGCAAGTGCCCCTGAAGACTTGGTTCAAGGCCTGATCGCGGCCTGCCGTGCTCGATTTGATATTAGTGTCGAAGAAATAACGACGGCCGAAGAAAGCGTTGTCTTCAAATTGCCGAAGATCCTCAACAGCGAAATCCCCGCATAGAAAAACCCCGCCAAACCAATTGGCGGGGCCTTCAGATTGTATATCACTGGCAACCTTTAGAAAGGTGATACGCCGAGGGATTCAACAGTCGAAACGGTCAGATATCCAACAGGCAGACCGTTTGCCCGCTGATAGCTCTCCATTGCGTTAAGCGTTGCAGGACCAAACGCACCGTCAGCCGGTGTATTATACCCTGCCAATGTCAGCGCTTCCTGAATCTCACGGATTTTGCCCGAAGTCGTATTCGTATCACAAAGAACTTCACGCCACTCGAGGCCGCCACCGCCTGTCACAACACGTTTTTCGACAGTCTTAAAGGTCGCTGGAATGTCGATACGTTGTTCGGAAGCTTCTGAAACAAGACGCTGAACTTCAACAGTTTCGAAAACCGCTGGAATCACCACCTCATCGATGCGGGCTGGCTCAACAACAACTTGCTTCGTCACAGTTTTTGTGACGGCAGGGATGATCTCAACATCCGTGCGCTCAGCTGAAACAAGACGCGTGCGTGTCACAGTGTCAAACTGTGCTGGCACTTCAACCATACAGAGGAGTTCGCCTGTTGCGACAGCATCCAAACCGGTTGGAATGACGCCTGCACCGGCTGTTGTTGACCGACCATACAGACCGGCGCCGGGTTTCCATGTCGTGTAAGCGTCACGGATCAAAACCTGCTCTGTGTAGGTCTCATACTGAGCGGGAACCACCGTCACGACTTCACGCGCTGGCTCGACTTCAATCACTTCAGTCACAGTTTCAAACACAGCCGGGACAGGGCGATACTCGATGGTTTCTTCCTTAACCAGACGCTGCTCACT
>JBCCDF010000252.1:0-3540 GCA_039030935.1 Pseudomonadota bacterium | reverse complement strand
GCGCTGTGCCGATATTGATCTGTCTCGATGGTTGAAGGGAAGCTATGCCATTCCCGGGCGACCTGCTGACCAAGCCGACGAAGCTCCGAGTAAACAGGACAGCAGCGAGGCTTGAGCTAGGTCTACTGACGGCGCTCCTCAATTTCGCTCAGTAGAAAATCGCGCACGTCTTCAAAAATGGTGATCGCGGAGTCGACGGGATCAATATCAGTCAGAAGCTCTATTTGGTCGCGAAAGAAGTAAGCAAGTACGCCGAGTAAAATCGCATAGACAAAGAGCGCGCTTAGGGTGCGTAAGACGAAACCGCCAATGCTTCCAAGGACGAGACCAAGGGCGCCGAGAATAAGCGCACCTTGCCATGGCTCCATGCCGACCTCGATCGCTTGACGGTATCCCATAAACCCACCGATGAGCGCGCCGATAATGCCCGTGATACCGCCAACGGTCTGTCTTGACATGGCTACGACCCTTTTCCTTCGTGCCATGTCAGACTAAGCCGAAGAAAAGTCAGACAGCAAGTGCTTGTCCGCTAAGAGGGGGCTGACCCATGATGACATCTCTTTTGATTGCTAATCGCGGTGAGATTGCCTGCAGAATTATGCGCACAGCGCGCGCAATGGGAATTCGCACGATCGCCGTCTTTTCTGATGCAGATGCACGCGCGAAGCATGTTCGTGAAGCTGATGAAGCCGTATGGATTGGCGCCTCGCCAGCCGCCGAAAGCTATTTGCGCGGTGATGTTATCATTGAAGCGGCGCTGGCTTCTGGAGCCGAAGCGATCCATCCGGGCTATGGCTTTCTGTCAGAGAATGCGGCGTTTGCGGCCGCAGTTCTCGAAGCGGGTTTGATCTGGGTGGGGCCAAAATCCGAGACGATTGAGGCAATGGGTCTGAAAGATCGCGCGAAGGCTATTGCGGAAGAGGCGGATGTTCCTGTCTTGGCGGGATATCGAGGTGATGCCCAAGACACCAACACATTACGCAATGAGGCTGAGGGTATCGGCTATCCACTGCTTATCAAAGCCGTTGCAGGGGGAGGGGGACGCGGCATTCGCCTAGTTTCATCGGCATCTGATCTCGCCGCAGAGCTCGATAGCGCTGTGCGCGAAGCCGAAGCCGCTTTCGGCGATGGACGTGTGATGCTTGAAAAGCTCGTGCAGCAGCCGCGCCATATCGAAGTGCAAGTTTTTGGGGACCGCCATGGCAATGCCGTTCATTTATATGAGCGTGATTGTTCCTTACAAAGGAAACGCCAGAAAGTCATCGAGGAAGCTCCTGCGCCCAATATGCCTGATGATGTCCGCGCAGCAATGTGTGAGGCATCGGTCAAGCTTGCGAAGGCTGTTGGTTATGAGGGCGCAGGAACTGTCGAATTCATTGTCGATGGGGCGCGACCCCTAGAAGTTGGGACATTCTGGTTCCTCGAAATGAATACGCGCTTACAGGTCGAGCACCCTGTAACTGAGATGGTGACTGGAACAGATTTGGTGGAGTGGCAGCTTCGCGTTGCGAGCGGCGAAACGCTTCCAGTTGAGCAAAGCGACATCCGTTTGCTTGGGCATGCGATTGAGGCCCGAATCTGTGCAGAGGATCCTTCTGAAGATTTCAGACCTGGCGCGGGTCTTATCGAAGAGTTTGGTCTGTTCGGCGATGGCGATAGCAACTGGATACGCTGGGAAGCGGGTTTTGAAGCGGGTGATCGCGTCCCGGCCGTCTACGACTCAATGATCGCAAAACTGGTGGTCTGGGGCGAAGACCGAAACGCCGCGATTTATCGCAGCGCTGATGCCCTGGACCAGCTCCAACTTGTTGGAGTGCCGGGGAATATCGGTTTTCTAAATCGGTGCTTACAGGCCTCCGCATTTGTTGAGGGGACGCATCATGTCAACTGGATTGCAGAGCAGGGGGATGATCTAACAGTAGCACCTGACGATTTTCTACATGCCGGCGCGGTGTCCGTTGCGGATATTCAGTTGGAAAGCACCGGCGATGGACCATGGCAGACCCGCGATGGGTGGAGGTTGAATTCAGAAAGCCGCCTCAGTGCGCCCGTTGTGTTGGGCGAAACGGTCCAGTGGCTTGATCCTGATCGCTATGACGGACCTGATGATGTGCCCACACCGGTTATCACTGACCTCTCCTCGAGACGATTTGCCGTGACCGTTGGCGGTGAATCGGCGCTGATGAGCGTGCCGGATTATGAGGCCGAGGCGGATGCCTTGGCTGGTGGGGATGCAGTGAAAGCCCCAATGCCGGGTAAGATTATCGCTGTGACGGCCGAAGCTGGTGCGTCCGTGTTAAAAGGCGATGCGTTAGTCGTTATGGAAGCCATGAAAATGGAACATACGCTAGCAGCGCCTCGTGACGGTGTGGTGGAAGCGGTGTCAGCAAACACCGGAGATCAAGTTGGTGAAGGCGTTATCCTTGTTAGCCTTGTGCCTGAGTCGTGATTAGCTTTTCAGATTTAGTCCGACTGAGGTTCGCTATCCTGTTCGGTGTCTTGTGTGACGGGGCTTTCGACTCGTTTGCGATTGAGGATGACGATATTGTCCGGGATATGGCCCCGTGAAAAGCCTCGCGAAATAAGTTGAGCGGCTTCATCAGAGAGTGGTTGGCTATCGCTTTTCGTAATGCCGTCGCCATGTCCACGGCCTAAGCTATCATGGCTCGTGTCGCCAAGCTCGGTTAAATCTTCGCGGTTGAGATAGGAGACCCCAAGTTCCCGGAAAATATAGTCCAGAATGGAGGTGGCTGCGGTGATCCGATCATTGCCAGTGACTTCTCCAGCCGGTTCAAAGCGTGTGAAAGCGAACGCATCGACAAAGTCTTCCAACGGGACCCCGTATTGAAGCCCGAGGGAGACCGCAATTGCAAAATTGTTCATCATTGAGCGAAAGGCCGCCCCTTCCTTGTGCATGTCGATGAAAATTTCGCCAAGCTCGCCATTATCGAATTCGCCGGTGTGAAGATAGACTTTATGGCCGCCAACGCTCGCTTTTTGTATGTAGCCTTTGCGCCGATCAGACAGGCGCGTACGTGAGACGTTGTGTGGCTGGCTGAGGTATGGGCGGGGTGTTGGGATAAAGCTGTCCTCAGCCGAGACCTCTGATGCGAGCGCCTCGATACTCGCCATGCGTTCAGCCACGGATTGATCCAGTTGCTGTGTCAAGGACGTTAGCCAAAGCGGGGAGGAGCCGATCTCTGTCTCTGTGATTGTATCGATATGGGTCTCGATAATCTGGATGTCGCATTGCGCCTGAAGAGCCGCAATATCAATAGGCTGATGATCCACCTGTGCTAAGCCGGCGGTCTCTAGGGTCTGATTGATCAGTTGAGGGACATAATCGTCCAGCGCCGTTTGAGCGGTGTCTATTTCCGATTTCGTAAATCCGATTGCTCGCAGGAGGTCATACCCATTGGCGTCAAAAGCATCCGGGGGCAGATTTAGGCTGTTTTCGATAATGTCATCGCCGAGGACCCAACGAGAGAACGCTGCGTTCAGCGTTAAGCCTTGGTTTAGTGCGTCCTGAACTCGTTCTAT
>JBCCDF010000251.1:0-3573 GCA_039030935.1 Pseudomonadota bacterium | reverse complement strand
GAGACTTTCGTGGTAAACTCACCCAGACGCGTTGTGCCCATTGGGCCTTGGAAGGTGATATGGTCCATCTCCTTGGTAAGATAGTGACCCATAATCATCAGCGTGACCCGGTCACTCAGGCCATACATGCCCCCAACCATGTGCATCTGCATCGGCATATCGGTTGGCACAACCCGCAGATTGGGCGGCGACATGGGCGGGTTCGCGAACGGGTTTGCAAAGCCGGTCACGATCTCTTCTGGCGATAGGGTGTCTGTCCCATCGCGACTGCCGGACATGTCCATATACATGTAGCGATAGGAGACCATCCACTCACCTTCTTCGTGGCGGTGATCGGCCATCACCCCAATCGGAGCATGGTCAGTCGCATAAGTGCCAGTTCCGCCGTCGCCCTCATGGGAGCTTGCGGGGAGGCTAAGAGAGAGTGGGAGCGCGGCGCACAGCATCGTGCCCGCGAAAAGCGTTTGTTTCTTCATGGGGTGTCTCACAAAACAGAGTATGGCTGGGCGAATGCCAGCCGGATTAGAAGGCGTCTAAGGTCTGTTGAGAGAGTAGGGTGGCCCTTGTGGTGGGGCCCCGGGCCATAGGGGAGATCGCGGTGAAATCTGATCCACCCCACGCGCGGCCAAGACGATGACCGGGACAGCGACCGGGCCGAGAGTGCGCTGGATTTGGGGCTTAATCGCGATCGGCGCAGTACAGTCGCCGCAGCAGGTTTCACTGGTTTCCTCTAACCCACCGCCCCCTAAAGTGATCGTCTCAGTCTGAGTGCCCAAGGAGGTGCACATGTGCAGCGTAATGGTGTCGCCTTCACTGACAACCAGATGGGCTTGGGCTCCATTTGCAGCATAGGCCGTAACCGCGAGGGTCGCGAGCAAACGCTGGAGGAATAAGACGACGCGCATGCGCCTATCTGCTCAACCTCACCAACACGGTCACTGCGGCGCGATGTCCTTTATCTTGAGTGCGAGGGTTTCGCTTCTGATACGCTCATCTTAAATGGACATAATGTCTTCCCCCTACGCCTATCTCGCCCATCGCGGTGTGCTTAGCCTCTCCGGTCCCGACACGATTGAGCTCTTGGAGCGCCTTGTCACGCATACGGTGAAAGACTGGGCGCTGGGTGAAACGCGCTATGGCGCGCTTTTGACGCCGCAGGGTAAGGTGATTGCGGATTATCTTGCGCTGCGCACGGGCGAGGGTGTTTTGCTGGACGTCGATAAAGAGGCGCTACCGGATTTAGCCAAGCGCTTCAAAATGTTCCGTCTGCGCGCCAAGGTTGAGATTGAACCGCGCGGCGACCTTTTTGTAATCGCTGCTCTGGAAGATGCCACTCACGGTGTGCGCCCCATTTCAGGGGCGTTGGAGGTTTATCTCGACCCGCGCTATCCCGGCGGGCGGCTGCGTGGATTTGCGACGCGTGATAGCTGGGGCGCATGGTATGGCTACCATCCGGCTGAGTGGTCGGTTCCGCTTGATGTCTATCACGCTGACCGGATATCCAATGGCGTCGCGGAGCAGGGCACCGATTTTGAAGCCGCCAAGATCTTCCCCGCTGATATTAATATGGATCAATATGGTGGCGTGGACTTGAAGAAGGGCTGTTTTGTCGGTCAGGAAGTTGTCAGCCGGATGCATAGACGCGGCAATATTCGTAAGCGTACCCTGAGGCTAAATTTGCCCGCTGAGGCGGCCTCATCGATCCCTCTTGAAGACGCCGCCCTGTCACCGAAGATTGGCGATGTCACGTCAATCGAGGCGAATGCGGCTCTGGCCCGATTGCGCGTTGATCGGTTGGTGAAGGCGCAGGCCGATGGTGCTGACATTCTGTTGAATGAAACCCCTGTCACAATCCACATTCCGGATTGGCTGGAACCAGAAATCGCGGCATTACAAGGGAATGGATAGCCACGTTCCTTGCGCTTGGGCCCCAATAAACGACCCGCTCTATCGTGAGTATCACGATACGGAATGGGGTGTGCCGGAATATGACCCGCGTGCACTTTGGGAGAAACTACAACTGGATGGGATGCAGGCGGGCCTCGCTTGGATCACGATTTTGCGTAAGCGCGAGACGATGCGCGAAGAGTTTGATGGCTTTGACCCTGTCAGCATCGCATCATGGGACCAGACCCGGATCGACAAGGCTCTGCAAAATCCCGGCATCATTCGCAGCCCGAAGAAGATTGAAGCCTGCATCGGGAATGCGCGGGCCTATCTCGACATGATGGAGCGTGGCGAGGATTTCTCTGATTGGTGTTGGCGTTTCGTCGATGGAAAGCCGATTGTCTCATACTTCGAAGACTATAGAGACGGGCCCACCAAAACCGGCATTTCAGAGGCGTGTTCCAAAGCGCTGAAAAAGCTTGGTTTTAAATTTGTTGGACCCACAATTGTTTATGCTTGGATGCAGGCTTGCGGTCTGTATAATGACCATGAAGTCGGGTGTCCGCGTCATGCCGAAGTACAGGAGTATGCGCAATGAAATTGCTTTTTGGTCTGATGAGTTTGGCGCTGCTAACCGCCTGTGTCACCACGAAAGAGTTTGATCAGGAAGCAGCGTTTAAACGCTGCGAGGCGATCGAACAGAAGACGTCGCGGGATCGATGCCTCTCTGATGCCGTTGCGGATGCGCGTCGTGACCGTCTGGAGGATGCCGAGCGTACGGCTCAGCGTGAAGCGGACGCCGAAGCCCGTGAACTAGAGCGCGCGCGCTATGGCGGCGACCCCGACTAATCTGCGCCAAAGTGGAATAGGTTCTCTCCTTCCGGGTCATCAGAAAATTTACGGTATCGACCTTTCGCTCACATCGCACTAAACCGCACACCTAGTGTTCAAAGACGCATTGGTTGATGCGCATTAGAGAGGCCGTTTAATGGTTACGCCCGTCATCTCCGCCACAGGTTTGTGGACCCCCCCTAATTCCGTGTCGAATGAAGAACTCGTCGAAGCTTTCAATGCTTGGGCTGATAAATGGAATGCGCAGAATGCCGCTGACATTGAGGCCGGCACTGTAGAGCCGAAGCCTCACTCAAATGTCGAGTTCATTGAGAAGGCCTCTGGCATCAAAGCGCGCTACGTGATCGATAAATCAGGCATTATCGATCCTGATACGATGCGCCCAAATATCCCTGAGCGCCCGAATGAAGAGATCTCGGTTCTGGCTGAGATCGCTGTAAAGGCCGCTGAACAAGCGCTTGAGGTGGCGGGTCGTAAGCCGGAAGATATCGATGCCGTTCTGTGTGCAGCGTCAAATATGCAGCGGGGCTATCCTGCTATGGCTGTGGAAGTTCAAGATGCTCTTGGTATTCAGGGCTTCGGCTTTGATATGAATGTGGCGTGCTCGAGTGCCACTTTTGGGATTCAGACAGCGGCGGATTTTGTTCGCTCAGGCAGCGCAAAATCAGTTCTGATGGTGAACCCAGAGATTTGTTCAGGCCATCTAAATTTTACCGACCGCGATAGCCACTTCATTTTTGGCGATGTCGCGACGGCTGTCTTGGTTGAAGCCGAGGACGTTGCACCCGCCCAGCACTGGAAAATCTTGGGCACTCATCTGAAGACGCAATTCTC
>JBCCDF010000250.1:0-3577 GCA_039030935.1 Pseudomonadota bacterium | reverse complement strand
ATCACTTTGCGCGCTTGGCTTCCGGCTTCTTCCGCGCTGATCCCGGCTTTGGCTTTGCCCAAATTGAGTGCGGCGCGGCGTCGTGTGGCCTCAGCCCGCATCGCTTTCAGTTTTGTCAGGCGCCCCATATTGCGCGCCCGACGCCCCGTTACGCCGCGATGTAGCCAATGCTCTTCAGCTTTGAGTTGCGTTTTGAGCTTTTCGAGTTGGCGGATTTCAGCCTCTTCGACCTGTTCCGCCCACTGGTCAAACTTCGCATAACCTTCCGGGCTTTTCAGAACCACACCGTCACGAAGCCACAGAGTATTGGTCGTGATTTTCTCCATGAAGCGCCGGTCATGGCTGACGAGAAGGACCGCGCCATTGAACTCGCGCAATCGCGTTTCCAGCGTCTCGATCATTGGCACATCGAGATGGTTTGTCGGTTCGTCCAGCAGCAAGATATCGGGATCATTCGCAAAAGCTTTCGCGAGTGCCGCACGGCGCATTTGCCCGCCGGATAAGATTGAAGGCGCTACAGCCGCATCGACCCCAAAATGTCCCAGCTCAGCTTCTGCGCGCCAAACATGCTCCAGGCCATCGCTGGCATAATCAAGCACGGTGTCGAAAGCGCTCAGGTCCGGTTCCTGATCCACTTTTGTGACGATCGTTCCCGGGTGTAGCCAAAGCTCACCCTCATCAGGGTCATGCTCGCCAGTGGCCATCCGCATCAGGGTCGACTTGCCCGCGCCATTGCGCCCAACCAGAGCTGCGCGCTCGCCCTTGGCCAACGTGAACGTCACCCCTTCAAAGAGGGGTTTGCCGCCAAAAGATAGGCGGACATCGGTCATGGTCAGAATTGGAAGCGCCATTATGCTTTCAGCTTGTAACCGCTTTTCAGCATCCACCAGACACCCACACTCGCCACAAGGGCTGAGCCAGCGCTAACCGTCGCACCAAGGAAGAGGTCGGAATTCGCGGCATCGGTAAAGCCGTAACGGAACCCATCAATCAGGAAGAAGATCGGATCAAAGTGAGCGAGTGTCTGGAACGGCTCGACGAGAACATTGATGTCGTAAAAAGTGCCGGACAGGAAGGTCAGCGGAACAATGACAAAATTAGTTACGGCAGCTAGATGGTCGAACTTGTCAGCCCAAATTCCACCCATCGCACCGAGTGCGGCTAAGAAGATCGCAGCCATCAACGCGAAATAGATGATCGGGCCCCAATGGGCGACGCTTAGATCGGCAAGTCCGCTGAAATGGATCGCAATCGCACTGATCACACCGACCATGATCCCGCGTGTGACAGCCCCGAAAATAAATCCGAACGCTAGTTCCGCAGACGATAGGGGTGGCATCAGGAAGTCCACTTGGCTTCCCTGAACTTTCGCAATGGTCAAAGAGCTTGATGAGTTCTGAAAGGCGTTTTGCAACACACTCATGACGACAAGGCCGGGGGCCAGAAAGTCATTATAATTCAGGCCTGCAAAATCGCCGGTCAACTCGCCACGGTTTCCGAATGCGAGTTTGAACACGGTCATGAAGAGTAACGTCGTCACGACAGGCGCGAAAAGCGTCTGCATCCAGACTTTCAGGAAACGCCCAACTTCTCGCTTATAGAGTGTCCATAAACCGACCCAATTGACCGCTCCATAGGTTCGGGGCTTTGGCGGCGACAGTGTTTGCAGTGTGTCTGACATGGGCTTCATTTACACTCAAATGCAGCTTTGGCGATAGCCGAACATGTTATCCACAGGTGCTACTACATGTTGTGTCACTCGCTTGCCAAGCGAATCACTTGTGGATAGGTAATTAACTGCATATTGCGGTATCATTTCGCTACTGATACAAAATGTTGTGTTGTCTAAGAAGAATAGGTCTTCTCAGATTCAACATTTAGGGGAGAGAAGGGCAAAAATGGCTTGGACTGAAGATCGCGTAGAGGTTTTGAAAAAACTTTGGGCTGAAGGGCATTCAGCAAGTCAAATTGCAAAAGAGCTTGGCGGGGTCACGCGCAATGCTGTAATTGGCAAAGTTCATCGCCTCGGATTGTCAGGCCGTGCAACACCGTCCCGTCCCGTAAAACGTCCGCCACGGCTTGCGAGGCCGAAGCCGCGCCCGCAGTCTGATGGCAGCATCAATTTGCCGAGAACAGCCTCAAAACCGGATGAAAAAGCTGTCAAAACGGCAGAGATGGCGGCTCGTACTGCGCTGGCACCGCAACCTTTGGCAGATGGCGAGCCCGCCACAATTCTCACGCTAAGAAGCGATATGTGCAAGTGGCCAATCGGAGATCCGGGCGACCCAGATTTTGCATTTTGCGGGCGTAAAGCGACCTGTGGTCCGTATTGCGCCGAGTGCGCTGAAATTGCGTTTCAGCCGAGCAAGAAGCGTGAGAAGCGTAAAGCGAACTTCGACTATGTTCGCAAAATTGCTGGTTAATTGACGTGGATTAGGACGCGCTAGGGACGGGTCCCGTGGATTGACGAAGGACCAATTCAAAGTCGAAGATATCATCAGCCGTTGACGTTTCATCCATTGCCATCAAGTGTTCAGCAGCCCGTTTTGCCATCTCAGCAACGGGCTGTCTGATTGTTGTCAAAGCAGGCCAAACTGCGGAGGCGAGCCGTGTGTCGTCAAACCCGGCAACAGATATATCACCAGGAATATTCAAGCCCGCAGCCATGATGGCCGTCATCGCCCCAACGGCCATGTCATCATTTGCAGCGAAGATCGCGGTCGGCGGTTTTGTCTGCGCCAGCAGAAATCTTGCTGCGTCCAGACCAGAGCGAAGCGAATAGTCGCCGACTACAATGGCCTCCTGATCTATTTCAATGTGGGCTTCCGACATCGCATCGAGATACCCATCCCGTCGACCAGTGGATGCATTTCGCCCTTCCGGTCCAGAGATCAGTGCGATCCGCTCATGGCCAAGCTTGATCAAGTGTTTGACGATATCCTTCGCGGCCAAACGGTCATCCATGCGAACCGTCGCGACGCTTTTTTGCCGCTCAGACGGTGACAGGCTCGCATAGGGCGTTCCGGTATCCTGCAGCAAGGATAGGATGCGCTCATCATCGCATAGCGGTGGGGACAGGACTACGCTGTCAGCGCGTGAGGTCATCAGGAATTGCTGAAGCCGATCGAGAAAGTCCTTGCGCGACCGATCCACGGGCTCTGGCAACAGGAAGTAACCATTGGCGCGGCAAGCCTCATATATGCCCTCATTCACAGCAGAGACATATTCAGGCACCGGATTATCGTGAAGATGTGCGATCAGGAAGGATTTCGCCCCGGCAAGGCTGCGAGCGGCAGGGTTGGGACGATAGCCTAAATCACGCGCCGCTTTCATGACGATTTCGCGTTTCGTCATGCGTACATTGGGTTCATTGTTGAGAACGCGCGACACTGTCTTGGCAGAAACGCCGGCCCGATCAGCGACATCGTCAATGGTTATTGCGCGCGGCGGGCGGGTTAATCCCATAGTCTCATCTCTCCTAGCTTTCCTCTACGCCAATTTGCAAGCGACGTAAAATCTCCGCATACGGTTCAACTAACAAAGCCGCTTAGAGCAGATCGTCTCGCCCAATCGCTTT
>JBCCDF010000249.1:0-3628 GCA_039030935.1 Pseudomonadota bacterium | reverse complement strand
GTAATTGTATCCTCAAGCGTGAACATATAATTCTCGTCAACGCTTACAACGCGCTCAATCTGAACCCCGCCGCGCTCAAAATTTAGCGTTACACTATTGCCCGATCTCAGCGTGTCAGTGCTCGTCGACCACGTGCCAGATTCTGGTTTTACAGGGATGTATTGGTTCGAGTTGGGATCAAGTACAGCCCAGGTCCAATCCACAGAGTACCCACTGGTTTCACCATCTTTACGGGTTTTTGGGCGCAGTAGACGAAGCTCTTCCTCTTTCGCAATCGTCCTATAATGATCTTTCAAATTTAGGTCATCGAGCAATGGACTGCTCAGGTTTAGAGACCCGTCCATACGTTCGACGTCAAACTGGACGCGTTCAACTTGGGCGAGGGCTTCCTCAACGGTCTCTGCGTCAGGCAGACGTTCCGGTGCGTCTTCTGGTAATGTCGCGATCCGTTCGACTTCAGCGGACTCTGCCGCCTCACGCTCCGCCTGCGCAGCGGCACGAGCAGCGCGGTCGCGCTCCGCAGCAGGGGTCAGGACGAGAGCCTGATAGCCGAAGATAAACGTAACCATAATGATCATCGCGATGATGAAATTACGCTGGTCTTGGGGGTCCATACCTTGCTGTTGCATATGTGACCTTCGTGTCTTTTAGAGGCTTGAGTTAGAAGACTTACCCAGAGTCTTTAACATGTTTCAAATCATCGGCGAGGCTTATCAGTGTGCTTTCCATATCGTCAAGCAAGCGCTGCCATTCGATCGTCGCAGTTTGCAGTCTCGCAATGAAGACGTAGTCGCTACCAGAGACGCCATATTGAGGCAGAAGCTGACGTGCTGCTTCGCGTAAACGCCGCTTTGCGCGATTGCGGATGACGGCATTTCCAACCTTCTTGGTCGCGGTGTATCCGTCGCCAATATAGAGGTCTTGATTATTACGGCGGCGAGCTTGAACGACCAAAGATTTGCGACGCTCGGTTTTTCCGCTTCGAGCATACAAGAATTGCGGCCGCTTTCGAAGGCGAATGAGCTTGTTTTGGTCTAGGGTCTCTCGATCGCCCATAGGGCTATCCCCGGCGCCGCTGGTCTTTTTTAAGCGGATAGTTCCTTGCGGCCCTTGGCCCGGCGACGTGCAAGAACTTTACGACCGTTCTTTGTGGCCATCCGAGAGCGGAAACCATGTGTGCGGGCGCGTTTGATACGGCTAGGCTGGAATGTACGTTTCATCGGCTCGCGCCTCTTTGTAGGAAATTATCTCGAAGCCGCGCCTATTACGGCTCGCGTCTACGGGCGTCAAGGTTATGAAGCAGCATGAGGGAGGTCAAATTCCGTTCACGCAGAGGTGAGGTTACGGTATCGAAGCGTGATGCGACTTATTCAACTGTCGCGAGTATGTCATGGCCAACGCAATGAGGAAATTCCCAATGAGACGCATCACTTTGACATCCGCTCTGGCTCTTACAACCGCAACAGGTGCAGCAATGGCTTCAACATCAGACTTTCATGCTCCATGGACTGACATTCTTCAGACCTATGTTGTGGAAAGCCAGGATGGCCTCAATCGCTTTGATTATGGCGCTTTGAAAGCCAATGAAGCCGACAAAGCGAAGCTATCTGCTTATATTCAGAGTTACGCCACACTCGACATGGATACGCTGAGCGATGACGCTCAATTCGCGGCTTACTCGAATGCTTACAATGCGTTGACGATCGAACACATGATTGAGCGCTATCCTGTAAAGTCTATTCGGTCAGGCTACATTGTCGGACCTTGGAAGCGCGTCAAAATGACGATTGATGGTGAAGAGCTGTCGCTCGATGCAATCGAGCATGACGTGCTGCGCGTTGATTGGAGCGACCCGCGCGTCCACTATGCTGTGAACTGTGCATCCATCGGATGCCCTAACCTGCAAACAAGAGCTTGGGTTGCAGAAACACTCGATGAAGACTTGGACACTGCGGCGCGCGACTTTGTCAATCACCAACGCGGGGTAAGCGTTCTTGATCGCGGTGGCCTAAAGGTCTCACGAATTTACAAGTGGTTCCGTGAAGACTTTGGCGGCAGTGATGAAGGTGTTATTGCCCACGTTCTACAATATGCTGAACCAGACCTTGCGGCAGAAATTCGCGCAAATGCCGATGTTAAAAAGCACGGTTACGATTGGGATCTGAACGATGTCGAATAGCGTTCCGATTGAAACAAGGATGAATGAGATGAGCAATACAACAGAAACGCAGGAGAAGACGACCAACATCTTCGTCAAGCTATGGCCACTTTATATCATTGTCGGTGGTTTGGCTCTGGCGCTAAGCCAAGGCTGGCACAGTTATCTGACGCTAGACAGCTTGTCGGAGAATGCCGTCTGGCTGGACACGCTTGTGCGTGAAAACCTGCTTCTCGTCTTCGCGATCTATGTTCTTGTTTATGCTGCCTCAACGACATTCATGGTCCCCGGTGGCGTTCTAACGATTGCAGGCGGATTCTTATTCGGATTGTATATCGGAACGCCCGCAACGTTGATTGGTGCAACCATTGGGGCTTCAATTCTGTTCTTTGCCGCTAAGACATCTGTCGGCTCAGTCTTAAAACAGGTCGCCGGGCCATTTCTCGCGCGGATGGAAAAAGGCTTCAATGAGAATGCCTTGTCTTATATGTTCGCGCTTCGCCTGATCCCGGTCTTCCCATTTGCTGTCGTGAATATTGCCCCCGGCTTGCTTGGAGCGAAGTATCGCGAATACCTAATTGCGACTTTCTTCGGCATTATTCCGGGCACGCTCGCTTACACGTGGATTGGTGCTGCGATTAAGGGCACTTTGCTGGAGGGTGGTGAAGTCAATATCGGCGCGCTAGCGGCGAACTTCATTCCGGCCTTTGTCGCGTTGGGTGTCGTCGCCCTTCTTCCTGTTGCTTACAAAAAATTGTTTGGCAACAAAAACACAAACCTTGAGGAGGCTGCATCATGACAAGTTCATCAGCCACACAAAACGCTCGCACCCCTATTGTTGAGGCTCAAACCAGTGGGAACGTTGCCACTCAAACAGCTGCCCATAGCGTTGGTGCGACGCAGCACCGAAAGCTGAAAGCAGACCTCATCGTTATTGGTGGGGGATCGGGTGGACTATCAGCCGCAGCGGGCGCTGCAATGCTCGGACTGAATGTTATTCTCTATGAGAAAGCTGAAATGGGGGGAGACTGCCTGAATTATGGCTGCGTTCCGTCGAAGGCCCTGCTTAGCGCTTCAAAATATGCGCAATCAGCCCATGAAAGTGTAAAGTTTGGCGTCACGAGTGGCGAACCGACTGTCGATTGGGACGGCGTTAAAGCTCATATTCGAAAAGCAATCGACACGATTGCCCCGGTCGATAGTCAGGAGCGCTTTGAAGGACTCGGCGTAACCGTCATTCGCGAACACGCGAAATTTAAAGATAAGAAGACTGTCATCTCCGCAACGACAGAGGCAACCGCGCGTCGGATCATTGTCTCGACAGGATCACGGGCTTTCATCCCGCCAATTCCTGGCCTGTCGGAGACGCCATACATTACGAATGAAACGGTCTTCAGCCTTCCTGATCAACCTGATCATCTCGTCATTCTGGGCGGTGGACCTATCGGCATGGAAATGGCGCAGGCGTTT
>JBCCDF010000248.1:0-3670 GCA_039030935.1 Pseudomonadota bacterium | reverse complement strand
TGCCCGTTCTCTTGCAATTTCAGCACGTTCATACGCCCGATACTGAGCCACGTTTCGCAGATGCTCATCATAGGTTTCAGCAAACAGATGCCCGCCCTGCCCATCAGCGACAAAGAAAAGATACTCCGTCTCAGGTGGATTTAGAACAGCTGCAATCGCTTCACGCCCAGGATTTGCGATCGGTGTCTTGGGAAGTCCATCAATCTGATACGTGTTCCAGTCCGTGCGGCGATCAATCTCAGAGCGATAAAGTGTGCGCCGTTCACCACGCGAATTATAAAGCGGCTCCCCTCGGCTGATCCCGTAAATGATCGTCGGATCGCTTTCGAGTCGCATGCCTTTCTTCAGACGGCTGACAAAAAGTCCCGCAATCTTACCGCGCTCACCATCAACCCCTGTTTCTTTCTCAACAATAGACGCGAGCTTGATCGCATCCTCGCGCGTTTTTAGCGGCAAACCGTTCTGACGTTCTGGCCAGAGGTCATCTAACAAATCATCTCGTGCGCGCTTCATGCGTTCAATAAACTGAGCCCGTGTGGTTCCTGCGCCAAATAAATAGGTGTCCGGGAGCAGTTCACCCTCTTCAACCGCTTGCTCTGGCATAGGGCCGCTCAAGACATCCGCTGCCTCAACACGTTGAAGAATTTGCGCCGTCGTCAGACCTTCTGGAATTGTCAGACGCAGTTGAATAACATCACCTGCAACCAGTTGGGCCAGCACATCTACAATGCTAGCGCGTGCGCTAATCGAATACGCGCCCGCTTTAATGGCCGTTTCTGAACCGTCTATTCGCGCCTTTAATCTGAGTAACCGATCATCCGTGATGACGCCGGCTGTCTCTAGTCTCGACGCAACGCTGGCAAGGCCTTCGCCTGCTTCGATCCTGAATTCTGATAGGACACCGCTTGGCCCAGGGCGGTTGATTTGATCATTGAACCAAATCCAGCCTCCGACACCAAAGGCCAGCGCAAGGACTGAGAATACCAAGGCTAATGCGAGTAAACCTTTCAGGAAGCGCACCCGTAATCCTCCGGCTGTTTCCCCAAAATGTGTTAGTCGACTTGCTTAAGAACAAGTGAAGCGTTCGTACCGCCAAAACCAAATGAGTTCGTCATTGCTGCTCGAACCGGCGCCTTCTTAGCTTTGTGCGGGATCAGATCGATGTCCGTCTCAACGCTTGGATTATCCAAGTTTAGAGTTGGGGGCATTACTTGATCACGAATGGCCAGAGCGCAAAACGCTGTCTCGATCGCACCAGCTCCGCCAAGAAGGTGTCCAACAGCAGACTTTGTTGACGACAATGACAAGTTCTTCGCGTGATCTCCGAAAAGACGTTCAACCGCGCCGACTTCACCCTCATCACCTTTCGGTGTGGAAGTCCCGTGGGCATTCACATAATCAACGTCAGTCAGTTTAACACCGACATTGCGCTCAGCGTGGCCCATCGCCATCTTCATGGCGCGATAACCGCCCTCTGATCCTTCAGCGGGTGCCGTAATATGATAGGCATCGCCCGTCAGACCATAACCAGCGACCTCAGCATACATTTTCGCACCACGCGCTTTGGCGTGCTCATACTCTTCGAGCACTAGAACAGCAGCGCCTTCGCCCATAACAAAGCCATCACGGTCCTTGTCGTAAGGACGCGAAGCCTTCGTTGGTTCATCATTGAAGTTTGTGGACATGGCTTTGGCCGCACAGAAGCCAGCAATTGCAAGTTTGCAAATGACTGCTTCAGACCCACCAGCCACCATGACATCCGCATCACCATATTGGATCAAACGAGCAGAGTCGCCAATCGCATGGGCTCCGGTCGCACATGCTGTCACGACCGAGTGGTTAGGCCCCTTAAACCCATGCTTGATAGACACCTGACCGGAAGCCAAGTTGATCAAAGCTGAAGGGATAAAAAATGGGCTGACTTTGCGAGGACCGTTTTCATACAGATTGATCGATGAATCATAGATGGACTGAAGCCCACCAATTCCTGATCCGATCAAGACGCCTGTGCGTTCCTTCTGCTCGTCAGTCTCTGCAACCCATCCTGAGTCCTGAACGGCCTCTTCGGCTGCACCGAGCGCATAGAGAATGAACTCGTCAATGCGACGCCGCTCTTTCTTACTAGCCACAGTATCGGGATCAAAAGCATGCTCATCGTCAGCAGAACCGCCGCCACGCCCGTCTTTATAAGGGACCTGAAAGGCAATTTTACTGGCAACATCCGACGGATCGAATGCATCGATAGGTCCGGCGCCTGATTGACTCTCAATCAGACGCTGCCACGTCGCCTCAGTATTAGCGGCGAGCGGGGAAATGATCCCAATCCCAGTGATAACAACACGACGCATCGCGATTGACCTATCCGAGATGAACCTTGATGTGTGTCACAGCGTCGCCGACTGTGCGAATGTTTTCCTGAACTTCATCAGGAATTTCGATATTGAACTCTTCTTCAAAGGCCATGACCAGTTCAACCAGGTCCAGCGAGTCCGCACCGAGGTCATCAATGAAGCTCGCGCTTTCGACAACCTTATCACCTTCAACGTCGAGATTTTCGACAACAATGTTTTTTACACGTTCAATAACGTCAGACATGGATACCTCTCTGATATTGTCTGAAACTAGGCCTCTAGGAGCCATAGTGTTGCCGTTAGCACACACTTTAAGCAAACGCCAAGCCCTTAGACCCTGTTTGCACTGCAGCAATAACAGCGCTCTAGATCATAGCCATTCCGCCGTTCACATGTAGCGTTTGGCCCGTCACATAAGCCGCTTCATCCGACGCGAGGAACACCGCAGCCGAGGCAATGTCATCGCCCTGCCCCAGCTTTCCGGTCGGTATTTGCTTCAGAAGCGCCTCTTTCTGTGCATCCGGCAGGACATCTGTCATTGGTGATTCGATGAAACCCGGGGCAATCGTGTTTGCCGTAATACCGCGAGAGCCAACCTCTTGAGCCAGAGATTTTGTAAATCCGATCATTCCTGCTTTAGATGCACAATAATTTGACTGTCCCGGATTGCCCGTCACACCGACAATAGAGGTAATCCCGATAATTCTCCCATGCCGTGCCTTCATCATCGGACGCACAGCACTGCGCGTCAGGCGGAAATAGCTCTCGAGGTTGACCCGCAGAATATCGGCCCAGTCATCATCCTTCATCTGCATGAGGAGTTTGTCGCGCGTGACCCCTGCATTGGCGACAAGGATGCCAATACTGCCAAGCGCCTCAATCGTCTTCGCAACAAGTGTGTCTGCGTCATCCGAGTTTGAGAGGTCGCTCGCGATCATCACTGTGCGGTCACCGAGTTCATCTGAAAGCGCCTTTAACTTATCAACATTGCGCCCCGACAAAGCGACGCTCGCGCCTTGCGCATGAAGACCGCGCGCTATGGCTTGGCCAATTCCCCCAGTCGCACCCGTAACCAGAGCGGTTTTTCCTTCTAGACTAAACATTCTGCTTCTCCTTACCCTTTTAGCCGCGCTGCGACGGCTTCAATCTCGTCCGGTGTTCCCATAGTAAGGCCCTCAAGCCCTTTCACGGTTCGCCGGTTCATCACGCTCAGTGTCTTACCAGCCCCGGCTTCAACCATAAGCTCAACGCCTTCACCCGCCATATATTGCACAGATTCAGTCCAGCGAACTTGTCCCGTGACCTGCTCAATCAATTGG
>JBCCDF010000247.1:0-3929 GCA_039030935.1 Pseudomonadota bacterium | reverse complement strand
GTCGGACAGTTCTGATTTTAAAGCTGCGAAGACGCCATCAGGCACCCTGCCCCGCTCCAGCACCAAAGCATCTGTGTAGGCCAGCACCGCGCGCTCAATCGGTGAGAAACAGGACGCGACGCTCCAGTTTGGGATCGCCTCAATCTGCTCTTCAGTCAGACCGACATCGCGCGACGCTTTGCAGTGCTGAGAGAACACAAATTGCGACCCGACGGTGTAGCCCGCTCGCGTCTGGCCCAACTCGCGCAGTTTCGGGTCAATCTTGCGCTCTGGCGAACGATAGAAACGAAAGCCCTCCGTCGTGTGCACAAAGGCCTCCGGGACGATATTGAACACGGTCCACCAATTTCCCGGTGTTCCCGTCGCCGTGCCGGGTTCCTTGATCGGATCACGGTCTCCGAACAGGAGATTGAAAATCCCGTTTGCATAGTCATGCCCGGCCTCACGGCCTACCTGCTTTAATCGCGGCATACTTTCTCCCTGCGCTCATTCTACGGCGCACTAAAGTCACAGGCATACAAGGGGGCCGCAGCGGAAAGGAAGGGCCGAAAGATCAAAAGTTGAAAAGGCGCTTTTGATACCGGTCTTTGGGAGCCGCTTTAGTCTAGTAATGTCTACAAAATCAATGCTTTAGAATACGCTTACAAACAGTATTGTCGTACTGAGTATTCTCTATTGCCGAAAAGTAATCCCAGCCTACTTGCACATGCATCTCATTTTAAAAGAGGAAGTAGACATGAGACTCACCAAGACAAACATCGCGGGGGCAATCTTCATTGCAGGCCTTGCATCACCTCAGATCGCAACAGCGCAACGGGATGCCGAGGCGGTGCAAGACACTATCGTCGTGACGGGTACAGTTCTTTACACAGACCAGGTCAATGCGCTGCGTACACCGACACCAATCATTGATGTGCCGCAGAGCCTCTCCATCATCACATCAGACCAAATCGCACAACGTGGCTTTAACAGCATTAGTGACATTGTTGATTACACACCGGGCGTGAATATGTCTCAAGGCGAAGGCCACCGAGATGCCGTCGTTTTCCGTGGCGTCCGCTCCACGGCTGACTTCTTCATCGATGGCGTCCGTGATGACGTTCAGTATTATCGCCCATTGTACAATATCGAGCAGGTCGAAGTCCTTCGCGGACCAAACGCACTTCTATTCGGTCGCGGCGGCACAGGCGGTATTTTGAACCGCGTGACAAAAAAGGCGGAATTGGGTGAGCAGTTCACTGGATACGCTGCGGGTATCGATACATTTGGCGCCTACAGTGCTCAGGTCGACAGCAATTTTGAGGTCAATGACAAAGCCGCGTTCCGGATCAATGCTTTCTACGAATATCTGGATAATCATCGCGATTTCTATGACGGCGACCGCATCGGGATTAATCCAACGGGCCGTTTCGAGCTGACACCCGCTACAACGCTCGATCTGTCCTATGAATATGTCGACCATGAGCGGTTTATTGACCGTGGTATCCCGACTGGCGCTGATGGCCGCCCGGTTGAGGCTTTCACCGACATTGTCTTCGGCGATCCAGAGCTGAACACAACGCAGCTTGAGGCTCATCTTCTGCGCGCCAATCTGGAGCACAAATTCTCCGACAATCTGAAAGGTAATTTCAGCGCGTTCTATGGCGATTATGATAAGCTTTATCAGAACTTCTACGCATCGTCCTACGACCAGGCCAATACTCCGACAGTGGTTGGTATCGACGGCTATGTCGACACAACACAGCGCCAGAACCTGATCCTGTCTGCAAACCTTGTCGGTGAGTTCCAGACCGGCGCGATCGGACACACGATCGTCTCAGGCGTCGAAATCATTGACACATCGAATGACAATGACCGCTTCAACCCTGTCTGGTCAGATTCAAATGATGATGTTGAGTTCTTCACAATTCAGCGTCCATTGAACTTTTCCAACGGCGTTGGCGTTGCGTCCAATGGCAACCCGACAACAGTCGCCTTCTCGGACTTGAATGATGACACTGAAGCAGACGTTCAAGTCTTCTCAGCTTACATTCAGGACGAAATCGAAATCTCTGACCAGCTCGACATCATCATCGGTGCGCGCTTCGACGAGTTCGAAATTGATGTCTTCAATGTCCCTGCGAATGAAAACCGCAGCCGGACAGACGACAAAGTCACACCGCGTCTCGGCGTCGTCTACAAACCAATGGAAAACATCTCCATTTACGGCAGCTATAGCGAGAGCTTCCTGCCACGCTCCGGCGAGCAGTTTGCCAATATCAATGGCAACAATAACGCACTTGACCCGAATGAGTTCACAAACCTCGAAGCGGGTGTGAAGTGGAACTTCACTGAAGCGCTCAGCTTCACAGCTGCGATCTTCGAAATCGAA
The DNA here is from genome assembly GCA_039030935.1 of Pseudomonadota bacterium. Lineage (GTDB taxonomy): Bacteria > Pseudomonadota > Alphaproteobacteria > Caulobacterales > Hyphomonadaceae > Henriciella. Next base: position 1,558 of record JBCCDF010000247.1, on the reverse strand, counting down.
CAGAGCTCGCCACAGGTTGCTGACTCTGACCCCTCTACTCTCGATGTCATTGACTCAGAGATCAGCGGGATCGAGCTGCAACTTCAAGGACAGGTCACGAATGACTGGTTTGTCTCTGCTGGGTTCAGCACGCTGGACGGCGAAATCGTCGACCGTAGCGGCCCAACAGGACGCACTCCACGCGAGTTGCCTGAAACGATGTTCTCACTATGGAATGCCTATCAGGTCACAGACCAGTTCGGCCTTGGCCTCGGCCTGACCTATCAGGATGAGAGTTTCATCAATAACAGTAACTCCGCTGTTCTCCCAAGCTACACACGCGTAGATGCGGCGGCTTACTATGATGTCTCCGACACGCTGAGACTTCAGGTGAACATCGAAAACCTGACGGATGAGACCTATTTCCCATCCTCACACAGCACGCACCAGGCAACCGTCGGTGCACCGCTGAATGCCCGCTTCACAATTAGCGGTCGTTTCTAAGACAGGTTTCTCTTTAACGAAACAAAGCCCTGCCCTTCGAAAAGGCGGGGCTTTGTTACGACTGCACTCCATTTTGGTTGCTTGAAAGCGCAAAATCCGCACCCGATATCTTCCCTTTTCAGCCAATTCGTTCCATGACGCGCCGCAATGAAAGACCCTTCATTTTGCGACCTGCACAGGGATACGAAAAAATGACCTCAGCCGCCTCCCAAACCCCGACCCCGATCACTGTTGCCTATGGCGATGGCATCGGCCCTGAAATCATGAAAGCCGCCCTACGTATCATGCAGGCTGCAGGCGCTCAACTCGACCTGAAAACCATCGAAATCGGCGAGAAAGTCTACCTTTCAGGCAATACAGCGGGCATCGCGCCGGAGGCGTGGGACACGCTGCGCGAGACAGGCGTTTTCTTCAAAGCTCCGATCACGACGCCTCAGGGTGGCGGTTATAAAAGTCTCAATGTGACCGTCCGAAAGTCACTCGGTCTCTATGCGAATGTGCGTCCCGTCACGGCGCTTGCCCCCTTTGTTGAAACCAAACATCCAGAGATGGACGTTGTGATTATCCGAGAAAACGAAGAAGATCTCTATGCCGGGATTGAGCACCGCCAGACCGATGAAGTCTACCAATGCCTAAAGCTTGTCTCGCGTCCGGGCTGTGAGAAAATCGTGCGCTATGCCTTCGAATACGCCAGGGCCAATGAGCGTAAAAAAGTTACGTGCTTCTCTAAAGATAACATCATGAAGTTGACAGATGGCCTGTTCCACAAAGTCTTTGACGAAGTGGCCACAGAGTATCCCGATATTGAGACTGAGCACTGGATCATCGATATCGCTGCGGCCAAGCTTGCCGATACGCCTGAGGACTTCGATGTCATCGTGACGTCTAACCTCTATGGCGACATCGTTTCAGATATCGCAGCCCAAATCGCAGGCTCAGTCGGCATGGCCCCGTCGGCCAATATAGGCGCGAGTGTCTCTATGTTTGAGGCAATCCATGGCTCAGCGCCAGCTATTGCGGGTCAAGGCATCGCCAACCCGTCAGGCCTGCTGCTCGCAGGCGTTATGTTGCTTGT
>JBCCDF010000246.1:0-3961 GCA_039030935.1 Pseudomonadota bacterium | reverse complement strand
GAAGAGCGCCTGCCTAAATCAGGCACCCTTCCAGATGTCTGTAAATTCGCCTACCTTATCTTTGATTTTCCATTGTGAATGAGGCTGAGCTCTGGGTCTTTGATCTGATCGACAACCTTGCTGATAACGCCTTGCTCACAAGTCATGCGCGCGCGCTTATTCCTATTATGGTCCCAACAGCGTTGGCGAGCTTCTGATTTTAAATCAGCATAGACTCTCTCAGCGGGATCAGCACGATCATATTTAAAAGCGAACTGAAATGTCTGCTCGGCGGCGCCAGCCTCGGCTGTCGATACAATGCCGCAGACAGAGATAACAGTCGCGGCAATTAGGTTTGGAAGATTATTTGAGATAGTCGGCATGTTTGCATCCTTTCATTTGAGTGAGAGGACAGACCTATTTGCTCAAAGCTTTGGCGTATTATCCAAGACCGCCAATTTTTTGGCCGATCACGACAATAAGGCGGAAAGTCGGGTCAAAGGCGCATGACTGGGCGTGGTAAACAGCAAATGCTACCAGCAACTAGCCCTTTCGGGGGCAGCAGTTTGACGCGATTGGTCAAAAGTCTGGCACGGATGGGCAAGAGGGAGCCGGTCATTTTTCATAGTCATTGATTTGCAGAAACCCGAAAGGAGCAAGTCGATGACCATCCTGCGAAACCGAAAAAACCGAACCCTTGTCTTAGGAGGCACTGGCAAAACAGGTCGCCGTGTCGCTGAGCGTCTCCAAGCGGCGGGCCACCAGGTCCGCATTGGATCACGATCAGCTATCCCGTCTTTTGACTGGGACAATGAAAAAGGCTGGGATGCCTGCCTAAAGGGTATAACAGCCGTCTACATCACCTATGCGCCCGATCTTGCAATGCCAGGAGCACCGGACGCTATTGATGCCTTCGTTCAGCGTGCCGAACAGCGCGGTGTAAAGCGGCTCGTCCTGTTGTCCGGTCGAGGAGAAGAGGAGGCTCAAGCCTGCGAGCGCATTGTTCAGAATGCAGGTCTTGAATGGACCATTGTTCGGGCCAGCTGGTTCAATCAGAACTTCTCCGAAGGGGCCTTCATCGACATGGTTTTAAGCGGGACGATTACGCTACCCGCTGGTGATCAAGTCGAACCCTTTGTGGATCTGAATGATATTGCAGATGTCGCCGTCGCTGCATTAAGCCAAGACCATCATCATGGTCAGATTTATGAAGTCACCGGCCCGCGATTGATGACGCTTGCCGATATTGCGTCTGATCTCTCTGAGGCCACAAGCCGCCAGATTTCCTATTTGGATGTTCCTCACGATGCCTTTGTTGCTGAAATTACAAATTCAGGAGCGCCGAAAGAGGTCGTCTGGATGCTCGATTATTTGTTCTCTACGGTCCTAGATGGTCGAAATGCTTATCTCTGCGATGGCGTGCAACGTGCCCTTGGGCGGCCGCCAAAGGACTTCGCGGACTATGCGCGTGAGGTCGCTGCAACCGGTGTATGGAGTGTTGCAGCATGATCCAGATTATTAGAAAGACGGTACTCGCTGTCGCAGGGATGCTGCTATGTGCAATTGGCAGCGCTCTTTTGCTCGTACCCCAGAGTTTTCTCGAAACGAGCAACATTTTTGTTGGGTCAGATCCCAGTCTTATGTCGGAGATCAGCGCGCCCAGTAGCCTTCTGCTTCTGACGGGAGCCTTCATGGTTCTTGGTGCATTTAAAAGCCGGTTGACCAATCGTGCGCTGTCTATCGGAGCGGTCGTCTATGGTAGTTACGGTATTGGGCGTCTCGTCAGTTTGATGCTCCACGGTTTGCCATCGCAATCACTGATTATGGCAATGGTGATTGAGCTTATAGCTGCAGCTCTTTTGATCATGCTTAGGCTGACACCAGACCCGGAAAATAGATCCGGCGCAGTGACTTTGGTCCAGACCTCTTAACTCTCTCACTTTTAACAGGAAACGAACCCATGACTTATGAATGGACACTCTACTTTTGCCTCTTTCTTGCGCTTTGGAGCGCGGTTATCGGAGGCGTGTTTTCAGCCTTCTCAGAATTTGTGATGGCAGGCTTGCTGAGGACTGCGCCTCATGGCGGCATTGAAGCAATGCAGCACATTAATCGGACGGTGATCAAAACCCAGTTTGTGGCTGGCATTCTATCAATCGCGCTTTTTTCGGTTTTGTTCGCGCTCTACAGCATGACCGTCTTTAAGGGAGCGGCCCTCATGACACTGCTTCTCGCGCCCATAGTTTATCTACCGACCGTCTTTTTTATGACCATCTTTGGCAACGTGCCCATGAACAACAAGCTTGAAGGTCTTGATCATACAAGCGCTGAGTCGGAGGCCTATTGGGTGAAGTATGGCCGCGACTGGACCCGGCTTAATCATGTGCGCTCTCTTGGTAGCGTTCTGACCGCTGGTCTGTATGTCATCGCTTCGATCACACTCATAACGAGCGGGCAGGTCTGAGATATATATCTGTAAGGCCAGCGTTGAGCCTTGCTCAAGGCTCAACTGCCGTACTTGGGGACACGTCGGATGGCGCGTTAGCGCTGTGGTTGGCTAAAGCCGATCTGACAAACCTTCCAAACTCTCTTTAAGGCCAACAACAGAGGGTTCTGTATGTGCCGATAAGGATGCTGCTAGCGCGCTTAGTTCCGCACTGGCCTCAGAGTTTTTCTGGTCCGCGTCGATTACAAGAGCTGCCTCACTCACCGCGCCTCTCAGTTTCGAAACATCTTCGTCTGAGAGGGTTGAGGCCCGGTCTATTTGATCGAGATAGGCCAGTGCAATCGCAGGCTCACTCACCGGCCATGTCACAGCGAATTGTTGCTGAGGATTGAACAAGGCATCTTGATCGGCGAGTTCTGCAGCGGCGATTTCATTGGCTGTCATGAACCCACTTTCTTTAAGAGTGAACACGTCCAGTCCACGAACAATTTCAGTGCCGTAGATCTTGCCGTCATACCAATAGGTTGACCAGTAGCCGCCAAGCACGAGGCGGTCTTCATGGATGGGCCCACGATCGAAGTAGGCCACTTCTTTCGGATCGGCGCTATCTGTGAAATCCATTACTGTCATGCCGCCTTGATACCAAGCTTGCACAAACAAATCCCGACCTGGAACAGGGACAATAGAGCCATTGTGGGCAACGCAGTTTTCTTCTTCGGTTTGAGGGGCAGGGATCTTGAAGTAACTGCGGAATTCGAGCTTCCCATCAACGATGTCGTAGATCGCATTTGCGCCCCAATCCATTGGATCTGAGGCGCGGCATCTTGGGCGGCTACCGCCACCCCACTCGTCGGTGAACAGGACTTTCGTGCCGTCATTGTTAAAGGTTGCAGAATGCCAGTATGCAAACTTCTGATCGACGACCGCATCAATGCGGACCGGCTTGTAAGGGTCGGAGATATCAAAGATTACGCCGTTGCCAGAACAAGCGCCCGCAGCAATGTTCTTCTCTGGATAGACCGTGATGTCATGACAGTGATCTGTCCGTCGGCTTCGTTGCGTATCTTCGCCGTGATCGCCGCCTTGCCACAATCCTGATATTTGACCGGATTCGGTGTCCATGAAGACGGTTGGGCTATCGACGATCCGTGCTTTTGATGGTTCAGAAACAGGGATTTCGATGACATCGATGCGGAACAATGCAGTCCGATTATCCCCGGGAATGTTCCCGACGCATCCCTCGAGTTCATCGCCCTCGCGGATCGAGGCTGTCCCGGAATTGTAGACGACAATTTTGCCATCTGCGTCCGGTCCAGAGACGATCGAATGGGTGTGAGAGCCACGGCAGGTCTGGACCTGTCCAACTTGCTGCGGACGTCTTGGATCGGAAATGTCGAAAATTCTAAGACCGCGAAACCGCTCGTCGCTGACATCGTCAGCGATGCCCTGTCGTCCACAATCAACCCGGCCGCGCGTCTGCTCAACCGACATTATCAGCAGGTCGCCAGAAACAGACACGTCCCCTTGGCCGCCCGG
>JBCCDF010000245.1:0-4006 GCA_039030935.1 Pseudomonadota bacterium | reverse complement strand
TACAGTCGCGAAAGGCGGACGTATTCTTTTTGTCGGCACAAAACGTCAGGCTTCTGAACCGATCGCAGAAGCCGCGCAACGCTCCGCACAGTATTACATGAACCACCGTTGGCTCGGCGGGACACTGACCAACTGGTCGACGGTATCAAAGTCGATCAAGCGTCTGCGCGAACTCGAAGAACTCCTGTCTGACAAAGACAATTCTGGCCTGACTAAGAAAGAACTGCTCAATCTTGAGCGCGACCGGGAAAAGCTAGACAAAGCTCTTGGCGGGATCGCCAATATGGGTGGCTTGCCAGACCTGATTTTCGTCATCGACACAAATAAAGAAGCCATCGCCATTCAGGAAGCCCGCAAGCTGGGTATCCCTGTTGTTGCGGTTGTTGATACAAATTGTGACCCTGATGCTGCGGACTTCCCATTCCCGGGTAATGATGATGCGGCCCGCGCGATCTCGCTTTACTGCAACCTAATCGCCGATGCGGTCCTCGACGGATTGGCTGAAAGCTCTGCAGGATTGGGCATCGATCTTGGCGAAGCCGATGACATTGACGCGTTGGTTGAAGCCGATGTCGCTGCAGCCGATGCGGCCGCTGAAGTTGCAGCCTCTGAAGAGGCGCCAGCGGAAGCAACAGACGAAAAAACCGAAGCATAACACCTTTCAAGAAAGGATTATCCGATGGCTCAGATTACTGCTGCCCTCGTCAAAAGCCTGCGGGACCGTTCTGGCGCAGGCATGATGGACGCGAAAAAGGCGCTAGTCGAAAGTGATGGCGACATGGAAGCCGCCATTGACTGGCTACGCGCGAAAGGCCTCTCAAAAGCGGCCAAGAAATCAGGACGCACAGCGGCTGACGGCCTTGTTGCGGCGTTGGTTTCAGAAGACGGAAAGACCGGCGCCCTCGTCGAGTTAAACGCCGAAACAGACTTCGTTGCGCGCAATGAGAAATTCCAAACCGCTCTACGCGACATTGCAGGCATCGCCCTGACAACTGATGGCACAACTGAAGCACTCGCGAATGCAGCCTCGCCCGATGGTGAAGGTAGCGTTTCCGATATGATTACCCGGCTTGTTGCGGTAATCGGTGAGAATATGACACTGCGTCGTGCCGACCAGATCACAGGTGACGTCGTTTCGTCCTACATCCACGGCGCTGAAGCTGACGGCATGGGCAAGATTGGTGTTCTTGTTGCCTTGAACGGAAGCGGTGACCTCACCGACACCGGGCGCAAAGTCGCCATGCATATCGCAGCCATGTCGCCAGCCGCGGCCACAACGGATGAGCTGGATCAAGGCCTCGTCGAGCGTGAGCGTCAGGTTCTGACCGAGCAAGCTGAACAAAGTGGCAAGCCCGCCAATGTCATCGAGAAGATGATCGAAGGCAGGATTAAAAAGTTCTACAAAGAAGTCGTTCTGGTCGAACAGGCTTTTGTCATGAACCCTGATCAGACGGTCGGCGCCTTCATCAAAGATGCTGGTGCTGAACTTGTCGGCTTCAAAATGTTCAAACTCGGCGATGGCATTGAAAAGGCAGAAGATGATTTTGCTGCTGAAGTCGCCTCAATGACGAACGGCTAAACTGCCAGATCCTACTGTTTATACAGTTAAAGCCAAATAAGCGTCCCGGCTGCCCATGACAGGTGGCCGGGAATCTTTTATGCGCAGTAGAAACATCGCGGAGAGACAAGATGTCAGATGGTGAAAGTGCTGCGGGCGGTCTGAAATACAAACGTGTGTTGTTAAAAATCTCCGGCGAAGCCCTAATGGGATCGCGCGATTACGGCATCGATATGCCCACCTGCCTAAAATTTGCGGAAGAAATTAAAGCAGCCCGCACAGAAGGCGCTGAAATCTGTCTGGTCATTGGCGGCGGCAATATTTTCCGAGGGCTCGCGGGCGCAGCCAATGGAATGGAGCGCGCGCAGGCTGACTCAATGGGTATGCTCGCGACGGTGATGAACGCCTTGGCAATGCAAAACGCCTTGGAAACGATCGGCCTACCGACCCGCGTACAGAGCGGCCTTCGCATGGATGAGGTCGCAGAACCCTTCATCCGCCGTCGCGCAATTCGGCACATGGAGAAAGGCCGCGTCGTTATTTTTTCCGGCGGTATTGGTAATCCCTATTTCACAACAGATACCGCGGCCGCCTTAAGAGCTGCTGAAATGAACTGCGAAGCGCTTCTGAAAGGAACGCAAGTTGACGGGGTCTATTCCGCTGACCCGAAGACCAATCCGGACGCTGAACGCTATGACACGCTTGACTATCAGGATGTCCTCGCTCGTGATTTGCGTGTCATGGATGCGTCCGCAGTCAGCCTTATGCGTGACACAAATATACCGATTGTGGTTTTCTCGTTACATAATAAGGGTGCCCTGCAAAATGTCCTGAAAGGCAAGGGGCCCAGTACAATCATATCGGCAGAGTGAGGCCAGAACGATGAGTTACGACAAAAAGGATATCGAGCGACGCATGGAGGGCGCAATTGCGTCCCTGCAATCTGAGCTTCAGGGCCTTCGCACGGGCCGTGCTTCGATCAACTTGCTCGATACAGTCATGGTGCCGGCTTACGGGTCAAACATGCCTATGAATCAGGTCGGATCTGTCAGCGTAATGGACTCCCGTATGCTGGCGGTGAACATCTGGGATAAGGGTCTGGTGGGCGCTGCAGACCGGGCTATCCGTGATGCGGGGCTTGGCTTGAACCCTGTCGTTGATGGCCAGAACTTGCGGATTCCGATCCCGCCTCTGAATGAGGAACGCCGGATAGAGCTGACCAAAGTGGCAGGCAAATATGCTGAGGCCGCACGGGTTGCCGTGCGTAATGTGCGCCGCGATGGCATGGATGGCGTCAAGAAGCTGGAGAAAGATGGCGATATCAGCGAAGACGATATGAAGCGTTTGTCCGACGAAGTTCAAAAATTGACAGACACCTATGTCAAGCGAGTCGATGAGACCCTGAAGACGAAGGAAGAGGAGATCATGCAGGTCTAATGACCAACGCTGCTGCGTCTCCTGTCACGGGTGGAGGGTCGGCTGACCTTCCAAAACACGTGGCCATCATTATGGATGGTAATGGCCGCTGGGCGACATCGCGAGGATTGCCGCGCGCCGTTGGGCATGAGCGCGGCGTTGAAGCCCTTCGCCGAACAGTCGAGGCCGCTCAAGATTTTGGGCTGAAAACGCTCACAGTGTTTTCCTTTTCAACTGAGAACTGGCGACGGCCCGCCTCTGAGGTCAATGCCCTTTTCGCGCTTTTAAAATCTTATGTGAAACGTGATCTGGACCGCTTGGCTCGCGAAGGGGTTCGCGTGCGAATTCTGGGAACACGGGAGGGTTTGCCCGGCGACATCGAAGCGCTGGTCGATCTCGCGGAATCTCGGACAGCCAAGAACACGGCTTTCAATCTCTGCATCGCGTTTAATTATGGGGGGCGCGAGGAAATCGTGCGGGCCGCTCAAAGAGTGGCAGACGCCGTCAAAACAGGCGGTCTTGACCCAGAAAATCTGAATGAAGCCGTGTTTGGGGGATTCCTCGACACCTCAGAGATTTCAGACCCGGATATCTTGATCCGAACCAGTGGGGAGTTTCGCCTCAGCAATTTCCTCGTCTGGCAGTGCGCCTATTCAGAACTGATCTTCATGGATGTGTTATGGCCTGATTTTGGCCCGGTGGAGTTACGCGAGGCGCTCAGCATCTATGCCGCGCGGGAGCGTCGTTTTGGTGGTCTGGTCTCAGGGGCGGCCTAGAGCAGTGAGCGCAATGGCAAAGCGATCAGTTCAAGACCTTGGCGCGCGGCTCATCTCTGCGGCCTTTCTGATCCCAGTTGCTCTTTTTGCCGTTTGGCAAGGTGGTATCTGGCTGGCACTCGGTTGCGTTATCTTTTCACTCGCCATGGGATATGAATGGGTCAGGATGAGCGCGTCGCCACTGATGAAGATCTTCCTGCCGCTTGCGATTATTCCCATTTTAGTCACAGCCATAATTGGACCGCTATTTGGTTTG
>JBCCDF010000244.1:0-4037 GCA_039030935.1 Pseudomonadota bacterium | reverse complement strand
CCCATCCCAAACGATGGAAGGGCCTATTCCAAAACCGAAACTATCACCGAGATCATTGCCTTCTGAGAACAGTGAGAACAAATTTGCGTCGAACGTGAGTGTTGGAAATAGCCGCGCCCGCTCGGCCTGCCCAAGCGCCAACAGGCTCGCAATATCTGCCTCAGCAACACGAATATCAGGACGACGACGGATCAAGGCTTCCGGAGACGCGACCGCAAACATGAGAGGCGGAACCGGTGTCTGCTCAGCAGTCCCCAAAGCCGTTTCGACCATCAGCGTTTCGCTTAGTGAGGTCTGACCCGTTAAACTCACCAAACGCGCGGCTGCGGTGCGAATATCGGCCTCGAATACCGGCAGTGAAGCAAGCGTAGCCCGGAATTGAGCCTCAGCACGCTCAAGATCGAGACGTGTTGCACGCCCATTATCGAACAAGGCTCTAAGAAGATCGAGGCTCTCCCCCTGAAGGTCGGCATTGGTTTGAGCAACGGCGAGCAGAACCTGATTGCCGCGTAAATCTGTGTAAGCGAGAGCCGTCTCTGAGGCGATGATAACAGCGACATCGCGGCGAAGCTCTTGCGCGCTTAGAAGATCAAGCTCAGCACTGTCTATAATCGAGGCAATCCGCCTAAAAGCATCATACTCCCAGCTCGCGCCAATTTGCACATCGGCTGTGATCTCAATGTCCGCACCATCTCGAGCCTGTCGCCCCAAATTTGCCCCGCCAAGAGACCGCGTCGACGGCGTTTGGGTCAGACCTTGTCTATTCAGAAACGCTTGCGCTATTGCGATATTCGCTTCTGCAACGGCAATGTCTTTATTATGGGCAAGAGCACTTTCGACGAGACTGGTCATGAGCGGATCGTCAAAGTTCTGCCACCAGGACGAGTTGACTTCACCACCATCGAAGATCAGACTTTCTGCGCTGTCAAAAGACGCTTCAACCTTACTGATTTCCGGGCGCGCAGGGACTTCTGGCACAGTCACGCAACCACTAAGGATGAGCGCTGAAGTCGCTGAAGCCGCTTTGAGTCTAAAATGACGTATCTGGTTCATGCAGCAGAAGATACGCCTTTTCTAAGAATGACCACCATACAGTGTGCATAGGTGATACGCATACGCTGCATAATTCGGAATCATCGTCTCGACGACCGGACCCTGACTAATAGTGAAGCGATTTTGAAAGCGGGTTTTTCTCCAATGGCGGGGAGAATTTGGTGAGAACGATACCGTCGACAGCCTCTTTATATTCTTCAAGCGTGGGTGTGCGCCCTAGAATGGCGGCCAAGACAACAACCGGAGTGGAAGCGAGGAGCGACTCCCCCTTTTTCTCATTTGAGTCTTCTACGACGCGGCCTTGGAACAAACGCGTAGAAGTCGCGAGAACGGTGTCACCCTTCTCGGCTTTCTCTTGGTTCCCCATGCAAAGATTACAGCCTGGGCGTTCCAAATAAAGCACATTGTCGTACTCAGTTCGCGCGTGTTGTTTCGGGTCATTATCGTCGAACTCGAAGGCCGCATACTTCTGTAAAACAGCCCAGTCGCCTTCTGCCTTGAGTTCATCGATGATGTTGTAGGTGGGAGCAGTCACAACCAATGGCGCCTTAAACTCAACCTTCCCATGTTTCTCTTCGAGATTTTTCAGCATGTGTGAGACGATCTTGATGTCACCCTTGTGAACCATGCACGAGCCGACAAAGCCAAGATCAACCTTCTTATCTGCACCGTAGTAGGAGACAGGCCGGATTGTATCGTGCGTATAACGCTTCGACACGTCGTCATTGTTCACATCCGGGTCAGCAATCATGGGCTCGTCGATCAAATCAAGATCGACCGTAAACTCAGCAAAGTATTTCGCATTATCATCCGGCGTCAGGGCGGATACCTCACCAGATTCAATCTCATCGATGCGCTTATTCGCCATATCGATCAGACCCGCGAGCATCTGGACCTCATTGTCCATACCCTTATCAATCATATCCTGGATGCGTGACTTTGCGATCTCTAGAGACGCAATTAGTGTCTCATCGTTTGAGATACAGATCGAGGCTTTCGCCTTCATCTCGGCTGTCCAGTCGGTAAATGTAAAGGCTTGGTCGGCCAGCAGAGTGCCAATGTGCACTTCGATAATCCGGCCTTGGAAGACGTTGTCACCAAACTCATCGAGCATTTGGGCTTGCGTAGCGTGAACGACATCGCGGAAGTCGATATGATCCTTAAGCGTGCCCTTGAAATTCACTTTCACGGACTCAGGAATAGGCATGGACGCCTCGCCGGTGGCAAGCGCGAGCGCGACCGTGCCGGAGTCCGCCCCAAACGCGACGCCTTTTGACATGCGCGTGTGGGAGTCTCCGCCGATGATCACGGCGCGATCATCAATCGTTAGATCGTTTAAGACTTTGTGGATCACGTCCGTCATGGAGTGATAGACGCCTTCCGGGTCGCGACCCGTGATGAGGCCGAAATCATTCATGAAGCGCATGAGTTTCGGCGTATTCTTCTGCGCTTTAACGTCCCAAACTGAGGCCGTGTGACAGCCAGATTGATAGCCGCCATCAACCGTTGGGGAGATGATCGTTGCCGCCATCGCCTCGAGTTCCTGCATCGTCATGAGGCCTGTTGTATCCTGCGAGCCGACAATGTTGACTTTCACGCGGACGTCTGACCCAGCGTGCAAGACAGTGCCTTTGGGAACACCAAGTGCGTTACGATTGAATATTTTCTCAACGGCTGTCAGCCCCTGATCGTCCTCGCTGACAATCCGCGATGGTGCAAAAACCTGCGGCGGCTCAACACCGAGAATGTCTGCAGCAATTGTCTGCAGCTTCTTGCCAAAAACAATAGCATAAGACCCCTCAGCCTTCATGAATTCCATCTTTTGAGGCGTGAAAGCGCGAGCAATATCGACAAGTTCATGCTCGCCAGACTCATCATAGAGCTTCTTTGTCTTCGTATTGATCGTCAGGACGGTGCCAGTTTCGACGGAGAACACCTCCTCAAGTACAAAGTCGCCGTCCTCATCCTCAATAGGCTCTCCGTTGGCGTCGAGCTTTTTCGTCCAGTTTTTGAGATCGATGCCGATACCCCCAGTCACCCCAACAGTGGTCAGGAAGATCGGTGAGATACCGTTTGTGCCGCCGACAATAGGGGCAATATTAATAAAGGGGACATAAGGACTGGCCTGTTTGCCGGTCCAAAGCGCAGCATTGTTCACACCAGACATGCGAGAGGACCCAACGCCCATCGTCCCTTTTTCAGCAACGAGCATGATCCGTTTATCAGGGTGCTGGGCCTGCAAGTCGCGGAGCGCCTTTTGCTTCTCTTTATCGTGCTCAAAGATACACTGGCCGTGCAGTTCGCGGTCGGCGCGTGAGTGCGCATCTTTGCCCGGTGACAGAAGATCTGTTGAAACATCCCCGATGGCCACAACAAAAGTGACCACTTTAATCTCTTCATGAATGTCAGGCAGCTTCGTAAAAAACTCAGCTTTAGAATAGCTTTCAAGCAGTTCTTTTGCGATCTCGTTGCCGTCTTTGTAGGCCCTTTCCAGACGGTCTGTGTCAGCGTCATACAGAAAGACTTGGGTCTTCATAACCTTAGCGGCCTGCTCGGCTACGGTTTTATTGTCTCCCAGCGCCAGATCGAGCAAGACATCAATCGATGGCCCTCCTTTCATGTGTGATAGAAACTCAAACGCTCTTTCACGATCAATCTCGGGAACCTCTTTTTCAAGAAGGATGATCTCTTTAAGGAATTTCGCTTTCACGCCGGCCGCGCTCGTCGTGCCGGGGAGTGTATTGTAGATGAAGAAATTCAGCGCATCGTCACGGTGTTCGTGGCTGGGATCGAGAATCAGTTTGACCAACTCATCAACCAACGCGCCATCTTCGACTGGTTTCGGTGCGAGCCCCTGTTCTTTGCGGGCTTCAATTTCTTCAAGATAATCAGTGTATAAGCTCATGATGACCTCGACATATTTATGTTTATCGCTGCTGGGTCCGGCATACACATAAGAACGATCTGCCGATATTCACCTTATG
>JBCCDF010000243.1:0-4121 GCA_039030935.1 Pseudomonadota bacterium | reverse complement strand
GTTGGCCCTGATTCGAGTGCGATGCGGTCCTGCTCGCGCTCTTCTTCCTCGCCAGGGCGGACTTCCTGAAGGTCAGAGACGAGAGATTCTTTGACGACTTTCAAATCAATCGTCTTTTCAGCGATTTCGCGCAGGGATATTACAGGATCCTTGTCATTGTCACGATCAACCGTCAAAGGAGACCCCTCACGGATCATGCGAGCGCGCTGAGCGGCAAGGATAATCAGTTCAAAACGGTTCGGAATTTGCTCGACGCAATCTTCAACGGTTACACGGGCCATATATGTCTCCTGTAATTGGTCCTTATATGCAGTGCAGCACATGAACGCAAGCCGCGCTTGCATCGGATTGCTGCGTGTTTTACGCCTTTGAGGATAATTCAAAAAGAGTTGTTAATGGCATTTTATAAAGATGAGCGATTATCGCTTTTTATTGATGGGGCTCACCTCTATTCCGCAGCACGTAACCTCGCGCTCGACATTGATTTCAAAAAGCTTCTTGGTGAATTTCGAAAACGTGGGCGGCTTTTGCGCGCCAATTATTATACAACAATCTTAGAAACTGACGAACACAATCCGATCAAGCCTTTGGTCGATTGGCTCTCTTACAACGGCTTCAATACAATAACGAAGACAGCTCGCGAATATACCGATAGGGAAGGGCGCCGCCGTGTGAAAGGAAATATGGATGTCGAACTCGCGACAGATATGCTGCTCGCGGCGGACCATTTAGACCATATTGTCCTGTTTTCCGGAAATGGTGACTTTCGCCGGGCCGTTGAAGCGGTCAAAGCGAAGGGGGTCCGGCTGACCGTGATTTCGACCGTAAAAAGTCAGCCACAGATGATTGGGGATGAGCTTAGACGTGAAGCCGATGTCTTCATCGACTTGGATGAGTTGGGCGATCTTATCGCGCGGCCCCGCCGAGATGACGACGATGCTGCTATAATGAGTGAAAGCACTCATGACTGATATTCCCGCTGAAGCGCCCAAGGATTGTGATCTTTGTCCGCGTTTGCGCGGCTTTATCTTGGCTCAAGAAAAGAGGGAACCGAGTTGGTTTAATGGAGCAGTGCCAAGTTTTGGGGATCCCAACGCTGAACTGCTTATCATTGGATTGGCACCCGGTCTGACAGGGGCGAACCGGACAGGTCGGCCGTTCACGGGGGACTGGGCTGGTGATCTACTCTACGGCACGCTGGCAAAATTTGGATTTAGTTCGGGGGAATATGCAAAACACCGTTCCGATGGTCTTCATTTGAACAAGGCGATGATAACAAACGCGGTACGATGCGTTCCGCCACAAAACAAACCTATTGGTGCGGAAGTCAATCAATGCCGGGCTTTTCTAAAGGCGCGGATTGAGGGTTTGCCACGTTTGCGTGTCATGGTTTGCCTCGGCAAGATTGCGCATGATTCAACCATTCGTGCCTTGGGTGGTCGACTGCGGGAGTATCCGTTTGGTCATGAAACGGTTTATCAACTTGCAGGCTATACGATCGTCTCAAGTTATCATTGTTCGCGGTACAATACGAATACAGGTCGATTGACCGTGCCAATGTTTGAGTCTGTCTTCAGACGAGTGAGTAACATTATCGACTAGGCGGCGGTTGCTGCCCTGCCTGATGCAGGATAAATTAGGGAAGTTAGTTGGAGGGAAATATGGAAGTTCTGTTGATCGTTTTGGGCTTGGTTGCGTTAATCGCGATCGTTGTTATTGCGATTTATAATGGTCTGGTCGCGAAACGCCAACGCTGCAATCAGGCGTTCGCTGACGTAGATGTTCAACTGAAACAGCGCCAGAATATTGTCCCAAATTTGGTCGAAACGGTCAAAGGCTACGCCGTGCATGAGAAAGAGACGTTAGATGCCGTCATCCAGGCGCGCCAAACAGCCGTTAATGCGAAAGACCCTGGTGATATGGCCGCTGCTGAGGGTGTACTGACAGGCGCACTTGGGCGGCTGTTTGCACTGGCGGAAGCTTATCCTGATCTGAAAGCCAATACTAACTTCCTTGATTTGCAGGATGAATTGTCGGTGATCGAAGACAAGATCGCTGCAGCACGGCGTTTCTACAATAGCGCGGTCCAAGACTATAACACTGCACGTGAGCAGTTCCCGGGTTCAATCGTTGCTGGCAGCTTCAACTTTGAAGAGCGTGAGTTCTTTAATCTCGGTGATGATCGTGCGGCAATGAGCGTGCCGCCCCAAGTCAGTTTCAATTAAAGTTGGCTTGTGCAGCTGTCTGCATTTGTTGGATAGTTGAGGGTCTATCCCGCAATAAATGATGGCAGCATAAGGATATTGGACTGCTGAATCCCACAGGGTCGTTCCAGTCTTAGTTTCTTCGCTCTTGATGAAGGAACTAAGCATGTCGGACAGCGATTTCACACCGAGACTGGGACTACCGTACCTTTTACCAAATCAGGCTCAGAAGCATGTCACAGTCAATGAAAGTCTAAGGCGTCTAGATGCTTTGGTGTTAGCAGCCATTGAGGGCCAGGACGCTAATGAACCGTCCTTATCACCGAATGAGGGCGAGAGCTGGCTCACCGGAAGCTCTCCCACGGGTTTGTGGCAAAATATGCCAAACAGATTGGTCTTTTGGGCCGACGGCGCTTGGCATTTTGAGGTCCCCCAGGCGGGGTGGCGTGTATATGACAAATCGGAAAGCCAACTCGTCATTTATGATGGAACGAGTTGGACCGCGCTTGGTGGGGAGACGCAAAACCTCTCCTTTATCGGGCTGGCAACAATTGCTGATGATGACAATCCATTCGCTGCCCGATTGAACACAGCGTTGTTCACAGCTCGTGAAGTGGGTGATTTTGGGAGTGGCGACCTTCGTGTGACGCTCAATAAAGAGACTACTTTAAATACAGGTTCGGTTTTGTTTCAATCCGGTTGGAGCGGGCGCTCGGAAATCGGACTAGTTGGCAATGACGACCTTGCCTTTCGCGTTAGCTCAGACGGAAGTTCGTGGATCGACGCTTTAAAAGTTGACGGTACGACGGGGGGCGTCGGCATCGGGGGGAATCCCAGCAGTAGCAATACATTGACTGTGACAGGTCGTTTCCGCGCGAGTTCAAGTGAGGGCTATGTGAGACTTTGGGACAACGGTACGATTGACGTAGCACGCCATAGCGGCGGTCCTGTCTACATTCGCTCGCGTTCAGATGGCTCGATCTTGAACTTTGGCGCGACTGATAGCGCAGGCCAGATCATTAACGACGCAATTGTTATACGACCAGATCAGGCTGAAGTCCGCGTTGCTTTTGATCTGGCACCATCATCGACGACATCGACTGATCTCGGAACAACTGATAGAATTTGGCGTGATTTATATCTGCAAAACGCCCCGACAGTGTCTTCCGATATCAGGGGTAAAATCGATGTCGATGATCTTGGCGACCCGCTATCTCTTCTTGAGTTTCTTCGACCGGTCACATTCCGTCGTGTTGGTGAAGATCGGCGACATTTTGGTTTTATCGCGCAAGAGGTGCGTGAAGCTCTAAACGCTACAGGATTTGAGGATGCGGCTCTTTGGCGACTGAGTGAAGCTGACGACGAAGATAGTTCACAAATGCTGTGTCAGGAGGAGTTGATTGCGGTTCTGGTTGCTGCATTTCAGAAAATCATAGTTCGCTTGGAAGCTCTTGAGGTCGAATAGTGTTGTTCGCATCATCATCGGGCGCCTATGATGAGTTAGGGGCGAGTTGGCGATGGCCTCACTTTTCTGTGTCAGAGCTCGCGTGTCGATGCGACGGACGATTTTGTCAGTCGTCATATTGGCACGATCCAGATTTTCTCGACGCTCTTGAAGCTTTGAGAGCGTCTTCCGGACGCCCCCTCATCATCACATCAGGACATCGCTGTGCGCAATGGAATGCGGCCATCGGTGGAGCACCTTTGTCACACCATAAGAAGATCGCGGTCGATATTTCACTCTTAGGGCATGACCGATTTTCGCTGCGCGATGCTGCTCTACGCAATGGATTTCTAGGGCAGGGCTTGGCCCGAACGTTTATTCACCTTGATCGGCGGGCAAGGCCTGCGACGTGGTTTTATGGAAGGAGTAAAGAGGTATGGCAGATATCGCAGGATTAGCGGCAAGTGCTGCAG
>JBCCDF010000242.1:0-4124 GCA_039030935.1 Pseudomonadota bacterium | reverse complement strand
GGACCAGGGCCTACGCTTCGCCATCCGCGAAGGCGGCCGCACCGTCGGCGCCGGCGTCGTGGCGTCCGTTAAGTCATAACAGACCCCACACCCAAACACAGAAAAGCCCCGCTCAACCAGCGGGGCTTTTTTGATGGGGGGCAATTAAAACCCGCGATTAAAAGTCGAATGAACTAGAAACGACTTTTCTCAGGTTTGGTCTTGTGAAGGTAGACCTGAATTTTTGACCCGACCGCATAGTCTGCTTGCTGAAAACCTGATTTTGTAAAATTCTTTGTATAGGTTTGACCATCAATAGCCGAAACGTATTGGTAGATCGCTTTGGTTCGCGTTGTGATGTCTTCTGGCTTGAAATCATGCATCATCGCGGCCAAGGGTGCGAGATCACAATCCATATAGGCTCTTGTTTCGGAATCCCGCTCGACAATGTGGCGATTGCCTTTCGCAACAAAACAATCGAACTCCGCCTGTATAATTTCAGCCTCATCTTTTTGGTAGTTTGCAGCTTTATCGGCTTGCGAAAACGCAACACCAACTGCCAAGCTGCCCAAAATTGCAGCGTTTAATTTTAGACCCATCGGTTATCCCTCCTCACAAACCCCTTCCGCATTAACATCATTCAGCGAAATTACAGTTGTGAAGCTGGCGCGATTTTAGACGGTATGATTTACACTGCGCTAAGTATAAGGTGACGTAAGTCGCAAAGAGCGATGCATTCGTCATAGGTCCTAGACCAAATCAGCCCTTCTCGGATCTTGCCTCAAAGGCATTCAATATGACCGCAGATGGTTGTTTTGGTATGAATAATCATGTAAGCAGCCACACTTCATGAAAGGGCGACGCTAGGTCGTACCTGTCAGGCTGTCACCGCAGACAACACTTTGCGGCGGACTTCAGGGCGAAAGGAAAAACAATGTCACAACAAATTACATTTAACGTCGATGTGCGCGAGCGCACCGGAAAAGGCGGTGCCCGCGAAGCGCGTCGCGACGGGAAAGTCCCCGGTGTTCTCTATGGCGGCGGCGAAGACCCCGTCGCAATCAATTTGAAAATGGGCGAAGTCGTTCGGGCGATCAATACAGGCCAATTCCTGTCATCGACAGCGACGCTCATTCATGATGGGAAAAAGCAACTCGTCATCCCGCAAGCGATCCAGATGCATCCGGTCACAGATCAACCTCAACACGTTGACCTCTTCCGTGTGAAACGGGATCAGATCATTCAGGTTGAAGTGACCGTGAACTTCGTCAATGAAGAGAAGTCACCGGGCCTCAAGAAAGGTGGCGCGCTTAACGTCGTGCGCTTCGCAGTCGAACTTAATGTCCGTGCCGACAGCATTCCTGACGAACTTGTCGCGGATCTCGATGGCCTTGATATCGGCGATAATGTCAAAATCTCCGACATCAGCCTGCCTGATGGAGCTGAACCAACGATTACGGATCGTGACTTCACAATTGCCTCTGTCGTTGGTCGTGGCATTGCCGCGGACGCTGAAGAAGACACCGAAGCACCGGAAGCAGGTGAAGTTGAGTCCATCAAACAGTCTGATGATGGCGAGGCCGACAGCGAGAGCTAGTGTTCAAAACCCTGATTAATCGTGCGGCGGGGTGGCTTTTCAGCTCCTCCGCCGCATCTGTTTCTGCCGAGGCATATTCGGAGGAATCCGTGGACCACATCTTTATAGGACAAGGAAACCCCGGCCCTAAATATGCGGGCAACCGCCACAATCTTGGTTTCATGGTGATGGATCGCTTGGCGAGCGATCATGGGTTCTCACCTTGGCGGACGAAATTTCAAGGGCACGTTTGTGACGGACGTATCGGTGGTACGCGCGTGCTTCTGATCAAGCCACAGACTTTCTATAATGAGACCGGGCAATCTGCTCGAGCGGCAGCGGATTTCTATAAGCTGACCGCTCAAGACGTCACCGTCTTTCATGATGAAATCGACCTTGCACCCGGACGCCTTCGGACAAAACGAGGCGGGGGGCACAGCGGCAATAATGGTATGCGGTCGATGATTTCGCATTTGGGGCCAGAAGTCCGGCGCGTTCGCATGGGTATTGGTCACCCGGGCGATAAATCCAAGGTCATGCCTTACGTTCTGTCCGATTTCGCGAAAAGCGACGAGGCTTGGCTTGAGCCGC
Source organism: Pseudomonadota bacterium (assembly GCA_039030935.1). GTDB lineage: Bacteria > Pseudomonadota > Alphaproteobacteria > Caulobacterales > Hyphomonadaceae > Henriciella. The sequence goes on along the minus strand of JBCCDF010000242.1, from coordinate 1,978 downwards.
TTATAGATGCCTGCTCACGCTCAATCGCGATGCTGCTAGCAGAGAATGATGAGCGATTTCAGACAGAGGTCATGCGCCTTGCGCCTGCACCGAAAAGAGACCCGAAACAGACCTAGCGCCTTGCCCTGCCCTAGGACTTACTGCCATAAGTGAGAGCGATGAGCGACGGTGCAGACCCCGACACGACAGAGACTGACGACCAGACATTTTCTATGTTTGGCGAGGCTGAGATGGGCGTTGCTGATCGCGACGAAGGCTATCAGGTTCTCGCGCGTAAGTACCGACCTCGATTGTTCTCTGACTTGATCGGCCAAGAAGCGATGGTTCGGACCTTATCAAATGCCTTTGAGACAGGCCGTGTTGCGCATGCCTTCATGCTCACAGGCGTGCGGGGTGTTGGTAAGACGACCACAGCGCGGCTTCTTGCACGCGCGCTGAACTACACACGCGACGGCCACGATCAGCCGAGCATGGACCTCAATCCACCGGGCGACTTTTGCTCTGCGATCATGGCAGGCAACCATCCTGATGTGTTGGAGCTCGACGCAGCCTCTCGTACTGGTGTGGCGGATATGCGCGATCTTTTAGACGGCGTGCGTTACTCTCCGGTCTCATCGCGTTTTAAAGTCTACATCATTGACGAAGTGCACATGCTGTCGATTGCGTCATTTAACGCGCTTTTGAAAACCCTTGAAGAGCCGCCGGCCCATGTCAAATTCATCTTTGCAACGACAGAAATTCGCAAAGTGCCGATCACCGTTTTGTCGCGCTGCCAACGGTTTGATTTGAAACGTCTTGAGAGTGCTCATCTCGCTGCACATCTGAGCCGAATTGCAGAGACAGAGAACGCGAAAGTCACTGAAGAAGGGCTCGCGCTCATTGCGCGCGCGGCTGAGGGCTCAGTCCGCGACGGCTTGTCTATTCTTGATCAAGCCATTGTTCAGGCCCTCGATGGTGATCAAGTCACAGGCGAAAAAGTCCGCGATATGTTGGGTCTTGGTGACAGGTTGCGCCTGCTTGATGCGTTTGAGCACGCGATCAAAGGTGACGCTCAGAAAGCCGTTGAGGAAGTCAGCGACCAGATCCACGCGGGCGCCGATCCGCTCGTCATTCTTAAAGATATGCTCGAGATCGCTGCCGATATCGCAACGGTGCAAGCGGCTGGCAAAGACTACAACCTGCCGGGACCGTCAGACTGGACAAGCCGGACCCATGCGATTGCGGAACAACTGACGCCTGCACAAGCACAACGAAACTGGCAGATTCTACTCAGCGGCTATCGCGACACACAGACCGCCCCTGAGGCTGATACGGCCCTTCGAATGGTCGTTCTTCGTCTGGTTGCAGCAGCGTCCCTTCCAAGTCCCGAAGAAGCGGCACGTCTTCTTAGAGATCAGACAGGAGGGGCCTCGAGCGCCGCGGGAAAGCCTGAAGAGGCTATAAGGGATGGAACATCCAGCACTTTAAGAACACTGGACGATGTCATTGCGCGACTAGACGAGCGAAAAGAGGTCCGACTATGGGGAGAGGTTCGCCAATTTCTGAGAGCTGAACGCTTTGAACAAGGTCGCCTCGTCTGCGCAGTTGCAGAGGGTGCCGCACCAGATTTACTTCGACGCCTGACCGATTTTTTACAGGCCGAAACCCAACTATCGTGGGACGTCGTCTTCTCGGAAACGACAGCAGAGACATCCCGTGAGCGAGAAGCTCGACTGAGGGAAGAAAGCTTTCTGGCAGCCCGAAATCACCCCTCAGTCGCGGCCGCGCTCGCCGCGCTTCCCGGTGCTGAAATCGTCAATGTTGAGGGCATTGAACCCCTTGAAGAGAGGGCACCGACAGACAATGTCGTCCCTATCAGACTAAAGGATCGCTGAGCCATGACAGACCTATCGAAGATTATGCAGCAAGCTCAGAAAATGCAGGAACAAATGCAATCTGCGCAAGCCGAGATAGAAGCGACTGAGGCAGAAGGAATTGC
>JBCCDF010000241.1:0-4146 GCA_039030935.1 Pseudomonadota bacterium | reverse complement strand
GTTCAAACGTGATGATCGCTGGCAAGGCCTTGTCGCTGATAATGGCCGTGCGTGGACCGATGACTATTCAAACGTCATTGGCGCGATCTGGGAACATACGTTTTAGAGCGGCGGAGCTCGCGTCTATTTCTTTCTCATCGGGCGCATCAGGCCTTCTTGAGCCACGCTGGCGACCAGTTGGCCATCGCGTGTGTAGATGCTGCCCCGATTGAAGCTTCGTGCGCCACCGGCATAGGGACTGTCCATTGTATAGAGGTGCCAATCGTCGAATTTGATCGGCGTGTGGAACCACATGGCATGGTCTAGACTGGCCGACATGATCTTGCCACTCATCCAGCTGACACCGTGCGGGCGATTCCCACTACCTAGAAGCGCCATGTCAGAGGCATAAGCCAGCAAGCAATGGTGCAACCAAGGCGCTTCATCAATCGGGCGTGTTAAGCGAAACCAGAGATGATTGGTGTCCGTCATTTTTGTCGGGCTAACCGGATCGAGCGCATCGATCTCGCGAATTTCAACGGCGCGTGGGCGTAACCACTCTTCATGGAAGCGCTCAGGAATGCGGTCCATAATGCGCTTTCTATGCTCGATCCTATTCTCCAGGTCTTCAGGACCTGCGACGTCTGGCATTGTGTGCTGATGGTGCCAGCCCTCTTCGGTCTTATGGAAAGAGGCCGCGAGGTTGAAAATCTGCTTGCCATGCTGAATGGCAATGATGCGCCGTGTGGTGAAGCTGCCGCCATCGCGCGACCGGTCGACTTCATAAATAATCGGAATAGAGGGGTCGCCAGGGCGAATGAAGTAGGCATGCATAGAGTGAATTGAGCGCTCACTGAGATCGACGGTCCTGTGAGCCGCAACAAGGCTTTGCGCGATAACCTGTCCGCCGAAGACACGCTGATTGGTTTCGTTTTCAGGGCTTTGCCCTCGGAACAGATCGACCTCTAGGCGTTCGAGGTCCATAAGGTTAAGAAGATCGCCGACAGGATCGCTCATGAGCTGCTGCTTTCACGTTTATTTTAGTTGATCGTCGTATAACCCGATTGAAACAACTGGAAAGCGGCATCTCTGCACGCTAGTTCTGCATATAAGAATGTGAGGGCAGGAACAGAAAGGCGTTGGTCGCTATGGGAATATTTCAAACAATAGGCCGTGAGTTTACAACAATCCGAACCCTCAAACGGTTCGAAAAGTGGGTTGGTGATATCTCTCCTGACAGTGAGCAGTTGGTTGCTGACGATTTTGAGGATGTTGTCGACAAGTATCCCAACAATGTCGCTTGGCGCTTTAATGGTGGTGTGACCACTTATTCAGAAATGGATGCAACGGCCAATCGCGTGGCGAATTGGGCTTTGGCTGAGGGTTTGAAGCCGGGTGACACAGTTGCCCTCTTCATGGAAAACCGCCCTGAATATGTGTCTATCTGGTACGGCCTGTTGAAAGTCGGCGTCGTGGTTGGCCTCATTAATCACAATTTGACTGATAAGGCCCTCGCTCACTGCGTGAACATCGCTGATGCAAAAGCCATTATCACAGGCGCTGATGTTGATGAGAATATCCGCTCTGCCGAAGGCTTGTTTGAAGGCAATGTCCCTGTCTGGACATTGGGGGGCGAAGAAGGCCAAAAGCTGGGCCCTACTTTAGACAACGCCTCTGATGTGCGTCCGGATCGAAGCCATCGCGATCATCTTCGCGGCAAAGACCTCGCTCTTTATGTCTATACGTCCGGGACAACAGGTCTGCCTAAAGCCGCCCGCCTGACCCATGCTCGCACGCAGGGTATGATGCGAAGCTTTATTGCGCCTTGCCGGATCACAGCACGGGACCGTGTCTACATTACGCTGCCTCTGTATCATGGCACAGGTGGTTTATGTGGCGTGGGACAGGCATTGATGACGGGTGCGAGTATCGTCTTGCGCAAGAAGTTCTCAGCCAGCCAGTTCTGGGATGATGCGAGCGAACAAGGGGTCACCTCAATTGTCTATATCGGCGAGCTGTGCCGTTATCTGATGAATACGCCAGCTCATCCAAGAGAGCGCGATCACAAGATTCGCACCGGCTTCGGCAATGGTCTGCGGCCGGATATTTGGCAGGACTTTATGGACCGGTTCCAAATCCCGCATCTGGCGGAGTTCTACGGTTCGACTGAGGGCAATGTGAGCTTTGTAAATATTGACGGGAAAGTTGGCGCTGTCGGCCGCATACCGAGTTATCTTGAGAAGTCGACCTATGGCCACATTGCATTTGTAAAGTTTGACGTTGTTGAGGAGGAGCCTGTTCGAGGCGAGGACGGCTTCTGCATCCCGACTGACCCTGATGAGCCGGGCGAAGCGATTGGTAAAGTCGGCGACGAAACCCGTACGCGGTTTGAAGGTTATAATGACGAAACCGCCACCAAGAAGAAAATTTTGCGCAATGTCTTTGAAGAAGGGGATATGTGGTTTCGAACCGGTGACCTGATGAAAAAAGACGAGACGGGCTACATCTATTTCGTTGATCGGATCGGGGATACGTTCCGCTGGAAGGGCGAGAATGTCTCAACCAATGAGGTTGCCGAATGCGTCTCGAAAGCCCCGGGAGTTGCAACCGCAAACGTTTATGGAGTCTCCGTTCCGGGCACCGATGGGCGCGCCGGCATGGCGGCGATTACGACGGATGGCGAGGTCGATTATGGCGGCCTGTACGCGTGGCTAGATGAACGACTGCCGAAATATGCGATCCCGTTATTCATTCGTGTTCAGAAAGAAGCTGAAACGACAGGGACCTTCAAGTATCGCAAGGTCGAGCTGGTCAAAGAAGGATTTGATCCCGATCAAGTGGCTGGCGAACCGCTTTGGTATTTTGAGCCTGAGCAGGGAAAATATGTGCCGCTAACAGGCGATACTTTTGAGACACTGAAGTCAGGGGCTGTGAAATTCTAATGCGCTTAGGGCTTGTTGCGCTTGGTCTTGCTGCTGTTGTGGCATGTGAAAGCACGGCCGTTGATCCTGACTCCCTCGTGTCTATTTCGGGCGCGCCGACTGACGCCGATCTTTGGTTTGAAAGCGTGTCCAGCCTGTGCGGACAAGGGGCCTTTGCAGGCGAACTCGTCTCAAACGATGAGGTGGATGCCGATTTCGCTGACGCAACCCTAATTGTGGGGCCTGCTAAGTGTAGCGATGATGAGATAAGGTTGCCGCTGGCCGTTGGTGAAGATCGATCACGGACTTGGGTGATCTCCAAGCTGTCGTCTGGTTATCAGCTGAAGCATGACCATCGCCATAAGGATGGGACTGAAGATGCGCTGACGCAGTATGGCGGTATGGCTTACGGCGCCGGGCGCGGGGACTGGCAGCAGTTTCCGGTCGATGAGGAGACCCGAGCCCTCTTCATTCGCGAAGGGATTGAGGTCTCCAATCTGAATACTTGGGGCATGGAGATTCAAAGCGGTTCGCAGCTTGCCTATCAGATGTGGCGCCCTGAGCGGAATTTTCGGATTGAATTTGATTTGACCGAAGAGGTCGATGCGCCGCCCCCTCCTTGGGGTGTGGAGCCTATTGAGTGAGTTCTTCAACCGATGCCGAACATAAAGGTCGGGTTCTGATCATTGCAGGATCCGACAGTGGCGGTGGCGCCGGCATTCAAGCCGACATAAAGGCCGTCACGATGCTGGGCGGCTATGCCATGACGGCGATCACAGCGATCACAGTTCAAGACACAATAGGTGTACATGGCGTCTATCCCGTCGATATGAAGGCGGTCAGCGAACAGATGCGGGTTTGCTTGAATGACATTGGGGCAGACAGCATCAAGACGGGCATGCTTGGGACGGCCCCTCTGGTCGAAAGGGTTGCTGAAGAATTGGACACGAGCGCACGTGACGTTCCGTGTGTCATTGATCCGGTGATGGTGGCGACGTCGGGAGATCGGCTCGTCGATGATAAAGCGGTCAGCGCTATAGCCTCGCTTTTGGTTCGTGGTGCAGCGCTCGTCACACCCAACGCGCCTGAAGCTGAGGTTTTAACCGGCAAAGCGGTTGATGGGATCAACGGCCAGCGTCGCGCAGCAGAAGCGTTGCTAGAGCGCGGGGCGAAAGCAGCGCTTGTCAAAGGCGGACACATTCCCGGAAATCCACTGATCGATATCTTACAGACGGAACAGGGTGAG
>JBCCDF010000240.1:0-4201 GCA_039030935.1 Pseudomonadota bacterium | reverse complement strand
GTTCAGGCCGTCAAGTCGATGATCAATACCAAATTGGATCGAAAAGACGTTAAAGATCCTTCGCCAGACCTTAAACTCGGTCCGGGCGGCATCCGAGAGATAGAATTTTTTGTTCAAACTCAGCAAATTATACTCGGTGGGCGAAACCCTTCATTGCGTGTGTCTGGGACCCTTGATGCACTCAAAGCGCTAGCGGAATTGGGAAGCGTCACACCAACAGCTAAATGTGAATTGAGAGAAGCCTACGACACGTTGAGACAAATTGAACATCGCATCCAGATGATCAATGATGATCAGACCCACCGTCTTCCATATTCTGAGAACAAACGAGCCGGTGTTGCCGCATTGTCAGGTTACAGCGATCTGGACGCTTTTGACGCTATGATCCTCGAAACCCGACTTTGTGTTCATGAGCACTACAATTCACTTTTCGCCGATGAAAGCCGCAAACGAAAAGCCGCTCATGAGAGAAATCTCGTTTTTGTGGGTGTCGATGACGACCCGCGGACAATTGAAACGCTCGAAGACTTGGGTTTTTCAGAGCCAACGGGTCTCACCGAGCGGGTCCGGACTTGGCATCGTGGACGCACCCTGGCGACCCGAACAGCGAGAGGGCGTGAATTGCTGACAGCCCTTCTTCCGGACATGCTCGTGGCGATGTCGCGGACAGGACAACCTGATGAAGCATTTCGTAGGTTTGCACGGTTTTTCGAAGGTCTGCGATCGGGCGTACAGACATTGTCGATGCTTGTCGCATCTTCTGACCTTATGGACGATCTCGTGACCACGCTCGCCCTTGCCCCCCGAATTGGTTCGGAACTGGCGAGCAGACCAAATTTGCTAGAAGCCCTAGTGGATTTCAAAGGCAGAACAGGTGCCCCCGAAATTGAGCCGGAAGCCGATTTTGAGGCGGCTATAAATCTTGTTCGTCGGTGGCATGGTGAACGGGCTTTTCTGATTGGTCACCGCTTGCTCCACGGCCAGATTGCAGCCTGTGATGCGGCCTCAGAGTGGAGTGACCTTGCGGATAATACTGTCATGATGATGGCAGGTGTCGCGGAGCGGGAAACAATTCGTCGGTATGGAGACGCTCCGGGACGATGGTGTATCGCGGGATTGGGCAAATTTGGCGGACAGGAAATGACGGCGGGCTCCGATCTGGATTTGCTGGTTATATACAATGCCGAAGACCCTCCAGAGGCACAGACGTGGTTCACGAGGTTCACGCAGCGTTTGATCACGGCTTTGTCCGCCGAGACAGGTGAGGGCGTCCTTTATGAGGTTGATATGCGGTTGCGACCATCGGGGCGTTCAGGGCCGGTTGCAACATCATTGAGTGCTTTTAATGTCTACCATCAGAAGAGTGCGTGGACTTGGGAGCATATGGCTTTAACGCGCCTTCGTGTGGTTGCTGGCGATCAGGCGTTGGCGACGCAAGTTCACAAAGACGCAACACGACACATCATCAGTACTGGCGAACGAAAAACGCGGACATCGAATATTCTCGATATGCGCGCTCGGCTTATTCGAGAAAAACCTCATCGGGGTGATTGGGATATCAAAATGAGGCCAGGAGGATTGGTAGATCTGGAATTCATCATCCAGCACGGTTTGCTGACTGAACCAGTGTCCATCACTTTACCACTCTCAATTCAGAACAGCATAGAGCTTCTATTCGAGGCGGGCAGTCTAACCGCAGAACAGGCTGAAATACTCAGTCAGGCTCATGTTTTTATGAGTGCCATTCAACAAGTCCAACGGGTTGCGCTTGGCGCAGACTTGGAGACTGAAGATCCCCCTGAGAGCTTGATTGATCGTTTGTGCCGAGCGACTTCAAGTCATGATTTATGCGAATTAAAACAGTTTCTTGAGAGGCATTGCTCAAGTGTTTCTGATCTTTTTTCAAAAAAAGTTGGCCGATTGCCGACGGAATCATGAGGTGCGATCGTTTAAGATTCAGGTTTGATATGAAAGGACCTTAAAAATGAAGAAAATTATGACTGCGTCCGTTTGCACCCTCTCTCTGATTGGCGGCTTGACTCTGACAGCGCTCGCTCAAAAAGCACCCGCTTTGGAACGCGTAGACACCGACGGGGACGGAAATATTACGATCAGTGAACTTGAAGCGCAAAAAGCAGAACGCTTTACCAAAGCTGATACGAACGGTGACAATCTCGTCTCTTTTGATGAATTCGAAGCGCAGATTGAAGCTGAAAAAGCGCGTCGCGAAGCAGAACGGCGTCAGAGGCGTTTCGAGCGTCTAGACGCAAACAGCGATGGATTTGTGACAGCGGAAGAGCATGCTGCTGTAGGAGATAATCGCGTGGAGCGCAGATTTCAGCGCGTCGATACAAACGGCGACGGCATGATTTCTGAAGAAGAGCGCGAAGCAGCGAAAGCAAAAATGAGAGATCGTCGCGGGCAGGGCCGTGGCCGAAGAGCGAGATAGTTCGACGTCGCGGGGTGTTTTGCAAATTGCAACGGCGAAGATGTTTCATCTTCGCCGTTGAGCCCTCATACGCTAATCGATTTTGGTGTCGGATATTACAGAACTCGATCAGATCACCAAAGCTGCTGCAGGAGACCGATCCGCGCAGGCAGCTCTCGTTCATGGAAATATGCCGATGATTTATCGGGTGGCCTATCGAATGTTGCAGGATGAAGGTGAAGCTGAGGACGTAACACAGGAAACGTTTTTGCGGGCTTGGAAGGCTCTACCCAATTGGAAACCGGAGGCGAAATTTTCCACATGGGCTTGCGCGGTCGCGATCAATCTCTGTCGTGATAAGTTGAGGAAGTTCAAGCCTGTCTTTATGGACACGCCACCTGAAAAGACCGACATGGCAATGACACCGGATCAACAGCTCGCTTCGAAACAAGCGCTCTCTGATATTAACGCCCAAATCGCATCCTTGCCGGACCGTCAGAGAGAAGCTCTTATATTGTCTGCGCTAGAGGGCATGGGAAATAAGCAGGCTGCTGCCGTAATGGGGATTACGGTTCACGCTCTTGAAGGCTTACTCGGTCGCGCGAGACGCGCACTTAGAACTGTACTTTTTGATAGGACTGGTGAGGAGATAGAATGATGAAAGGCCCAATGATAAGCGCCGACCGCGTTCTTGAACTGATCGGTATATACGGCTCCAAACCTTCCGCGTGGCCGGAAGGTGAGCGGGTGCAAGCGCAGCAACTTATTGAGGCCGATCCAGACTTTTTCTCCAAGGCTTTAGAAAAAGCTCAGTCTCTTGATTCTGAATTGTCGAACATAGAAGTCCCGAACGTGCCTTTAGGCTTGGCGGATGCGGTCTTAGCCAATGCGCCTGACAGAGCGACGGTCCCTACGAAGAAACATTTTCTACGATTCTTCTTTCCTCAAGAATTTCAGTTACCTGTTGGCGCTGCGCTCGCAAGTCTCTGTGTCGGCGCGGTGACGAGTTATAGCTATGCCGGCGGTGCTGATTTCGATGCGCACTTTGATAGTGGATCGGCCTATATCCAAAGCCCAGAAAGTAGTTTTGACGACTGGCTGAATAGCATGGAGGAAGGACAATGAGCGATAGTCAAACCCGTCGTTTTCCAGTCGTTTTAACGCTATCACTTGTTGTCAATGGTCTGCTGGCGGGACTTTTGATCGGTAGCGGGTTACGTCAGGAGCGCACGCCTCCCCCTCCTGACGGCGGCGAACGCGCTTTGGTGCGCGCACTTGAAGCCAGTGTAACGGAGGCTGATCGCTCGTCAGTTCGTGACGCGCTACGCATTGCCTACGCAGCGACGCGTGCTGAAAGACTGGAGCTACGACAAGCACGTCGCGACTTGCGCCGAGCGCTCGCGGCTGACCCCTACAATGTCGATGACGTTGTTGAGGCTTTTCAGGCTGTGCGCTCGGCAGAGGCGACAGCGCGGGTAGGATTGCACAACGAGTTGGCGCGTCAGTTTGAGAGACTTTCCGCAGACGAACGTGCCTCTGCATTGCGGTTTATGGATCATCCAAGACGACGTGATTTTCGTGACAGACGGTTTAGGCCTAACGAACGTCAGCCGACAGACACTGAGAATTGATCTGTGAAAGGTCAGCCAGCAGGCTTGTCAAACAGATGAGGTTCCCGCATATGCCGTTCCTGTGGGGTGGTTAGCTCAGTTGGTAGAGCATCTCGCTTACACCGAGAGGGTCAGCGGTTCGAGCCCGTTACCACCCACCACT
>JBCCDF010000239.1:0-4213 GCA_039030935.1 Pseudomonadota bacterium | reverse complement strand
TTCAGGAGGGAGAAGATTGATAATCACCAGTGTGCCGAGGGTGTAAATCGCTGTCGCCGTAATGAGTGACAGAACCATTCCTAGCGGAATGTTGCGGTCTGGATTCTGAATCTCTTCAGCAACCGACGCGACTTTGGTGAGGCCTGCATATGAGACGAAGACAAGGCCGATCGTCGAGATAAACCCAACGAATCCATTCGATAAAAACGCCTCATCCCCCGCATTTGGCTGCCAACTATCTGCAAGTCCTGTTTCCGAGAGCCCGAAGATCGTAAATGCGGCTAGGATTATAACGAGTGTCCCGACAAGGATGCGCTGTAGAAGCGTCGTCTCTTTCGCGCCGAAAGCGTTCACGAGACCGAATACAATCGTCAAAATCACAGCGAGAGCGATCATCGGGACATCGATATAGAGGCTGAGATAGGCGCCCATTCCGACCAATGCGAATGCACTTTTGAAGATCACAGCAACCCAGGACCCTAGGCCCCCAATTGTCCCGAATAGGGGCCCTAAAGCGCGGTCGAGGAAGTAATATGTTCCACCCGCTTTAGGCATAGCGGTCGATAACTCGCCCATGCAAAACATGGCAGGTAAGATCAAAAAGCCCGCGACCAAATAGGCGAGATAAACGCTATCGCCTGTATATCCGGCCGCGATTCCAGGCAGAAGGAAGAATCCTGAGCTGAACATCGCACCGGTCGAAATGGCATACACATCAAACAGCGTAAGCGTCTTCTTGAGCTTTTTATCTTCCGCCACAAGCCAACCCTTTTCAGCGAGGCGGAGCCCCGATCAGCAACTGATTTATAGTGTTTCGCACAGCGACCAAGTTTTTGTTGCAATGCACACTCGCGATGGTGACCGTCGCTTCCTCATCATACGTTCAGGAAAACGTGTTAGACTGCACCCATGAAGGCAATTCTTTTCATGCTTTGTGTCATGCTAATGGGGTCAGCTAGCGCGTCTGAAAAGGACGTGGAGACTGATCTGACTTATGAGAAAGCCGCTTTGGTCTCAGCTTTACAGGAGATTGCCAGCGAATTACCCGATAACAGGCAGGCTTCTGTTCAAGACGCGATATCAGCGCTGAGTGAAGGTGAAGTCCAATTTGACTACAGCTATGGCTGGGAGCGAGCACACCCGTTTATCGAACGAGGCGGGATAGAAGCGTTGATTGCTGACGCGCGGCGCCCTGATAGCGAGCTACGCTATGCAAAACTCGATGCCCTCTTCGCGACGGGCGTTGTCTTTTTTCAGTCTGAGCCCGAAGCCGCTCGGGACGTGAATGTTGCGCTTATCGACCTCGCGCGAACCGCAGACGATTTCGAGCGGCCAATGTTCGCCCATGCATCAGCAGAGCTCGCGGCTTTAAGATGTGATCCACACGTTCTGGAGCAGTCACTAGATTTGGTCATGGGTCGCGACAGTTTTCGATATCAATTTTGGTCGGCTCGCCTGAAGGGCGGCGGTCTCTCTATTATTGAGCAGATTAAGTCTGGAGCAGAAGATCGCGTCGAGCGCGATATTCACGCCGCGATCGATGGTTATCGACTGATTGGACAATATGGTTATTGCCCGGCAGACAAGCCAATAGCTGATTAATCAGATCGTGCTATAGAGGATAGATGACTGATCCGGATGCTGATCCAATTGATCCAATTTGTGGCAGTGCTGAAGCCGGCGCATTAGCCCATCTCTACCGCGCTGAGGTGTATCGCTCGACAATTTGGCGACAGCGACTTGATATGACGACGAATTGGGCCGTCGTTTCGACAGGGATTGCGCTATCGGTCAGCTTTGCAACAGCCAATTCATCCCCTCTTCCTATCGTGCTGGTTGGCTTATTGTCAGTGATGTTCCTTATTTTAGAGGCACGACGGTATCGATATTTTACGGTTTGGAAGTTCCGAGCGCGGCTTTTAGAGCTCGCTGTTTATGTTCCCATCCTACAAGGCAAAGGGGTTTCAATCCCACAAGACAAGGGAAGCCCCCTTTCGGATGATTACTTGCGCCCACAATACCGCATAAGCGCATTGAGGGCAGTGGGACGGCGCATTCGGCGTAATTATGGCTGGATCTTCGGAATTCAGGGCCTCGCTTATTTTGCAAAGATCGCAATCCATCCCATCGATGCTCCCAGCCTGGAGGAATACATTTATCGCGCTCATATTGGCGCTGTTCCGGGCTGGTTAGCGATTGCTTCAGGTTTGGCATTTCACGCAACATGGATTGGAATTGCCATTTATACATGGCGACAAGAAAAGGCCGACACACGCATCATGATGGATTATCTTGATCCGGAGATGAGCTAGGGGGTGCGCACATCTATTGACTCAAACGGCATGATCCTGTTTTAGCGACGCTTCAAGACGGGTCGGTGTGGTGCTGCCGTTGTAATCGTTTGTCCAAAAGGGACGAACCAGCCCACGTCAAAAATGGATAGAAACTATGTCACGTCGTCACTCGACGAAGTATAAAATTGATCGCCGTGTTGGTGAGAACATTTGGGGCCGACCAAAGAGCCCCGTTAACAAGCGCCCTAACAAGCCAGGACAGCACGGCCCAAACCGCCGCAGCAAGACGTCTGATTATGGCTTGCAGTTGATGGCCAAGCAGAAACTGAAATTCTACTACGGTGACATCACTGAGAAGCAGTTCCGACGCACGTACGACGAAGCGGCGCGCCGCAAAGGGAATACGGCCGAGAACCTGATCGGTCTTCTTGAGTCTCGCCTCGACGCGTTCGTCTACCGCTCAAAGTTCGTTCCAACAATCTTTGCGGCCCGTCAGTTTGTGAACCACGGCCACATCACTGTGAACGGTCAGAAGGTCAATATTGCCTCTTACCGCGTTGTGCCCGGTGACGTCGTTCAGATTAAAGAGAAATCACGCAATATGGCGCTGGTGCTGGAGGCGCTTGGCTCACCAGAGCGCGACTTGCCTGACTATATTGAAGTCGACCCAAAAGCGATGAGCGCCACCTATGTCCGGATGCCAGAGCTTTCTGACGTGCCGTACCCGGTACAGATGGAGCCCTCGCAAGTCGTCGAATTCTACTCATCATAAGCAGGACGCTTCTTGCTGTTTTTCAAAAGCCGCGCTGTCATAGCGCGGCTTTTTTGTTTTGTTCTGAGGAGATTCGAATGACTGAACACATGATCGAACAGGTCAAAACCACACTGATTGCCGATCCAGACAAGGCGTTTAGTCTTTCAGATCGCGATAGCGGTGACCGGTCTCTTTTTTCCGATAAAGATGATGCGAAAAAGTCCCTGAAAGACGATGCGAAAGCGATCAATGACCTGCAGGACATGCTCTATGCCAATCGTGACCGTGCATTGCTCGTCGTTCTGCAAGGCATGGACACGGCTGGCAAAAGCGGAGTAATCCGCAATGTTTTTGCCGACACGAGCCCGCTCGGCATGCAGGTTCGCGCCTTTAAGGCGCCGAGCAAGACAGAACTGGCTCATGACTATCTCTGGCGCGTTCATCAAGCTGTCCCGCGTAAAGGGCGGATCGGTATCTTCGATCGCTCCCACTATGAAGACGTTCTAGTTGTTAAGGTGCGTGAGTTTGCATCGCCTGGGGCAATTGAGCAACGCTATGAGCAGATCAATGCCTTCGAAAAACACTTAACCGAGAACGGCGTGGCCGTTCTGAAATTCATGCTGAATGTCGGCTACAAAGAACAAGGGGTCAGGCTCAAAGAACGTCTGACAGAGGCGCATAAGCTTTGGAAGTTTAATCCGGGCGATATTGAGGATCGTAAGCTTTGGCCGGAGTTCATGGGCGCTTATGAGACAGCCATCCAGCGGTGCTCCACATTGCACGCACCTTGGTACGTTGTGCCTGCTGATAGTCGAACGCGACGCAACGCTATGATCGCCCGGATCGTGCGAGGGGCACTTGAGGATATGGACCTCAAATGGCCGGATCCGGGCTATCGTTTAGAGGATATTCAAATCCCCTAGCCGCGGATCGTAACGTCGCCGCCGCTGGACTTATCAATATCGGTTTCAGTTGGCCCGCCACGCACGACAACATCGGCCCCGCTGGACACATCAGCGCTGACGCTACCAGTGACATGGATCGTGATATCAGAGCCACTGGAAGCTTCAGCGCGACCATTTGCACAAACCAGGCGCCCCGCCTCAATATCAGACCCGGACGACGATTCTGCGCGAACCGTGCTGCACGTCCCGCTTGCGGTCAG
>JBCCDF010000238.1:0-4251 GCA_039030935.1 Pseudomonadota bacterium | reverse complement strand
GGCTGGTTCGACGCGGTTATGGTGCGCCAGGCTTGCGCGACATCAGGCGTGACAGGGCTTGCTTTGACGAAACTTGATGTTCTCGATGGGCTTGAAGAGATTAAAGTCTGCATCGGCTATCGTCTGAATGGGCAAGAGATTGATTATTTCCCTGCGGGCCTGACGGATCAGGCCGCTGTTGAGCCAATTTATGAAACCGTAAAAGGCTGGAGCGAATCCACCAAGGGGGCGCGGTCCTGGGCTCAACTCCCCGCAGAGGCCGTCAAATATGTGCGTCGTTTGGAAGAACTCGTCGGTAAACCCTGCGCGCTCGTCTCAACTTCGCCGGAGCGTGAGGATGTCATCCTCATGCGCGATCCGTTTGAGCGCGCTTAGGCCGCCACGCTGCCCGGTTCAGCATCAGGGGCATCATAGCGCTGTTTCAGGTTGAACGCTTCTTTGCTTGGTCCATCGCGGCGCAAGCGCGCTAACCGTTCCCAGCCCTCTTCTAGAGACACTCGATGTCCGCGTTTCGCCCAGAACATTACCATGGTTGCGCCTTCGGAGCGATCAACCCAATGGCGCAGACGCCTCATTCCCTCGACATGCGACGCCATCCGATAGCTAAAGCTGTGCAGCGCTTTTGCGCTCTCCCATCCGGCCATGGTCATCACATGAGGGTTATTCGGCCATTCTGTTTTAAGCCCAAAAACATCAGGAAGGTCGAGATAACTTTCATCCGCAAGTCGAATACCGTGATTGTGCCAGCGCAGACCGTCATAGGAATCGGCGTCGCCAAAGACCTTTGGCAGTTGTTCAAAAAAGTATCGTGCTTCGGCTGTATCCGCTGAAAAAGCATCAAGCGGACGAACGACATTGAGGTGGATAAGTTGATACGTCCCCATTGCCTCTCTCTTAAAACAAAACTCGTTACTTATCAGTAAAATCAATCCCAGAAAGTGCGCTGAGCTGAGGGGTTTTCAAGGGCCAGCAAAAGTGCCATATGCCCCGCAGGTGTGGGGTCCCTGCCACCTAGCTCGACTGGACGACATCCCGGCGTGGCTGAATGGCAACCGATCTCCGCTCAATTGAAGGCAATACAGCCACAACGAAAAAGCCGCCGTTTGGCGCACACAAGAAAGCAATGCCGATGTCGATCACTGCAGAGCGTAAAGCTGAACTGATCAAGAAATTTGCCCGCACCGAAGGTGATACGGGCTCCCCCGAAGTCCAGGTCGCGATCCTCACAGAGCGGATCAACAATCTGACCGAGCACTTTAAGGACAACAAAAAAGACAATCACTCCCGTCGCGGACTTTTGGCCATGGTGGCCACGCGCCGGAAGCTTCTTGATTATGTGAAGAAGAAAAATGACGAGCGTTACAAGACGCTCATCGGGGAGCTCGGCATTCGCCGCTAGGCTCCCACCCAACAGCCCGCTTCGGCAATTCGGCCAAAGCGGGCTTTTCGTATGTAAATGAAAGACAAAACGTATGTTTGATAAGCAATCTGTCTCGCTGGAATGGGCCGGCCGGACACTGAAAATCGAAACGGGTCAAGTGGCCCGTCAAGCCGACGGGGCCGTCATGGTCACTTATGGCGACACAACGGTTCTTGCGACGGCGGTCTTCGCCAAGGAAGCCAAGCCCGGACAGGACTTCTTCCCGCTGACCGTCAACTACATGGAAAAATACTACGCATCAGGGCGCATTCCCGGTGGCTTCTTCAAGCGTGAAGGCCGCCCAACGGAAAAAGAGACACTGACGTCTCGCTTGATTGACCGTCCAATTCGTCCTCTCTTCGTCGACGGGTTTAAGCACGAGGTCCAAGTTGTCCTAACGGCTGTCTCTTATGACCTTGAGAACGATCCTGACATTCTTGGCATGATCGGCGCGTCTGCTGCCCTCGTCCTGTCTGGTGCCCCATTCATGGGCCCAATCGGCGCGGCCCGCGTCGGCTATAAAGACGGTAACTATGTCATCAACCCAACCGTCGATGAGCTCGAAGAGTCAGAACTTGACCTCGTCGTTGCGGGTACAAATGACGCCGTAATGATGGTTGAGTCAGAAGCCAAAGAGTTGAGCGAAGACGTCATGCTCGGCGCAGTTATGGCAGGCCACGAGGCGATGCAGCCTGTGATCGATGCGATCATCAAGCTTGCTGAAGCCGCTGCGAAAGAGCCCTTCGACTTTGAAGGCGAAGACCTCTCCAGCGAACTGACTGCAATCCAGAACCTTGTCGGGGATGACCTGTCAAAAGCCTATCAGATTACTGAAAAGCTTGATCGTCAGGCCGCTGTCGGCGAAGCGCGCGAGAAAGCGGCTGCTGAACTGGTCGCAACGGAAGAAGACGAAAGCGGCATGGACGCCAACGTTTTCAAATCAGCCTTCAAGAAGGCTGAAGCGAAAGTCGTTCGCGGCGATATCATCAGAACTGGGAAACGCATCGACGGACGCGGCCTCGCTGATGTCCGCCCGATCGAAGCTGAAGCCGGCTTCCTGCCTCGCACGCACGGTTCAGCTCTGTTCACGCGTGGTGAGACACAGGCCATCTGCGTCGCAACGCTCGGAACCTCTGACGATGAGCAATTCATCGACGGTCTCGACGGAACGCGCAAAGAGAAGTTCCTTCTACACTATAACTTCCCGCCCTATTCTGTCGGTGAAGCGGGCCGCATGGGTGGCACCAGCCGCCGCGAGACCGGTCACGGGAAACTGGCATGGCGCGCCCTTCGCGCGGTCCTGCCAGAACATGAGGACTTCCCTTACACGATCCGCATGGTGTCTGAGATCACAGAGTCCAACGGCTCCTCTTCTATGGCGACCGTTTGCGGCTGTTCTCTCGCAATGATGGATGCGGGTGTTCCGCTGAAGCGCGCGGTCTCCGGGATTGCGATGGGCCTGATCAAGGATAATGAAGGCGTTGCTGTTCTCTCTGACATCCTTGGTGACGAAGACCATCTCGGCGATATGGACTTCAAAGTCGCAGGCACGGAAAAAGGCCTCACCTCGCTCCAAATGGACATCAAGATTGCGGGCATCACGCGCGAAATCATGGAAACCGCACTGGAGCAGGCCAAAGGTGGGCGTGCTCACATCCTCGCGGAAATGGCAAAAGGTCTCGACACTGTTCGCGATCAGCTCGCTGATAACGCCCCGCAGATGGAAATCATCAAGGTCCCTGAAGACAAGATTCGCGACGTGATCGGGTCCGGCGGTAAAGTTATTCGCGGAATCGTTGATGAGTCCGGTGCTAAAGTGAACATCGATGATGATGGGACAGTCCAAGTCTCGGCGACGGACCGTGCCAGCATCGATGTCGCTCTGAAGATGATCAAAGAGATCGTTGCTGAGCCGGAAGTTGGTGAAATCTACGAAGGCAAGGTCGTTGCGATCAAAGACTTCGGGGCATTCGTAAACTTCTTCGGCCCGAAAGACGGCCTCGTTCACGTCAGCCAGATGGCGAATGAGCGTGTCGGCCACCCGAAAGACGTCGTTTCTGAAGGCCAGAAAGTCTATGTGAAGCTGATGGGCTTCGATGATCGTGGCAAAGTTCGCCTGTCGATGAAAAACATCGATCAGGAGAGCGGAAAAGAGGTCACACCTGAAGAGGAATAGACTTTCGATCTTTCCTTAAAAGTCTAAAGGCCGTTCTCATTTGAGAGCGGCCTTTTTGTTTCTCCACAGATAAAACCTGCGTTCTGCCTCTCAAATACCCTTTATTAGCCAGACCTTAAGCCAAATCCGTCATTTTGATGGAAACTCGATTGGACGGGTCCGCCTTCCCCCCCCCTCCCAACCACCCCAGCCTATGGGGACTATTGGGGTGGTTGGGAGGGGGAGAAGGCGGACACTGACGCGACAAGGAAAACGGGTCATGGCGACGAAGACGGCAAGTATTGAACCACCAAAGATGCGCGAGCTTTCCGATCCGGTTTGGCGCATCATCACGGGGTCTTCCGCTTTCGCCATTGGTGTTTTCGTTTGCGGCAGTGTGGGTTCTTACGATGTTGCCGACCCGAGCTGGAACGCAGCAACGGATCAAAGCGCGCAGAATTTGTTCGGCTCAGGCGGCGCGGTTTTCGCTGATCTCGCCCGTCAAATGCTGGGCTGGTCTGCATGGATCGCAGGCTTTGCACTGATGTTAGGCGGCGCGATGCGTGCGGTGTTGATTGGGCAACCGCGTATCTATCGCTGGCTGTTTGGTGCGCTCGCCGTTCCGGTGTCTGCTGCAAGTTTTGCTTCATGGCCTGTGCCAGCGTCTTGGCCACTT
>JBCCDF010000237.1:0-4262 GCA_039030935.1 Pseudomonadota bacterium | reverse complement strand
CGCCAGAACTTATCTGGCATTGTGGATAGTGACTAAGCGTCAGCCTTCGCGTTTTGACGCTGACGTTTCCATTTCTTGACTTTATCAACGGCTCGCTGACGCTTTAGGCGTGATAAATAATCGATAAACAAAACGCCCTCAAGATGGTCCATTTCATGCTGGATACAGACAGCATAGAGGCCTGTCGCGACCTCATCGACTTCATTTCCATCATAATCGAGATATTTGACGCGACACTCTTTGGGCCGCTCAACAGTATCAAATACCTCTGGAATTGAGAGACAGCCCTCTTCATAAGGCGCTGTCTCGTCAGTCAGTGGCTCTACGATAGGATTCACAAAGTAACGAGGTTGTGGATCCTCGCCTTCCTTCGCCAAATCCATAACGATGATGCGCAGCGGCACAGCAATTTGGATCGCCGCCAAACCGACACCGGGGGCGTCGTACATCGTCTCCAGCATCTCGTCCATGAGCGCACGCGTCTCGTCAGTCACACCGCCCTCAACAGGTTTCGAAACTTCTTTCAAGCGCGGATCAGGAACTGTGATGATTTCTCTTATAGCCATGTCAGTGAGGTATGCAGACCGACCCAGAAGGTCAATATTAGCTTTGCTTTTCTAGAAGGTCGATTTGGGTCGAAGCCGTATCATCCGCTCTGGCATCAAGTTTTTTCGGCTGAGTAATTGTCTTCTCTGGCGGTGCGATAGAAAGCTCTTCAAATTTACGCATTGTCGGGAGAACGCGACGCTCGAGCGATGAGTTCATTTTATTATAGTTTTCAACGGCGCCATTCAGCGACTTACCCAATCGCTCGATATGGGCGCTCATGGTTGCTATTCGCTCATAAAGCTGTTGCCCGAGTTCTGCGGCTTCTCGTGCGTTTTCAGTCATCTTCTCTTGTCGCCAGACATATGAAACCGTCTTTGCCAGACTGATCAAAGTAGAGGGCGTCGTGATGATAACACCCTTTGAATAAGCGCGATCTAGCAAGTCAGGAGAATGTTCCAACGCCGCTGCGAAGAAATTTTCCCCAGGAATGAACATCGCGACAAAGTCCACCCGATCATTGAGGTTATCCTGATAGCGCTTCGAGGCCAGAGCATCGATGTGCCGTCTGACACTGTCGGCGTGGGACTTCAGATGCACTGTGCGCTGCGTCGGATCACCCTCGGCAGCAGCATCCATATAGGCTTTCAAAGACACTTTGGAGTCAATAACGATTTGGCGTGCGCCCGGTAGATGAATCACGGCATCCGGACGCTGAAATCCATCCTCTGTTTCATCACTGACTTGTTCTTCGAAATCGCAATAGCTCGACAGACCGCCCTGTTCCATGACATTGCGAAGGGTCATTTCTCCCCAACGCCCACCGCCTTTTGGGGCCGTCAAAGCGTTTACAAGCTTCCCTGTCTCGGCCGTATTACGGTGAAGGCTTTCGCCAATCGCTTTAACCTGCGCTTGCAGGACTGACTTATCTTCGACACGGACTTTCTCGATGTCATCGACACGCTTTTTAAAGGCTTGGAAGTTCTCGCCTATCGGCTCCATCAATTGCTTCAGTTCGCCCTGTGCACCTTCGCGATGCTTCTTGAATGTCTCATCCGCTCGCTCAAGGAATTGCTTGTTCATTCGATCCAGCAGACCCTGCGCCATATCGGAAAACTCTTCACGCTGCTTTGACGTCTGACCCTTGAGATTAGCAAGCTGAAGCTGCGCATCCTGCGCCCCCTGCTGTGCTTCAGCAAGATCGCGTCGAACTGTGTCTATATCTGCTTCCAACTCGACATAGTCTGAGCGCTCGCGCTGTAATGCAGCCTCTAACGCACGACGTCTGCTTGCGAGCCATACCAGTATCGACGCCGAGATGAGCAAAATAACGATCAGGCCCAGATGTAGGCCGTCGAAATTAATGTCCCCAAGGGTTGCAATTATCTTCATGGTCTAGGCATCCGTTCCAATACGCTAGGAACGTATAAGGAACGTGTGATTCGAGCAAGCTCTAGACGTTAAATCGAAACAGCATCACGTCGCCATCTTTGACGATATAGTCTTTGCCTTCGGCGCGCATTTTACCGGCCTCCTTCGCGGCGGCTTCACTGCCTGCGGCAACATACTCATCGTAAGCGATTGTTTCAGCCCGGATAAACCCCTTCTCAAAGTCACCGTGAATGACACCGGCCGCCTGAGGGGCCGTAAACCCCTCTTTGATGGTCCAAGCACGTGCCTCTTTTGGTCCCGCTGTGAAATAGGTTTGTAGCCCAAGCAGGCGATATCCCGCATGAATGAGCCTGTTCAGCCCGGGTTCTTCCAATCCGAGTGTTTCGAGAAAGTCCGCGCGTTCATCATCTTCAAGTTGAGAAATTTCAGCCTCAATTTGTGCTGAAATCGTGACATACTGAGAACCCTCATTTTGAGCGTACTCGGCAACCTTGGCAGAATAGGCATTCCCATCAGCTGCCGAAGCCTCATCAACATTTGCGACATATAAAACGGGTTTCGCAGTCAAAAGCTGAAGCATGGTCCAAGCTTTACGATCGTCATCATCAATCTCAGCACGTCGCGCTGGGCGTCCCTCATTCAGTTCAGCCAACGCTTTATCGATCAGCGCGACTTGAGCTTTCGCATCTTTATCACCGGAATTAGCTTTCTTAATCCAGTTGACCTTGCGTTTCTCAAGGCTCTCAAGGTCGGCGAGCATCAGCTCGGTTTCGACTACGGCTAAATCTGCAATTGGATCGATACGGCCCGAAACATGGGTAATGTCATCATCTTCAAAACACCGCAGGACGTAGATGATCGCATCTGTTTCACGAATATTCGCCAAAAACTGATTGCCGAGCCCCTCCCCCTTAGAGGCGCCCTCAACAAGTCCGGCGATATCAACAAAGTTCATCCGAGCCGGAATGATTTCTTTTGACTTTGCGATCTCAGCAAGCTTTTGCAATCGAGGTTCCGGGACCGCCACCTCCCCAACATTCGGCTCAATCGTGCAGAATGGATAGTTCGCTGCTTGCGCTGCAGCTGTCTGCGTCAGTGCATTGAACAGCGTCGATTTCCCTACATTTGGCAGGCCAACGATTCCACATTTGAAACCCATTGCTTCGCTCCATTCAACAACGTGCTGCCACCTACTCTTTTTTCATTGCGAAAAATACCCCGTTTTGTCGCCAAAAAACCGAAACCTCTGGTCAACAGGCAGAGTGTTGATAATGTGTCTAAAATTAAAAAGGGGAGAAGTCATGCGCTACGATATTTTGTTAGTGAGTGCTTTAAAGGATCAAGAAAAAGCGGAAATGATTGTGCGCCGATTAAAAGCGCTCAAATTCAAAGTTCGCCATGATAAGAAACGCGATCACACAACACCGACACCGAGAGATTATCGTGACGCCGATAATTCGCGCGCGGTCGTTGTTCTGTGGTCAGAAGCATCTTGTGACACATCAGATAGGGATAGCGATTGGGTTCACGCACTCGCACACCATGCGCGCTCCAAAGACGGTGTTCTGGTTCAGGTTGGTCTCGATAAAACAGTACCTGACGACCCCTTCAGCCATGACAAACGCTATATGTTGGAAGAGCTGACAGCTCGCAAAACAGTTCGTGGATACTACGACCTAGTCGACGATCTTGGTGCGCGTGACGATCGCAAAAACTTGCGTGCATGGATTGACTTCAAATCAAGCGACAAAGACGCGAAGGCGGCTTGGAAGAAAGATCACCCCGAGGATCCTCTTGCTCTCATTGGCAAGCCTAGACCTAAAAAAGCAGCCGCTCCGATTGCAACGGCTGCAGCAGTTGCGACTGCCGGCACTACAGGTTTGGCCGCAGCGGCAGCAGCACCGGTGACCGCCGCAGCATTAGCCCCAGAAAGTGAAGATAACGGAATTGGATTCTGGATGATCGCTGGAATACTGCTGGGTATCCTCGCGATGCTGTTCTTTGGCTGGCTCCTCAGAAAGCAAGCAGGTAACCCCGTCGCAGGGACTGCCGTCGTTATGGCGCCCCAATGCCCAGCGGGCCAGATGCCAGCCTACCTTCTACCATCAGACACTGATACCATGGACACATCTGAGTAGGCTGACAATCAACAAGTCTTTGGCCAAGACCGTAGAATAACTTCACATGATAGGCTGTCTATCTATCGGAATGTGCCACGCTTTAGATCTTCCTGAAGCTGGATACGTTCTGGCTGGCCTGACAGACGATGGCGGTAGACTTGAGTGTTTTCCAGAACGCGCTGAACGTAATTGCGCGTCTCACTG
>JBCCDF010000236.1:0-4272 GCA_039030935.1 Pseudomonadota bacterium | reverse complement strand
TCTTCTTCCGCCTCTTCCCAGACATCGCCTGCAGCCTCAACGTCAATCAGTAAACTCTCGCGCGTCTCAGCTTTTGCCTTTGCATCTGCTTGGCGCGCCTTAAGGCTTTTCCCCAAAGCACTGCACTGGCGAACTTCAGGATTGGTCAATGCGCTGGCGGAGGGTATGGAGAGGGCGAGCATCGCCATGGTGGCCGAACAGAAAGACAGTGTTTTGATCATAGCATGTCCTTATGCAAAACAGCGTGAATTGACCCTGAACGTTGCCGTCCTATTCCCGCCATCGAGCCGCCTTTCTTTCGCACTTCGGGTTAATAGTCTGTGACAACACAACTTCAGAGCCCTTTAAGCAGACGAGATGTCATGCAGCTTGCTGTTCCGGTAATGCTGGCACAGGTCGCGATCGCGGCAACAGGGGTCGTTGATACCGCCATTATGGGACTGACCGGGGACAAGTCTGACTTGGCTGCCGTAGCCGTGGCCAGCGCGGCTTTCGGCTTCATCTATTGGGGCTTTGGCTTTCTGCGCATGTCAACCACGGGCCTCACAGCACAAGCTGTCGGGCGCGGAGATGAGGCTGAGAGCAGAGCCGTCCTCCAACGCGGCCTAATTGTTGGCCTTACAATCGGATCGATCATTTTCGCCTTAGGCCCCGTCTTAGAGCCGCTTGTGTTTCGTCCCTTTGGGACAGAGCCAAATGTCGAGACCCTCGCGAAAGAGTACTTCGCCGCACGCATTTGGGGCGCACCGGCACTGTTGATGAGCTATGCGATTACAGGCTGGCTTCTCGGTGTTGGTCGAACCCGTTCGATGCTCATAATGCAGGTTGTTCTGAATCTCGTAAATATCGTCCTCACTTTGTGGTTTGTGATCGGATTGGAGTGGGGCATTGCGGGTCTCGGCCTTGGAACCGCGATTGCCGAATGGGTCGCCGTCATATTTGGGCTCATACTCGTCGCGCGTGCGCTGAAACCAGAGGCGCGGCTCGCAGACCGCGCTGCGCTGCTCGCGATGTTTAATGCCAATCGCGATGTCTTGATCAGAACGCTCGCTTTGCTGTTTGCCTTCGCATGGTTCATCCGATCTGGCGCGATGATGGGAACCGCACAACTGGCTGGAAACGAAGTCCTTCTGCAGTTCGTCACTGTCTCTGCCTTCGTTCTGGACGGGTTTGCATTCGTCGCTGAAAAGGAAGTTGGCGAAGCGTATGGCGCCCGCGATCCAGCACGGTTACGACGGGCCATGCGTGTCACAAGCGAGCTTGCCTTGGCCTTCGGTGCGGCGATTTCGGCGCTCTATTTGATCGGAGGGGCTAGCGTGATCGAATGGGTCGTAAAAGATGAGGAGGCCCGGGCTGCAGCGCTCGCTTACCTCCCATTCTGTGCGCTTGTGCCGCTTTTAGGCGTTCCAGCTTGGCAGTTAGACGGCTTCTTCTTAGGTGCAACGCGGGGACGCGCAATCCGAAATGCAGGTCTTTTATTCTGTGTCGCTTATGTCGGTCTCGATATGATCCTCCGCCCAGCGTTTGGAAACATAGGCGTCTGGACAGCGTTCTTGTTCATGTATGTTTTCAGAGCGCTCGCGCTCGCGCTGTATTTGCCAGACCTTCTATCGCCTAAAGATCGGCGCCTACAGCCTCAACGACCGAGTTAAAGCCGTCGCGCTTCAAGAGCCCTGCGAGTTCAGCATTGATCCGAGCGATTAGGCCGGGGCCTTCATAAACGAGCGCAGAATAGAGTTGCACCGCATGAGCCCCTGCCCTGATTTTTGCGTAGGCATCAGCGCCGCTGGCAATGCCGCCCACCCCGACCAGATCAAACTGACCGCCAAGCGCCACTGCAAAATCTTTCAGAACCTCAGTTGATCGCTGCATCAAAGGCGCGCCCGAAAGCCCGCCAGATTCTTTTTTCTCTAGTGAGATCAGTGTTTTAGGACGCTCAATTGTGGTATTGGATACGATCAACCCGGACAGCCATTGCCCTTCGGCTTGAACCGTTTCGACGATCTCAGATAGCCCTTGCTCATCAAGGTCCGGCGCAACTTTCAGAAAGACAGGTTTCTGCCCCCCCGCTTCTTCATGCGCTTGGGCAGATCGGTTCAACAGCGCCTGCAAGGCGTCGCGTCCCTGCAGCCCGCGCAAGCCCGGTGTGTTTGGGCTCGAAATATTAATCGTGATGTAGTCGCAGCGATCATAAACCGCCTGAATTCCGGTCTCATAATCACCGATAAAGTCGTCACTTGTCTTGTTTGCACCGACGTTTGCACCGACAGGAATGCGGGTCTGGGCTGCTTTGGCCAGTCGCCTGACAAACGGGATCAGACCCTCATTATTGAAGCCCATCCGGTTGATCACGGCCTTGTCTTCGCTCAAACGAAACAAGCGCGGCTTGGGGTTGCCCCGTTGCGGCTTAGGGGTGACCGTTCCGCACTCGACAAAGCCAAATCCGAACCTCGCCATCGGTGCAAAGACTTCAGCATTCTTATCAAATCCCGCAGCGAGACCGATGGGATTTGACAACTCCAGTCCCGACTTCGGAAGCGTAATGCCCAACCCCCACTTGCCTGGGTCTATATCTGGTAACCCGAAACCAGCCTTTAAGCCTTTGATCGTCGCTTTGTGCGCAGCTTCGGCAGGCAAAAGCTTTACAAATGGTAGGGCAAGATCAGGCAGGCTCATTCATCGATGTCCTTTGGCAGTATCGGAACGTTATCAGGCCCGATCTCAAGCGCCCAGACCCGCTTCGCCGCATCTAAGTGTAACAGCCCATAAAGGTGCGGAAACAGCTGTCCGCCGCGGCTTTCTTCCCAGCGAACATGGCTCCCGAACGTCTCCAAAGTATATTCGAGCAGTCTCACACGCTCTTGCCCCGCATAGTGTAGGCGTAACGTCTCGAAGACCTGCACCCGCGTCGATAAATGAACATAGCCATCGCCTTCATCGAGAGCGGTTTTGGTATAGCCAAGTGTTTGAGCGACCTGCCAGTCTTCATCACTCAGGATTTTGTAGACAGACGTCTCAGCCATTCATGTGCCTCATACAAATTGAGCGGGGATTAACCCCGCTCAATTCAGTCATGTATCATTGAGGTGAGTGTTATGAACACCCGCTCGTCGCACCGCAGCTCACACATTTCAGGCAGGTTCCATTCCGAACCATTGTGAACTGGCCACACTCGCCGCACGCTTCACCTTCATAGCCCTGAGCACGCGCAATGCGTCTCAGCTCTTCTTCTGAAGCCAGCTGCGGTTGTTGCGCCGCTTTTGTTTCGACCTCAGCTTCTACCTCTGGTGAGACTTTCAGCGCGGTCGCTGCACCACCGGGTGAGATCGAAGCAACGACCGGGGCAGATCGTGACGCGCTGGTCGCGACGCTAGACCCTACTGTCGATGGAGACGCCGTCGATGAGGCTGCACTTCCAACGAGTTGCAAATGTTTCTGCGGTGATTGCGAGCGAACCAGCCCAGATGAGATCGGTGAATTCAGAGATGGCTTCTCAGCATCCTCGCCCTCACCAATTGCGGTCGCTCCGGTCTCACTTGGCTGAACGTGCGCCAGGTCGTTGCGACCAAGATAGGACACCGCCAACTCACGGAAGATATAATCAAGAATAGACGTCGCATTCTTGATCGTCTCATTGCCCTGCACCATGCCGGCGGGCTCGAAGCGCGTGAAGGTAAACGCGTCGACATACTCTTCGAGCGGCACACCATACTGCAGACCGAGTGAGATACCGATCGCGAAATTGTTCATCATCGCACGGAACGCTGCGCCTTCCTTGTGCATATCGATGAAAATCTCACCGATACGGCCGTCCTCGAACTCACCTGTTGTCAGGTAAATCTTGTGACCCCCGACGCGGGCCTTCTGAGTGTACCCCTTACGGCGATCCGGCAGCTTCTCGCGAGAGCGAACTTCCTTCTCGATGATCCGCTCAACAATACGTTCCGCAACCTGCTGGGCTTGCACGCCCTTCGGTGCCGCGAGGAGTGCTTCTACCACATCCTCTGCATCATCGTCATTGTCATTATCAGCCAGCAATTGTGCGTTCAGCGGCTGAGACAATTTCGAGCCGTCGCGATAAAGCGCGTTCGCTTTCAGAGCGAGCTTCCAAGAAAGCATGTAAGCATTCTTACAATCCTCGACCGTTGCCGTGTTCGGCATATTGATCGTCTTAGAAATCGCACCGGAAATGAAGGGCTGAGCCGCGGCCATCATGCGAATATGGCTTTCAGCAGACAGGAAACGCTTGCCTTTCATACCGCAAGGATTGGC
>JBCCDF010000235.1:0-4336 GCA_039030935.1 Pseudomonadota bacterium | reverse complement strand
CAGATCCCGTTTCGTGATGCCCATCACATCACAGGACGTCTGGTCGCTCTGGCGGAAGAAAACACGATTGATCTCCCCGATCTGAGCCTCGAACAAATGCAAACAATTGAACCACGCCTTACGAATGACGTTTTTTCGGTTCTGACTGTTGAAGCGTCAGTTGCGTCCCGGCAGAGCTATGGTGGCACATCGCCCTTGCGCGTTCGCGAGCAGGTGCAACAATGGACACAACGTTTAGGATTGGAGCGCCCGGAATGAAAATCGTGATTAGAACCGCCCTCGCAATTTCCGCGCTTGCCGCTCTTGCCGGGTGCGGGCTACGGGGTGACTTAGAGCGCCCACCGCCAATCTTTTCTGAACCACCATCAGACGAGGCGCAGATCCCTGTCGACTCCCCCGTCCAGTTTGCGCAAACGCCCATCAATGAAGACCGGGTGTATTTCAACGCACTGGGGGGCGAAATTCCCAAACCAGCGCCCGACGCCGATGTTGACGAGGATGTCATGGAAGAGGTCAGTCCAAACTGACACATCTGCGTGCATCATTTTAATTACAAATCTGGCCGTCTTCACTGTGAGGATGTGGACCTTGATACGATTGCAGACACGGTCGGGACGCCCGCTTATGTCTATTCGAGCGCGACCCTGCGCCGACATGCACGCGTTATCCAGAGCGCGTTTGAAGGTCAGGACTGTCTGATTGCCTATTCGGTGAAGGCCAACGGCAATATTGCAATCCTCAAAACACTGGCGACGGAAGGATGCGGGGCTGATGTCGTTAGTGGTGGCGAGCTGATGAAAGCAAGGAAGGCGGGGATACCTGCTTCCAAGATTGTTTTCTCCGGTGTGGGTAAAACGCGCGCAGAAATGGAACTCGGCCTTCGCGAAGGCATCCACCAGTTCAATGTTGAAAGTGGAGCAGAGCTGCAGGCGCTGTCAGACGTCGCTGCCAAAATGAACAAAACGGCCTCGATTGCGCTCCGCGTAAACCCTGACGTCGCCGCCGGTGGGCACCCGAATATCTCAACCGGAAAAGCCGGAGACAAATTCGGTGTCCCTTGGGCCGATGCGCCTGACCTCTATCGTCATGCGTTATCCCTCCCGGGGATCAAAGTGGTTGGCGTTGATGTTCATATCGGGTCCCAGATTGGCGACCTAGCGCCCATGCAAGCCGCTTTTGAAAAAACGGTTGGTCTCGTGAAACAGCTTCGTGAGCAGGGCCATGAGATTACGCGCGTTGACCTTGGTGGCGGGCTTGGCATTCCCTATAAGAGCGGGGACGCACCGGCCTCTCCTGCAGATTATGCGAGTATGATTGCAAGCGTCACTGATGGGCTGGGCTTGCAGGTCATCCTAGAACCGGGTCGCGTTATCATGGGCAATGCCGGCATTATGCTAGCCACAGCACTCTATCATAAGCCAGCACCGGATCGGACTTTTTTAATCGTTGATGCTGGCATGAACGATCTCATGCGTCCCGCGCTGTACCAAGCGCATCATGACATAATTCCGCTCAAAGAACCGGGTCCTGAAACCCCAAATGTGATATACGATATTGTGGGCCCGATTTGTGAGTCGACGGACAAATTTGCGGCTCAGCGTCAAATGCCAGAAGTCGCAGCGGATGAACGCATTGCCTTTATGTCATCTGGTGCCTATGGCGCTGTGCTCTCAAGTCAGTACAATGTTCGTCCATTGGTGGCGGAAGTGCTGGTTGACGGCAGTGACTTTGCAGTTGTGCGCAAACGCCCCAGTTTTGATGAGATGATGGCCTTGGAGCAAATACCAGATTGGCTGAACTAGATCGACTTCCTGGTGTCAAAAGCCGGATCGCCCGGACCTACAGACGGCTGCGCGATCTTGAGGTCTGGAAAGCGTTTTGGCCCTTCTTTGCGGTTCTCTCGGCTTTTTTGATCATTGTCCTCACTGGGCTGTATGAAAGTCTGTCAGCGCAAATCGGGGCTTTTACCACACTTGTTTTCTTTGTTGGTTTTCTGGTCACCCTGTTTCGCGGGCTGCGTCGCTATCAGTCGCCAGAGCGAAAAGATGCGATCCGTGCGCTCGATGAACAGTCAGACCTGCGCCCACTAACGAGCTTGCAAGATCGCCCAACGCGACCAGAATCCAGCGGTGTTGCGCTCTGGCGGGCTCATGAGCAAAGTCTGACGGATGCGGTTCGTCGTCTTAAAGTGCCAAATTTCACCACAGCATGGCGTGATAGCGATCCTTTTGTGTTTCGGGGCATCCTACCTGTTGCTATTCTCAGTCTGATCATCATTAACGGCTTTGGGTCGCTAGATCGCATCAGCAAGGCGCTTGATCCCGACTATGGCAGTCTTTTGGGGGCTGAAAATGTGCGGATAGAGGCTTGGGTTACGCCGCCCGACTATACCGGTCGCGCACCCATTTTTCTTGAAGCCAATCAAGAGACGGTCCGCGTTCCGGCAGGCTCCGTGATCACGCTTCGCGCGCAAGCACCGTCCGCGCCAAAGCTGCGCCTCGATGGTGAGGACCGCAAAACGCTTCGTTTCTCATCGACCCCTGACGGCGCATTTGAAGCAAGCACGGCTTTGCAGGGTGATACAGACCTGTCTGTGCGCTGGTGGGGACCCCGTCAAAGTTGGCGTATTCTGACGTCACCCGATGACCCACCGACGGCGCAGTTCGTCTCCATGCCGGGGTTGGGTGAGGACGATCAAACCGATTTCACATGGGCCATCAGTGATGATTACGGCGTTGCAAAACTGGAATTGGCTATCCGACCTGAAGATGAACCAGAGCGTCAGCCAGATCTGATTGCAATCGAATTAGGCGCACTCAATCCAAAAGAGTTGAACAAGACAGACAGCCTTGACCTAACCCGCAACCGCTGGGCGGGATCGCGAGTTTCCGTCACCCTGATTGCGACCGATGGGGCCGGACAAACGGGCGTTAGCGATCCTTACAGTTTTGTCCTTCCGTCAAAGCTGCTGCTGCAACCCTTGGCAAAAGCCATTCAGGATGCGCGCGTGACCTTGCTGCGTGAAGATACACCTTATGAGGATGTCCCCCCGCAAGGGGATGCACTGAGAGCAGGTGGCTATTATGCCAGTGCGACGCAGCGCTTGAACGCAGCGCCATCTGGGGTGAAGCGCGGCCACTTGATGATCGAGGCGATCACCTATGGCACGCCTGACTACATTCGCGACCTTCTGGTTTATACGAGCTTGCGCTCTGCAATGCGTGAACTGGAAGTCACAAATACAATCTCCGAGGTGAAGGCATTAGATGAGATGCTGTGGGCGGTGTCGCTCAGGGCTGAGTATGGCAGTGCAGCGGATGCCTATGCGCGTCTCATCGCGGCGAAGAATGCGCTCGAAGAAGCCCTTCGGGATGGGGCAAGCGAGGAAGAAATTAAACGCCTGACCGAAGCCTTCAGGGACGCGGCGCTGAACTATTTCGCCGCGCGTATGGCAGAAGCCATGGCGAATGGTCTCGCCGAAAACGCTCCAGGCCAAGATGGCGCAGCGGGGGGCGGTGGCCCCATGTTAGAGGGGCAAAGCTTTGCAGATATGCTCGACGCCCTGTCAGACCTGACCGAAACAGGGGCAGCGGATCAAGCGCGCCAGCTTTTATCCGATATCACCAATATGCTTGAAAATTTGGAATTCCAGCAAGGCAGCGGCAGCGGTCAGGGCCTGCCCGGTATGGCGGGACAGCAGGGTGATAGCTCTGAAGAAGAGTCCGTCCCGGAAGATGAACGTGAACTCTCCGATACCATGCGCGAGCTGTCAGAAATCCTCAGACAGCAACGCGAATTGAATGATGAAACACTGGCTCAACAACGTGGGGAACGCGGCGAAGACGGTCAAAGCCAGCAATCCGGTAATCAAGACGGTGAGCAACCCGGCGATCAGGAAAATGCCGAGAACCAACAAGGCCAGCCCGGCGGAACCCAAGGTCCATCTGGCGAAGAGCTACCCGAATGGATGCAGGGACAGAATGGCGGCGGGAACGGTGAAACCCTTGTGGAGCAGCAGGAGCGCCTTGCAGACCTTGTTGAACGCCTGATCGAGCGGGCAGAGAATGGCGAGTTCGGCGCAGGTGGGATTATAGATGAAGATGCACTGGACGCGATCGAGCGGGCCCAACGACGCGCCGGAAGCGCTCTCGAAGATGGCAATGAGTTGCGGGCCTTGCGCAATCAGGAAAACGCAACAGAAGCCCTGCGTGACTTAGCGCTCAGCCTCGCTGAAGAACTGGATGAGCGTCGTGCCGCTCGTCTGGGTGAAGAGTCTGGGAACGGGACAGACAATGCGCGGAGCGATCCGTTTGGAAACAACCCACAAGGCGGCATT
>JBCCDF010000234.1:0-4356 GCA_039030935.1 Pseudomonadota bacterium | reverse complement strand
GCGCAGGGCATGATCGAAGCCGCCTTTATCGGTGTGTTCGTGGCAGGGCTGCTGCAGGTCAGCCTGCTCGAATACAAAACGGCGCGCTTCTATAAGAAACGCGCCGCTTGATTTAGTCACCAGAGCGAGAGGCCCTGGATAGAATTTAGATATCTTTCAGAGCCGATGCTGGCTTGAAAGCTGCAGAGGTTTTTTCTGCAATCTGAATTGTTTCGCCTGTCGCTGGGTTGCGGCCTTCGCGAGCTGCACGTGTTTTCGCAGAGAATGTACCGAACCCGGCAATTGCAACCTGCTCACGCTTCTTCACAGCGCCTGCAACAGAATCAAAAACCGCGTCAACCGCACGTCCTGCTTCTGCTTGAGACATATCAGTCGCTTCAGCGACTGCTTTTGTCAGTTCACCCTTATTCATTGGGATCTCCTTTCTATTCAACGGCGTCAATGCCGTTGCCCGCATGATCCATGATTCGGAGAGGTCGAATACACTCAAAACCCAATAAATACGGGGGATTCAGCCGATTTATGTCAGAATCCAGCCCTCTTCTCTCTCAATTTGGGGGATTTTTGAGGGATGGAGTGTGTCTGGTGGAGCGAAGCGTGCGCCTAATTTGCCTGCGCTGTCGAGGGTTTCGAGGTGCTCGGCGAGCAGTCTGACTTGTGCTTGGTCGAGAATTTCACCGTCTTTTGGGGTCACTTTAAGGGTACTTGGATACACTTCTGCGAGCACACAAGGGGTACTTTCGAGGGCCTTTTCATCCAATTCCCGAAAGCCTGTTTCAAAAGGCCAAATCTGTGCGTTTTCGATCTCGGTCTTCAAATATTGGACCGTTGGAATACCGAGCAGTGCCTGCGAGCCGACGGACCCTGCGCCCATCAACTGCCAGACTGATTTAGGATTGGCTTTATAAATCTGCTTGACCCAGATTTCAGCGTCACGATGTTCCGCCAAAGATGCGGGCGCAGAAAAGTCGCCTTTCTTCATGGCGAGCGTTGAGACGGCTTGAGTCTTCGGCACGCCCCAAAATGGATGTGGTCCTTTCGTCATCGCGTAATTCAGGCCAGCGGCCAGTGCAAATCTGGCATTTGAGTTATCGTCTTTTTCTTTGACCTTTGAAGTCAGATGGGCGTGCATCGCCTGCCACGGGGCCATGTTGTCAAAATTGAGGTTTGCGGCCTGCGCTGTCCCTAAGGGGTAGCCCAGCGCAAAATCGAATCCGATCAGAACCTTGTCACCGCGTGCGATCAATTTCTGAGCCATGTCGCGGATGAAGGTCCGGGCCTCAAGGCGGGTTTTTGGATTTACGCTTGTAAATTGGAATTTCAGCCGAGCATCGCGCGCACGGATACCAATCCAGATCGAGTCCTTGCCCGTCTTCGGTTTGGACGACGCGCTCCAGTCCACGATGATATAAGCGTCAAAGATGCGGGCCATATTAAAGTCTTTTCTATATCAGCTGAATCTACAATTTGCTGCAGAAACCGAAGATGTCAGCGTTCGGTTTGCTCGGCTACGAAATATTCCTAGTCAGCAATCTGTAAAGGTGGTCCAAGGCTCTGCATGCACTTTTCATCTGCTGATATCCCACGCGCTCTCGCCTATAAACTTTTGGTGTCGACGGTTATTCCACGACCGATCGCTTTTGTGACCACGATCAGCTCGGACGGCATCGCGAATGTGGCACCATACAGCTTTTTCAATGCTATGGGCAGCGCACCGCCTGTCGTTGCCATTGGGTTCGAGCCGACAATTAATGACGATCGAAAAGACACGTCGCGAAACATTCTCGAAACGGAAGAGTTTGTCGTGAACATTGTCGATGAAGCGATGTCTGTTCAAATGAACCAAGCAGCAGCCACATTGCCGCCTGAGGTTGATGAGATTGCTATGACGGGCTTGCTGACGTCCGCGTCTATTGCTGTCAAACCACCCCGCTTGAGTCACAGTCCAATGGCGATGGAATGTCGCTTACTCGATAAGACTGACCTCGCAGGTGGAGGCGTCGTCATTATCGGCGAAGTGCTGCATTTCCATCTCAGAGATGATGCAATTACGGAAACTGAACCCTTAAGGATCGATATTGATAAAGTCGCGCCAATCGCGCGGCTTAACGGCCCGCACTATGCACGCATTACGGATAAATTCTCTATCAAGCGCCCAAAGTAAAGCCGGGCGAAACTATCGCCCGGCTTCTAACGTCGTATGCAGCTTAGGGCGCTACAGCTTCACCAGCATTTTGCCCTTATTCTGTCCGCTGAAGAGGCCCATGAAAGCTGCGGGCGCATTTTCGACGCCTTCCATCACAGTCTCTTCGAATTTCATTTGACCTGAGCCAATCCACTTTGCCATATCGGCGAGGAAGGCGGGCTGCATGTCGGCATGGGTCGAGACAATGAAGCCTTTAAGCTGAAGTTGCTTGCCGACAATTTGGATGACGTTGTTCGGGCCCGGGGCAGGCTCAGTATTGTTGTATTGAGAGATCATTCCGCAAATGGCCATGCGAGCGAACGGGCGGGCGCACTCAATCGCAGCCTGTAAGTGATCGCCGCCAACATTGTCGAAATAGACATCGATGCCTTTGGGGGCCGCCGCCTGAAGAGCAGCCAACAATCCAGCATATCCATCCACCGCGCGATAATCGATGCAGGCATCTGCGCCGAGGTCTTTGACCATTGCGACTTTCTCCGCGCCGCCGGCAGAGCCAATGACGGTACATCCTTTGATTTTCGCGATTTGGACCACAGCGGAACCAACAGCACCTGCCGCGCCTGATACAAAGACGGTATCACCTTCTTTAAGCTCAGCGACACGCAGAATGCCCGCATAGGCGGTCAGGCCGGGCATCCCCGCAATCCCCAGAAAGGCGCTGTCAGGAAGGCCGGTGCCATCTTGGAGTTTCTGCGCCATCACGGCTTCTGGCGGGGCCGTCCAGGCCTCGCGCCACCCTGCCATTGAGAGCACAAGGTCGCCTTCAGCAAAATCAGCATGATTTGAAGCGGTCACGCGGCCAACTGCGCCGCCTTGAAGGACTTCACCAACTTGGAATGGCGGAACATAGCTTTCGCGGTCATACATTCGCCCGCGCATATAGGGGTCGACCGACATCCAGCTATTCCGGACTTGAATTTCCCCTGCTGCCGGGGCGGCTGCTTCATAGCTGACGCTGCCGAAATCCTCAGGTGTCGGTTCACCGACAGGGCGTTTGGACAATGTGATGCCCGTGGCTTGGATCGCGCTCATAGATAAGTTCCTCCGAATTGTTTCGTGCGCTTATCTGGTAGGCGTCGCTGCGGAAGGGAAGGGGGGACTGAAAGATTTCGCAATGCCTTTTGAGGCGACGCACTCGGCGAAACCGTGCATTAGGGCGATGTACGGGGGTGCTGAAGGGACTCGGAGTATAAGTTTTGGCGCATTTGAAGACAGGTTTGATCGGGGCTGGCGTGTTTGGCGGCTACCATGCGGGCAAGATCGCCGCGTCTGACCTGACAGATTTTGTCGGCGTCTTCGACCCGGACCAGGCGCGCTGTACCGCGCTTTCGAACAAGCACGGCGTGACCTCGTTTAAGGCTGAAGTCGATCTGCTCAGCGCTGTTGATGCTGTGATTGTCGCGTGTCCCGCCAGCTATCATGAAGCCGTTGTCAAAGCGGCTCTTCAGGCGGGCTGCCACGTCATGGTTGAGAAACCGCTCGCGCTTATGGGCGCTGCAGCAGACGCACTTGCCGCGCTTGCTTATGAGAATGGTTTGGTCCTTCAAGTGGGGCATCAGGAGCGTTTCGTGCTTGAGGCCATGGGTCTTTTTGAAGTTCCTGAGACACCGACGCGCATCGAAGCGGTTCGCGCTGGACCACCAGCGCCTGATGGACGCGCTAATGATGTCTCTGTGATTTGGGATCTGATGACCCACGATCTCGATATCGTCGGCAAGTTGATGGGGGCTCCGCTCAGCGTAGAAGCCGTGGGTAAAAGCGCCCATACGGTACACACCGATGAGGCTACAGCTTTCCTAAAGTTCTCAAATGGAAGCGCAGAGGTCACGGCCAGCCGCTGCGCCAGTGAGCATGATCGCCGAATGACCCTGACTTATCCGTCGGGTATAATCGCGATTAACTTCCTGAGCCGTGTGGTTGAGAACACGACCGCTTTCCCAATCGAAGCCGACGTCTCTGAAACGCTGCCTGACCCGCTTGGCGCGGCCGATGACGCCTTCTTCGCCGCTGCACTCGGCCTGCGAGATTGTGCCATCCCCGGCCGCGAGGCTGCATTGGCCGTTCACATGGCCGAGCAAGCCAAATTATCTGTCCTTCACACGCTTGGAGTTTAGCGCAATGCCATATTCTGATGCTCAAACCACCACCCT
>JBCCDF010000233.1:0-4357 GCA_039030935.1 Pseudomonadota bacterium | reverse complement strand
ATGCAGCCTGACGTCAGTCAGACCGCACTTTTGACGATCGGTGTCCTTGGGGCAGCCGGAGCGGGTTTGGAGAAGATATGTTTCGGTGTTGCCACGACGCTCATGGAACCCAAACTGGCACGGCGACCTATCTCGCCCGTTTGTTTTAGAAGGTGACAGGCTGGTAATCAGTGGCGCTCCTGGCGTTGATCCGCGCACAGGTGACGAAGTGGTGTAATTGTCACCACATCAATGGCTTAGACTCATAGACTCATAGACAAATCGACAAGGCTAATAGATTACTCTTCTGATGTTTGAGGTTCAGCCTCTGGTTTCAATCGGTCTAAAACAAAGTGGAGAGGCGATGGCAGGCCCGAAGGCATTTCAGGGAATCATGATATCGAGCACGTTCTCTGACCTTAAATGGCACCGCGATGAGGTGATCAGAGCGATCAATGGGATGGACTTCCATCCCATTGTTATGGAGAGCTCCGGTGCCAACGCTGACAAAGATGTCATCCAAACCTCCCTGAGAATGGTCGAGCGATCCGCGGCGTTGGTGAGCGCGATCAGCCATCGTTACGGACAAACGCCCTACTGTGAGACGAACAACCCGGACGCACTTTCCATCACGGAACTCGAATTCAACAAGGCCATGGAATTAGGTATTCCAATTCTATTGTTCCTGATGGCCGACGACCACCAACTGACCAAGGCTGATGTTGAAACCGATTCCGAGAAGATGGAAAAGCTCGACGCTTTCCGAGCGCGCGCAAAAAAAATGCGCCACTGGAGCGATGTTGAACGGGTCTATGAGACCTTCTCTTCACAAGAGGACTTTTCCAAGAAATCGACCATTGCATTGGCAAACTTGACCAAGCTGCTTGAGCGCGCCGGCGGAAGCAGGCCCGGGGGGGACCCCGGCGGGTCACCCGAGAAACCTGTCGATACCTTGGAAACGGCCAAAGCCCCGGAACTACGAGCATTGCCGCGCTATCTTGGCTCTCATGATTTCCTGGGTCGGGGGAGTGAACTGGACAGGCTTGATGCTTGGTGCGCTGCTGCGGACCCTCATCCAATGTTGCTGTTTGAAGCGATTGGTGGAACGGGCAAAAGCATGGTCACATGGACCTGGCTCACCAAGTATTCTGATCACATACGCGACGATTGGGCAGGAAAATTTTGGTTTTCGTTCTACGAAGGCGGGGCCACGATGCGTGCGTTCTGCCAAGAGGCGCTTGCTTATATGACGGGCCGCTCGGTGAGGGAATTTCGCAAGCAAAGCACACGGGCCCTGATACCCGACTTGATCGCTTGCCTGGATGCGAATCCCTGGCTGCTAGTTCTGGACGGACTGGAACGAATATTGGTGGCCTACCACCGGATCGACGCGTCTCAAATGCGCGATGAGGACGTTGACACCGCAACTGACCCAATCCGCGATCGCGACCCGCGCAATGCGATCAACCCAGAGGATGAAGAGCTTCTGCGCAAGCTTGCCGCCGTCTCGAAATCCAAGGTCCTTGTGTCGTCGCGACTGACGCCTCGGGCGCTTTTTAACAATGCTCAGATGCCAATTCCCGGGGTGAGACGAGAGATCTTGCAAGGGCTGCGCCCCGAAGATGCTGAAGGGCTATTCAAGGCTTGTGGTGCCTCCGGCGAAAGCGCGACCATTCGCGATTACCTGCAAAGCAATTGCGATTGCCATCCAATGGTAATCGGGGCGCTTGCCGGGCTGATCAACGCAAATATGAGACATCGTGGCGACTTTGATGCCTGGCTGGCCGATCCGGACGCCGGCGGCAAGCTGGGTCTAGCTGATTTGGATTTGATCCAGTCGCGCAACCATATCCTGGATGCTGCGATCGATGCTTTGGATGAGCCGGGCCGGCAACTCTTGCGGACCCTATCACTGCTAAACAGCGGCGCGGATTATGAGACGCTGAGCGCGTTCAATCCGCATATGCCGCCAAGGCCAGAAGAGCCACATAAGAAAGACGTCTTCGCTTTGCTCAGACTGGACGAAGATGCGCGCGCGGCAGCTGATGCCGACTACAAAAGCGCGCTTTCGCAATACGAAGAGGACCTTGTTGATTGGGAGGCATCGCCAGAGGTCGCTGCCGCGCCAGCCCGTTTTGACGAAACGCTGCGCCAGATCGAGCTACGCGGTTTGATGCAATACGAGCGCGGGTTGCAGACATATGACCTTCATCCTGTTGTCCGAGGGGTGGTTTCAGGCGGGTTAAGCAGGGAAGACGCCCGCACTATTGGCGAAGGCGTCGTTGATTACCTGTCAAGCAAACCCCACGATCCGTGGGAGGAGGCCGTGAGCCTTAAGGATGTCGATGCGGGTATTCGACTTTTGCAGACGCTTACGCACATAGGATCGCTTGATCAGGCATTCGATGTCTTTGCTGGTGAGCTCTCCGGAGCGCTCTTGCACAACTTAATGGCCTACAAACAGGTCCAACAAATCCTGCGGCCCTTCTTCACGTCAGGATTGGACGGCGACGTTGATCTAGAAACACTCTCAAAGCAGTCTACGGTTCTGAATGCGATGGCCCAGGCTTTGGAATCAGAGGATCCGGCACGGGCCCTGGGTTTTTCTAAGCGTGCGTTGGCGATTGATTTTGAGGAAGAGAACGCGCGTGCTGCCCGTGTTCGCCTAACTGTACTTGCAGCTCTTGCCGACCGTCTAGGTGATCTCGAGGCGACAGAGAGGCTATCAACCTTTATGTTGAATCTCGGAGAGGCGATCGGCCAAAAAGAGGGAATTTTCGTCTCGTTATTCTTTCTATTCGCTTTTGCATCGAAGTGTGGCGACGTCAGCCGTGCGAATGCGCTTTGGGCGCGCCTTGACCCCATGGGCCGTGACTGGTCAAGGAATAACTACCAGGGTGGAGGCCTGGAACGCGTTCGTGCCGAAGATTTGTTCTATCGTGGAGAGCTAGCAGATGCGGATATCGCGACGGCAGAGACTTTGTGTTTTGATGCAACGAACAGATACAGCCTGTGCAAGTGCTTGTCCCTGCGCGGGGAGTGGCACCTTTCGCGAGGCGAACCGGGCCTTGCGATTGAGCCGCTGACCGAAGCGCTCAAACTCTTCCGCGAATCCGGAAATGACGCTCCGAGAACGGAGGCTTTGTTCGCGCTGGCACAACTGCGCGCGCAGGCAGACAACGACGCCTCCGGGATGGCTGACAGGTATGATAGCGTTGAGGGGCATGAGACCGCACTTGTCGTCGCGGAAATCTGGGAAGAGCTGGGCGAGACGGAACGCGCCGTCAAAGCCGCGCTCCGGGCTCACAGGTCCGCCATTGGTCGGGGTGAACCCTATGTCTATCGGTACTCACTTGACCGTGCGACGGCACTCCTGACAGATCTTGGTCAGACCCCGCCAACCGTGCCGCGCCATGACCCGTCGCAAGACGAAGTGTTTGAATGGGAAGACGATCTACGTGCGTTGATCGAGAAAACGCGGCAAGAGCGAGAAGAGCGCGAGCGCCGCGATGCGAAACGCAAAAAGGGCGATGACTAAGTTCCTGCCGGGCCGCGGTTTTGTTTGCGGCACTGGACAAAACTCTGTGGATGCTGTGCCAGCGTGACGCTTTTAGAGCGAGGCGAAGTTGACCTCGATGTGCGAAATGTTTTCGAAACGGCATTCGAAAATGGAAATGCTCGGAGCAGCAATATCAGTTATCTTCGCCACGAACCAATCGACCTGCAACCCGGAAGCTCGAATTTAAGCGTCGAGAAATCGACCTTGGCATAGCGGCAGCGAATGTCCGGAAAGCGGGCTGCGCCCGCAGCATCAGGACTTGGCGTCGAATGTCTTCATGGAACCGTACACATCACTACGGTCAACCGAAGACCCAAACTTTGCAAAGTCCGCTTCCTGCGCATCGCTGACATTCGGGCACCGTGCAGCATCTGGTATTCTGGGCTCAAAGCAGACCTTATCAGCAGCGCAGCAATCGTCCGGCTTCCTGTCCGCTACTCAGCCCGCTTTATCGCCACCCCCGGCCCTCCAGCAACTTCACCGTTATCCAGAAACTGAATGCCTTGGGCTTCTAGGCTCAAACGAAGATGTTGTACTGTAGAGCTTTTGCCTTCGCCCTTGTCGACTTTGTTTAGTGTGTTTCGATGCAAGCCTGTGATTTCCGCAAGGTCCGGATTGCTTAGACCAAGCGCGGTCTTTGCCATTTTGAACTGCTCAGGTGTCATTCGGTGTCCATTTTGTCCGTCGTCAGGGATTTTGGGACAGATGGCGGCCTGAACTAAGAGAAGGTCTGGCTCATCTGGTTGGTTTGATTATGCGGCGGATTTGCGGTGACGCAAGCGTCGCGTTTCGATGGTCTTTTGTGTGATCCTTTCTCGT
>JBCCDF010000232.1:0-4380 GCA_039030935.1 Pseudomonadota bacterium | reverse complement strand
CTCTAGCGCGCTCTTAGACACAGTCGCATCGGAAGCGGGGGGCTTGATCCCATTTCGCGGTGTTGTCAGACGCGTCAGCGGTGCACGCGCCTGGGACAAGAAGGTTCTTAAGGCTTATGAGCGCGGCAGCCACCGCCGAACGTATCTGAAGGGATTAGGTGCCGCAAACGGATGCCCGATACCCGCATCGCCGCGCCCGCGCGCGCCAGAACCGCAAAAGATCATCTTCAAATAACTATATAAAAAATAGATATTACACGAATTTCTATATTATTAACTTTTCAACTCTAAGGTGAATTCTGTCGCGGGCGAATGGCAACATCTCTCCCGGACAGCTCATTCGATCCGGGTTCTCCGCCCTCTTCCCGGATCACACCTTTGGCGGAGTGCTTTTACAAGCACTCCGCCTTTTTCATGTATGGAGTTGTCAGATGCGAGGTCTAGAAGCTTCGCTTCAAGCTGACGCTAATTACCCGGCCAAGATCGTACACATCGACGTCGACGCGATCGCTACCGACTTCCTGGAAAGCTTCATAGTCATCACCGAAGATATTCTCGATGTTGAGCGAGAACTCATAATCACCGCCCCAAGCCTCAAACTCTCTATTATAGACAAAATCGACCGAGAGCGGCGGCTCTTCGATAATTGCTGGAAGGTTCCGCGCGAGGATCTCGCCTGAGCGAATGCGATCGCTGACATAGTTCACAAGAAGGTTGTAGTTCGCGTTGGCTTCATAATCGATCAATCCAAGCTGCAGATTGAAAATATGCTCAGATTGGCCTTGCAGGCGTCGACCATCCTCAATCCGACCCGCTGCATTGGCCGTGCCGCGAACGGGGTTCAAATTGGTCCCGATATTGATCGCAACCTCTTCACCTTCTGAACTCACTTCAGAATCTGACCACGTATAGTTGGTTCGAACCATGACGTCGCGATCCTCGAAGAATGCCCAGTCCAGCCAATCATTCAGCGGAAGCGTTTGCTCATATTCCACCTCAAAGCCGTAAAGCTCCGCCGCGGGTGCGTTCACGAAGGTCGTCTGAAGTGTCTCAGCTGGCACCAGAATTTCCTCGATCGGATTTTCTAGGTCTTTATAGAATAGGCCCAGTCGGAAGAACTGATCACGCCCGAAGTAATACTCACCCCGAATATCATAGTTCTTGATCGCTGCATTCTGTAGGAACGGGTTCCCGAAGAAGTTCGCATCTGTTTCAGTATTGACGAAGACAGCAGGCGCAAGTTCACGGAACTGAGGGCGCGTGATCGTCTCAGAATACCCCGCACGGACCTGCACATCATCAATCGGGTTCCATGTAATAGTGACCGCTGGAAGGAAATCTTCTTCTTCAATGACGCCTTCAACAAGATTCGTTGAGAGGTCAGCGCCGATCTCTCGTGTATCGACGGCTTGAATAGCGTCTTCATAACGCCCACCAATCGCCGCACGAATAAATGGTGTCACTTGCATATCCAAACCAATATAGGCGGCGTCAGTCTCTAGCGTTGCGATGTAGAATTGCGGGAACTGCTCACCACCAATCTCCACGACTTGGCCCTGATCGGTTCCAAAGATGAAGGCGTAAATGAAGTCGATGCGCTGGTCAGAAACACCCGGAGCACCAACACCATCAATGTCGTAGATGATCGAGGTGGCTGAGCGATCATTCTCGACATAGGCATAACCAGCCTTCAGCTCGACTTCGCACATAAACGTACAGCTGACCGAGTCACCAAAGGTCAGCGGAAGGGTAAAGTCGATACCGAAATCCGTCGTATCATCATCAACGCGGCTATATTGGATCCGATTGTCAGCAGCAGCCGTGCCCAACTCGAATACGCCGGTCACATTATTTGGTCGGTATGTGTTAGAGAGCTGATAGGGCGCGTCGCGCAGCGCCTCTGAGTACGAGCCACGCCATTCCACTTCGAGATTATTCAGGTTTGGAAAGAAGGAACTTCCCTGAATTTGAGTGGTCCACAATTGGCGCTCAAACCACTCGAGCGCGTCACGACGTTCAACAACGTCCTCTTCATTCTCGCCCGAGACAATTCGCGCCTCTTTGTCAGAAGACCGCGAGATTAGACCGGTGAGTTTGACCTCATGATTGTCGAGAATATCAAAACCGACACCCAGTAAGCCATTCAACTCAATCGTATTCTGCGTGCTATTGAGATCCTGACTGAAGAACTCTGTCAGACCGACAGGATTTCCGTCACTGTCACTCTGAGCGGCCGCGAGCCCTCTGGTGCCGTCCTCACGGGTTGTCCATGAATTAGAGTATCCAATAGAGCCAATCAGTCCCGCAGACAGCGTTTCATTGACGTCGAAGCGCTCTCCAAACGTTACACCAAGACTAAAATCAGGGCCGACATCGCCTTCCTGCATCACGAGTAGAGAGGAATTATCGGTCAGCGCTGTCCCGAACGTATTGTCCAAGCCATTGGCAAGCGATGGCCGTTCGCGGGTTCCATCATCAAAACCGAGCCAGTCCGTTCCGCCACCATCATAGAGCAATCCATTCTGCAGCGATGACACGGTATTGTAGGCAACACCGGCCGACAGGGTCAGGAAGCGCTCGTCTGGGATCGCTTTTGTACGAAGATCAACAAGACCACCGCCAAACTCACCCGACAGATTTGGCGAGAATGTTTTCTGGATCAGGATCGTCTCCAACGCAGACGTTGGAAACAGATCAAGCGGCGCAACACGACGCAGCGGCGCGGGCGAAGGTAAAGGCGACCCGTTCAGCGTCGCACTCGAGTAACGCTCATTCAGGCCGCGAACATAAATGAAGGAATCTTGAGCCGTAGCGATACCCGCGACACGCGCAAGCGCCGCAGCCGCATCGCTATCGCCTGCAAGCGTAAAGTCCTCATCATCAATGAGGGCGGCGACTTCAGATGTATTGCGGACCTCATTCGGGATGAATTGCCCCCTGACAACAACCGTTTGCTGTCGGGCTTCATCCTCTGAAGCCTCAGGTGTTTCTTGGGCAGATGCAAATGGCGAAAGGCTCGCAACACAGACGCTTGCGAGCAAAACAGATGCGAAATTAGAAGGACGGCTCATTTTGGACCCCATGGCGAAATCCGGATCGACCAAACAGTGTCACGGACTTCAGAGAATGAAAAACAGATAGCGGGGCACCCCACAAAAAGAGGGTGCCCCGCAATGTGGCTAATCCTAGTTGGATGTTAGGTTTCCTGCTTGGTCGATGGACCAACCCAAGAACCATGTGTCATCCACATCTTCGACCGCACCGATATACGTCGTTGCCTCCAATGCGCCTTCTCCAGTGACGTCGAAGACCGGGACAGCCTCTTCATTCGCGCCCGGGACAACGCCTGGTCGGCCTGAGCGGAACGTGAAGCCCTGCATGGTGATTGTTTCACCCGCTACAAGGTTCGTTCCGTTGTCTGTCCCGAAGACGAGTGTGTCACCATCATCTTCAAGATCATCGCCATTGGCGGACAGGAAGATGGAACCAACCTCAAGTGTGTTGTTCGCAAGGTTGTCCAGCGTCGCCGTGCTATCGACGTCGAGGCCCGCATCCGGCCAACCGAGCACGATGCCGTTTGCAATAACACCGCCCATGCCGCGTCTCAGGACCACCCCTGTATCAGCGTTGGCATCGCCACCTGAGATGATCGTGAAGTTAGAGACTTTCGCGTCACCGACAGGCGTCGCCGTATTGTCAGACGACAAATTATCGCCCTCAATCCCGCGTGGATCGCCCGAGATACCGCCTGTTGCGGAGGCCACACCGCCATAAACGATGGCATACTGAATGGAGCCGTTCCAACCGTCGGTCCAGTCAAGGCTGTCATCACCGCAGCCAATGGCCAGCAAGTGCGTCGCGTTGGTCGCACCGCCGAACCACTCAAAACAATCGTCGAGATTGTTGTAGACTTGGACAAAATCGACTTCGAGGCCTGAGCCTGTGCCTTGGAAAGCAATACCGTTCAACTCGTCGGTATTGGTCAGGCGCGTGCCGGCATATTGGACCCGCGTGTAGAAGATTTGTCCGCTATCATCATCCGGTGTTGCACCACCAAACAGACCGGATGAGCCTTCACCTGATTTCTCGCAATCTACCGTTCCGCCGACAGCTGTGCCGTCTTCGCAGGCATTGATTGGTGCGCGGCCATTGATGATGACGCCGCCCCATAGGCCTTTTGTATCTTGGTCGA
Organism: Pseudomonadota bacterium; assembly: GCA_039030935.1. Classification (GTDB taxonomy): domain Bacteria; phylum Pseudomonadota; class Alphaproteobacteria; order Caulobacterales; family Hyphomonadaceae; genus Henriciella. The sequence continues at coordinate 188 of JBCCDF010000232.1, read as the reverse complement.
GTGAAACCGTTCCATCGAGAGCGCCCTTGGCGGTAAAGACAACTGGTTCAGCTGCTGTTCCATTAGAGAGAATTTGCGACCCGCGCGTGATGACGAGGAAGTCGTCATTGCCTTCACCGACAACCGTCACACCAGGATCAATTGTCAGAACGGCTGCATCGCCTGTTGCAAGTGGATTGGCTGGGTCG
>JBCCDF010000231.1:0-4454 GCA_039030935.1 Pseudomonadota bacterium | reverse complement strand
TCAAAAACGAAATCTGTCCTGCAAGCCGTGACCATGATCGTGGCCATGAATGCGGTCTTCTCATTTGACTCAATCTTATCAGCAATGGCGATTGCTAATGTTGAAGTGGCCAATGTCATCGATGCGACCGGGGCAACACTCACCCAAATCAGCGCCGGTCTGGTTCAGGGCGGTGTGTTCGAAGGCACGGTGCAGGAATGCAAGGCCTATCTGATCGGCAATCCGATTGAGGGCGCTGTCGGATGTGAGCCAGGAAAAGACTATCAAGTCTGGATCATGGCGATCGCGATTGTTGCCTCCGGCATCGTGATGATTTTGCTGGCTGACTATGTCGCGGACTTCTTGAAGAAGAACCGGATGTATGAGGTGCTTGGGCTGTTTATCCTGTTTCTTGTTGGGGTGCTACTGGTCACCGAAGGCGCGCATCTGGCCCACCTGGTCCTGTTTGGTTTCCCGATTGAGGCGATGAGCAAAGCGAGCTTCTATCTTGTCGTTGGAACACTGGTGGTGACTGACATTATCTCCACCAATTATCAAAAGCGGCTTTGGGCTCAGCGGGAGGCGGAACTGCGCAGCGCGGGCAATAATGTTGATGACGCCATCAAGGCTGTTGATGCTCACATCGAGAAACACGGCAATATCGGATAGGTCAGACAAGGGGGTTCTTGATGGCGGATGAAACTATTTTCTATGCCATTGGGGATGTCCATGGCGAAGCCGGACGCTTGCGCGAACTGCATGAGCGGATTGATGATTTTCACGATGCCGCCCACCCAAATGCCATCAAACACATCGTCCATCTTGGCGACTATGTCGATCGCGGACCAGACAGTAGAGGGGTGATTGAAACCCTTATGGCGATGCAGGCTGTGGCTCCTGAGACGACGACCTGCTTGATGGGTAATCATGAGGAAATGATGCTCAGCGCTCATCACGGCGAAAGCGTCAATTTCTGGCTTCGCAATGGTGGTGACCACACAATGGCAAGCTATGGCTTCAATAATCCCAGAGATTTGCCGCAGGCCGATATGGAGTGGATTGCGACCCTGCCGACGACATTTGTACCGGAAGGCCGTGACTTGATCTTTGTCCATGCGGGTGTCGATCCGCGGACCTATCCTGATGATGATCTTGTCAAACGCCGCTGGATGCGGGGGAGTCGCTTCTTTGATACGGCAAAGTGGGTCAGTCCAGCTTTGGATGGTCTACGGGTCGTGCATGGACATACCCCGACCCATGATGCGCAGCCGGATGTCACGCCAGACGGACGGCGGATCAATCTTGATACCGGGGCGGCCTATGGTGGCGCGCTTACAGCAGGGGTTTTTAGGGGAACAGAAGCCCCAATCTTCTTTCAGACTTAAAGATTAAGTCTCGCCCTGCTCTTTTATCAGCGAGCGGTTCAGCCCTGTCACCTTAACGGCGATATGGTTACCCTTTCGCCCGATGGCCCCTTCCATGATCACGGGTCCATCGCGATCACCGGACAGAATGTCGACAGGCTGATCAGGGGGCAAACCGAGCAGAAGTGTGGAACCCGCTTTAAGCGCTGTAATGCGGCTCAGAGGAACACTGAGACTGGCAAGGCGAGCAGTCAGAAACGCAGTCACGGGCAGTTGAGAGGGTTGCAGTTGCGGTTTCTCAGTCTGTGCAACGGACTCCCGTTTAATAACGCGCAAATGCGTTTCGAGGCCAGGAGCCTCAACGGTGTAATCAACGTCCAAGACATCCATGGGCGCCAGCAGGCTTGCGACATAAGCCATGTCTGTTTCAATCGCGATGAGACGAAAATCGCTTTCAAGAGCGCGTCCAAGAGGCGGGAGGAGCTGTTCCAGAAGCGCGCAGTCGATTGCACTCAACTGCCAGCCATCACCAACACGACCCGTGTCGGTCATCATCGGCGGAGCGCCGCACGCTTTTGCAATTACAGCGTCTGCAAGCGCGCTCGGTAAGATGATAACGGCTTCAATGCTGTCATCACGCGTTCCAAAACAAAGTGCAGCAGCGGGTGCCATCTGGCTCAGATCAAGATGATGTGGCGATGTGAGTGCCACGTCGCGCAGGCCAATAGCGGCTTTCACACCGCAGCATTGCCCAAAGGCGAGTGATAAGCGCGCCGCCATCTGGCCGGCTTCGATTGTGATCTTCTCGTCGATAACCGCGGCGTCGTCTTGTAGAGCTGGGAGAGGGCGATCCTGAATAGATTGCGGCTCATCAGCATTCGGCATATCTGACAAATCAGGGCGCAGAAGGGCCTCGATTTCAGCCGCGCTTAACACCCCACGCGCACTTGGGATCGGTCGATCAGGATCGATCAGATCGCTCGCGCCATCCATCGCCCAATCATCATTTTTCGCAAGCGTATTATCGCGATCCATAGCCATCAAAAGTCATGCACGAACGGAAGTGTCCGAATCGGTGATGGACTCGAAATGGTTAACAGTGTGTTAGGGATTTAAGACTTCAGAAAGATTTTGTGCAGGGCGCGGCTAGTCGTCACGCACTGTCCGCTCTTTACGCTCGTGACGCTCTTGGGCTTCAAGGCTCAGCGTCGCGGTTGGGCGGGCCTCAAGCCGGCGCAACCCGATGGGTTCGCCTGTATCCTCGCAGTAGCCATAAGTGCCTGAATCGATGCGGCGGATGGCGGCATCAATTTTCGAGATGAGTTTGCGCTGGCGGTCACGGGTTCTCAGTTCAAGCGCTTTATCGCTCTCAGAAGAGGCCCGGTCCACGAGGTCGGGGTGGTTTGAAGACTCAGCCTGCAAGTTTGAGATCGTTGCTTTTGCGCCATTCAGAATATCGTCTTTCCAAGCTTCAAGCTTGTTTCGGAAATAAGCTTTCTGCTTCGAATTCATGAAGTCTTCTTTCTCAGAAGGCGTATAATAAGCGAGGTCAAGTTCAGCCATGAATCACTATCCCGAGTCTGCGATGCGCGCCCTATACTGATTTATCAAAGGTTGTGCAATCAGCAGGTTTTACACCAATAAGAATTATATCTTACATAGGATATGATAGATTTCATGCGTGCGGCAAGCTGATGGCGTAAATGTGATCAGAGAAAGGAATTTCCGCTCATTTTCTATTCACCGTCATCATCGCGACCGAAGAGGCCATCTAGCACCCGGTCCCTCACCTCATCTTCAATGGATTGCTCCGCTTCCGGCTCCTCCTGGGACGGTTGGGTTTGATTACCCCGGCCGCCGCCGACAACCTCACCGAGCAGACCACCGAGGGGCCCCTCGACGCGATTGGTAATTTCGTCTGCGACGCGGCCGCGCGCTCGCGCGGTCAGCTCTTGTTGCACCGCCTGTGTATCGAAACCATAGCTCAAATTCGTCCACGATCCGCTTATCCTGACCGGTACAGCGATCCCGCTGAGACCAATCGTATTGCCCTGCCCCTGCGCGCCGCGATCAATACGCGGCTTTAAGGTGATATCAATTGTACGATCCGCTAGGTTGATGGAACCGTCACCAATGACGCCCACAACCGGATTTCGAAGCTCCAGGTTCTCAATTGCTGCGACGCCGTTGGTAAACTTCAGATCGCCAAGGAACTCGGTAAACTCCGTTTCGGCGGTCTCCGAGACAGCGCCACGAAATGAGGCGAGGCTCAGATCACCGCTGCTCAGCAACGCGGTCAGATTGTCAGCCGATTGTATAAATTGAGACAGATTAATGCCGCGAAGGACGCCGTCATCAAGTGCGGTTTCAAAGTCCCCGTCCAATCCATTGATGAGCCCCTTTAGGCTATTGCCTTCAGAGGACATATCAAGCTCAACGCGCCCGATGCCATCTAAGCGATTGAAGCCTGTGAATGCTTCGAACAATTTCTGCGCGGCGACGCCCTCCGCGGTCGCATCCACGCTCATACTGGGCGTTGCGGTTGAGGCATTAATGGTCATGTCGCCAGCCCATGCGCCATCAAAAGCACGAAAGCCGGGCTGGTTATCGGCACGGCGGAAGATGGCACTGAGCACGCCATTATTGAGTGTTGTTACCAAGAGAGCGTCTTGTAATGTGATGTCGTTTATGACGACCTCACCCGCATTTAGGGTCAGGTTCGCATCCAGCATTTGCAGGGTGTCGAGCGCGAGTGGCGTGTCGTCCCAGTCCTCCATGGTTTGGGCCGGCGCTTCCCCTGCCCCCAAGAATGGCGTCAGATCGAGGCGTGGCATAGACAGGTCTGCGCTCAGTTTTGGACGCGCACCGCTGATATCTGCGCCCAATTTTCCGGTGGCTGATAGATCGTCAAGATTCAGGGTGGCGTCGGCGAGGGAGAACCCTTCGAAACTGCCGCTCGTGTTTCCTTGGATGCTAAAGCTGCGCAGCCGATCGCCATCGGGGACCTCTACATCCAAGGCACCAAGAAGTCCGCGCAGGTCGTCACTGTTTGCGCTAAGCCGTCCGTTCAATGCCCCCTGCCCGCCAAGTGATAAACGTCCTGTATAGTCC
>JBCCDF010000230.1:0-4460 GCA_039030935.1 Pseudomonadota bacterium | reverse complement strand
CTTCGGGTTGAGCTTGAGACCTGCCGCTCGAAAGCGCTCTAATACCTCGGTGAGTCGCCTCTGCGCCTCAGCAAAGGAGGATCCGAAGACAATTACATCGTCCAGATATACCAGGAGCGACTTCCAGTGAAGTCCAGCCAAGACAGCTTCCATAAGACGCTCAAACGTCGCCGGAGCATTGCATAATCCGAACGGCATGACCCTGAACTCCCAGAGCCCTGAGCCGCAAGAGAATGCTGTCTTCGGCTTATCTTTGGCGCTCATCTTTACCTGGTGATACCCTGACTTCAGATCTAGAGTCGAAAACCACCTTGCTCCAGAGAGTGCGTCAAGGGAGTCATCAATCCTTGGGATAGGGTATGAATCCCTCAGCGTTACCTCGTTCAAGCGTCGATAGTCCACGCAGCACCGCGTTGATCCGTCTTTCTTTCGAACTAGGACCAAGGGAGACGACCAAGCGCTCTCAGACTTCTCGATGATCTCGGCACAGGCACAGCACGCATGATTAAACTCTTTGCGGGCCGCACTCGCGAGGCAGAGGGCTTGGATATTTCCCACCACATGCTCACGGTCGCGCGGGCCAATCTGGCCACTTCAGACCACGCCTCTGCCAGTGTTCGCCAGGGCGATGTCACCGCAACGCCCTTCGCAGACAGCAGTGCTGACCTCGTCACCGTTCACCAGGTCCTGCATTTTCTCGATGACCCTTCGGCTGTTATCGATGAGGCCAGCCGTATCCTCAAACCGGGCGGTCAGCTTCTTGTCATCGATTTCGCCCCCCACACACTTGAATTCCTGCGTGATAAGCAGGGCCACAGGCGCTTGGGCATCCGCGAGGCCGACATGGCTGACTGGTGCGCAAACGCGGCCCTGCAACTCAACGCTCCACGCCGCTTCGACCCACCAAAAGACTTGGATCAGGGCCTTTCCGTCCTGATTTGGTCCGCCACTCGCCCTGCCCTTGCGAAAGAAACCGCCGCATGACCCAGCTTACCGCCGCCACTCAACAGGCCACGCCCGCTCCAAACGTCTCTTTCGAGTTCTTCCCGCCAAAGAGCGAGAAGATGGAGGCCAATCTCTGGGACTCGGTTAAACGCCTGTCATCGATGACGCCGCGTTTTGTCTCGGTCACCTATGGCGCAGGCGGCTCAACACGTGATCGCACTCACGCGACCGTTGCCAAAATTGCAAGAGAAACCCCACTCACGCCTGCTGGGCATCTCACCTGCGTTGGCGCAACCAAAGCGGAAGTCCTGCAAGTCGCCGAAGACTATTGGAATGCTGGCGTCAAACACATCGTAGCGCTACGGGGTGACCCTCCGACCGGCATGGGTCAGCGCTTTGAACAACACCCCGGCGGCTTCAAAGACAGCGTCGATCTGGTCAGCAGTCTGCGCGATCACCGCCCCGACCTTGGCCGCGTCTTCGAAGTCTCTGTCTCCTGTTACCCAGAAAAACACCCCGATAGTCAGGGCTGGGACCGCGACATCGCTTTCCTGAAAGCGAAACAGGACGCGGGCGCCGACCGCGCCATCACGCAATTTTTCTTCGAACCGCAAATCTATCTTGATTTCTTGGAGCGTGCCCGCGCAGGCGGCGTCACCATGCCCATCGTTCCTGGCATCATGCTCCAACCAAATTTCAAAGGCTTGAAGCGCATTGCCAGCCTGTGTCAGTCAACCCTCCCGGATTGGCTGCACGCCCTCTATGATGGCACCGAAGACGACCCGCAAACCCGCGAACTCATCACAGCCAATGTCGCCGCAGAGCTCTGCTATAAGCTCGCCGAACACGGCGTCAGCGACTTTCACTTCTATACGCTCAATAAAGCAAGCCTCGCCCTTTCAACCTGCCGCCTCCTTGGCCTCAAGCCAGCGGCGGTCGCAGCATGAGCCGCAACTCCCGTTTCCTCACCCTAGCCATCGCACTGGCGCTGGTCGCAGGAACCATCCTCGGGTGGAATCTAAAGATATTTGCGATTGAGCAGAACCGCAGCGATACGCAGCGAGAAATATGCGACAGCTTGTACGACACAACGAGTAATCTAATCGCCTTGCATGCAACGCCGCCTACACGACAGCAGATCAGAGCCAACTTAGACCTAGCGGGCCAAAACCCATATGTGCAGATATCGCCCGAGCCACAGACTGTAATTTCCGATAACGTCTCATTTTCTGTGGATCCCAGATTAGAAGCTGCTCAATTGTCCAACTTGAAAACCCTTATCTCCTCCTACGGCCTAAGCTGTAACAACTCTAAAAAAGTCAAACTTCAAAATGACCTTGAGCGAGCGATTGCCGAAAGAGCCAGACGCAAGCAGGAAGAGCCATCCCAATGACCTCCCGCCAATCGCGCATCACCGCCCTGCACGCCTCCTCCAAAGAGCGCATCCTCATTCTCGACGGCGCATGGGGTGCCATGTTCCAACGCATGGGCCTTACCGAAGAGGATTTCCGCGGCGCACGCTTCGACACCGCAACCTACCCCGGCCAGATGAAGGGCAATAATGACATCCTCTGCCTGACGCGTCCCGACTGCGTGAGCGAACTCCACGAGGCCTACCTCGAAGCTGGCGCCGACATAACCGAGACCAATACGTTTTCGGGCACGACCATCGCTCAGGATGACTACAATCTCAAACTCCAAGACGTCATCGATATCAATTACGAAGGCGCTCGGCTTGCGCGCGAAGCCACCGATCGCTGGACAGAGAAAACACCTGACAAACCGCGCTTCGCGGCCGGCTCTATTGGTCCGCTCAATAAAATGCTCTCCATGTCCTCAGACGTAAACAATCCGGGCGCGCGCGAGGTGACTTTTGATGAGGTTTATGAGGCATACCGCCAGCAGATCAAAGCCCTCAATGAAGGCGGCGTGCACCTCTACCTGATCGAAACGATTACAGACACGCTCAACTGCAAAGCCGCGATCAAAGCGATCAAAGACCTCGAAGCCGAAGGCATGGACCAGCTCCCCATCTGGATTTCCGGCACAATCACAGATCGCTCTGGTCGCACGCTCTCCGGCCAAACGGTCGAGGCCTTTTGGCACTCTGTCCGCCACGCCAAACCCTTTGCCATTGGCTTTAATTGCGCCCTTGGGTCCGAGTTGATGCGTCCGCATATTGCCGCGCTCGCTAAAGTCGCTGACACGCTCGTCGCCGCCTATCCCAATGCAGGCCTGCCGAATGAAATGGGCGAGTATGACGAAACACCTTGCCAGATCTCTTGCAACCTCACGCCTTGGGCCGAAGACGGCCTCGTCAACATTCTGGGCGGCTGTTGCGGCACCACGCCAGACCACGTCGCCGCCATCGTCAAATGTACCGACGGCATCAAACCCCGCCAAGTCAAACCCCAACCCCAAGCCATGCGCCTCGCCGGCTTGGAACCGTTTGAACTTATCTCGTGACGCCCACCTCTTCCGCCGCCCAGACCTTCGTCAATATCGGCGAACGCACCAATGTCACCGGTAGTGCCCGCTTCCGGAAACTGATCACGGCTGGGGATTACGCGACGGCTGTTGAAGTCGCCCGCCAACAGGTCGAAAACGGCGCACAGATCATCGACGTGAACATGGACGAGGGGATGCTCGACGGCGTCGAGGCGATGACGACCTTCCTCAATCTGATTGCCGCTGAGCCTGACATCGCCCGCGTGCCCATTATGATCGATAGCTCGAAATGGCCTGTCATCGAGGCAGGCCTGAAATGCGTTCAGGGCAAAGCCATCGTCAACTCCATTTCCATGAAGGAAGGCGAGGCTGACTTCATCGATCAGGCTCGAAAATGCCTCTCTTATGGCGCAGCGGTTGTCGTTATGGCCTTTGACCAGGTTGGCCAGGCCGATACCGCCCCGCGCAAAATCGAGATTTGCCAGCGCGCTTTTAAACTCCTCACCGAAACCGTCGGCTTCCCACCCGAAGACATCATTTTCGACCCCAACATCTTCGCCGTCGCCACCGGCATTGAAGAGCACGACACCTACGCACTCGATTTCATCGAAGCGACCAAGATCATCCGCGAGACCTGTCCCGGCTGTCATATCTCCGGCGGGCTCTCCAATGTCAGCTTCAGCTTCCGCGGCAATGAACCCGTGCGCCGCGCCATGCACTCGGTCTTCCTCTATCATGCTATTCCGGCGGGCATGGATATGGGCATTGTCAATGCCGGCCAGCTCGACATCTATGATGAGATTGAACCAAAGCTGCGCGAGGCGGTCGAGGACGTCATCCTCAATCGTCATTCTGACGGGACTGAAAACCTGATCACACTGGCAGAATCCTTCAAAGGCCAGAAAGGCAAAACCGCCGAGAAAGACCTCCGCTGGCGCGACCTGCCCGTCGAAAAACGCCTAGAGCATGCCCTCATCAACGGCATCACCGAATACATTGAGGCGGACACAGAAGAAGCCCGCGCGGCTAGAGATCGCCCGCTGCATGTCATCGAAGGTCCCCTTATG
>JBCCDF010000229.1:0-4502 GCA_039030935.1 Pseudomonadota bacterium | reverse complement strand
GCGAAGCGCCAAGACCTCGCTGTTGATCAAATCCGTCGTTTGGTTGCCAGAGGCCTTCCTTTAGGCGCACATGGCCCCGAGCTTCTGCAGCTCTCACTTGCTGTCGCGGATGAAGATATCGCGCTGGAAATCGCAAAAGCCGTCACGCGAGAGCGGCCCAATGATCACCGACAGGCTTTCGTCCTCGCAGAGCGATATTCTCGAATTGGACGATCTGATATCGCACTGCAAGTCATCGAAGATCTCGCGCGGACAGCACCGCCAAACCCGGCGCTCGATTACTTTAAGGCAGTGTATTCGGGCCACCTCGGAAAACTTGATGAGGCCGCAGCGAGTGCGCGACGTGCCGTTCAGAAGAAGCCGGACTTTGGCGATGCCTGGGCCGTTTTGATAGCGACAGGTCAATATTCAGAAGCGGATCAAATGCCGCTCAAGCGCTTGATTGACGCGTCACCACCACATGCTTTTCCCGGAGCTGCTTACGCTCTTGGTACGATCTATCATGACAAAGGCGAGGCCGAGCTCGCATGGGGCACATGGAGCAAAGCGAACGAGATTGGGAAACAAAAACAGGCCTACAATGTCTCGGTCGATGTCTCAGCGATGCATGATATTGCGTCGACCTTCTCCAAACTTGCTGATCCAGCGCCTAAAGCCTCAGTCGAAGATACAGACGCGGGGCCTCAACCGATCTTTATCGTGGGCGCCCCTCGCTCAGGCACGTCACTGACGGAGCAAATCATCGCAACTGCGCCGCAGACGTTTGCGATGGGTGAGACCCTTTTTAGTCGGCTCGCAACTTGGTCTCTTGGGAATCTAAACTATTCTGATATTGAGAGCGCAGGTGGATTTCAGAGCGGTCAGATCAATTGGGCTTTGATCGGAGACGTTTATCGAAAACTGAGCCGCATACGGTCCGTGGGGGCCGGGTATGTCACTGACAAAGGGGCGATCCTGAATCTCTTTATTGGTGCCTTGGCACGAGCCCTGCCGAACGCAAAATTCGTCTGGGTCCACCGTGATAAAAGGGACATCGCGCTATCGGCATGGCGCACCTACCTAACCGGCGGTTCGAGATGGCGACATTCACTTGAGGACGCGAAAGCTTATTTGTCAGCGCACGAGACGATGATGGCGCAGTGGTACGAAGCTCTACCGGGCAGACTTCATCGACTGTCTTACGAAGAGCTGGTCCGGTCACCGCAGACCGAGGTCGAGGATTTAATGGGCTTCTTAGGCTTGAAAGCGCCCGACTTGGATCGCACAGACCTCTCCGGCGTCAATGTCTCCACGGCGAGTTTCGCTCAAATCCGTAGTAAGATCACCACACGTTCAATCGGAGGCTGGAAGACTTATCGCAAATGGATCGATCCCGTGTTTGGTGAGGGCCCTAAATCGCCCGCTCCTTCGTCGCTGTGAAGCGTAGATCGGGGTTTTTCTCCTGTGCGTAGCCAACATCCCACGCATTCTTAGCAAGATAGACAGGCGCGCCGTCCAAATCTGTTCCACTCGCGGACTTATTCTTTTCCAGAAACGCCTTCAGCAAATCCTCATCGCCGCTGATCCAGCGTGCAACATTGTAAGGAGCCGGTTCAAACACGACGTCGAGATTATATTCGGTGACCATGCGCTCAGCCATGACCTCGATTTGCAGGGCACCGACGGCCCCGACAATCATGTCAGAACCAATCGCGGGGATGAAAAGCTGCGTCACGCCCTCTTCAGATAAGCTCTCAAGCGCCTTGCGAAGATGCTTGGCCTTCATCGGATCGGTTGGACGCGCGCGCCGCAAAATTTCAGGCGCGAAGTTCGGGATTCCGGCGAAACGAACATCACCGCTTTCGCTCAAACTGTCACCAACCCGCAACTGCCCATGATTAGGAACACCGATCACGTCGCCTGCATAAGCCGTTTCAGCGATTTCACGGTCTTGGGCGAGAAACATCATCGGATTGTGAATGTTGAGCTGTTTGCCTTCGCTGGTTTTTAACCGCATACCCCGCTTGAATTCACCGGAGACTAGGCGAAGAAAAGCCACGCGATCGCGGTGATTAGGGTCCATATTTGCTTGGATTTTGAACACGAAACCCGCAACATTTTTGTCATCACGATGCGCTTTGTGCGTTGCGTCTTTCTTATGGCAGTCTTGCGGACGTGGGGGTGGTGCGAACTCTTCAAGCGTCTCGAGGAGCTCACCAACACCGAAATGACGCAAAGCCGTGCCAAACACGATGGGTGTCAGATGACCTTCCAGAAAGGCTTGTTTATCGACCTTCGGTAGCATTTCCAGCGCCATCTCGCTGCCTTCCTCAAGCTCTTCAAGCGCAGAAGGGTCGACCGTATCGCGCACATCATCCAGACTGACGCGCGCGCTCGTTCCAGGGGTCAGGCCTTCCGTCGCTGTTCGCTTGGAATAGTGCAGAAACTCACCTGTGCGCAGATCGATCATGCCACCAAAGCGCTGACCCGAGGCCGCGGGCCAATAGAGCGGCGCTGTATCGAGCTGAAGTTGATCCTGAATCTGATCCAGCAATTCAAGCGGGTCGAGCGCTTCGCGATCCATCTTGTTGATGAACGTCACAATCGGAATGTCGCGCAGTCGACAAACTTCAAACAGTTTCAAAGTCTGAGGCTCAATCCCCTTCGCGGCATCCAAAACCATGATGGCGCAGTCCGCCGCGGTTAGCGTTCGGTAGGTATCCTCTGAGAAATCCTCGTGACCCGGCGTATCGAGCAGATTGTAGACATTGCCGCGAAACTCAAACGTCATGACCGATGCACTCACCGAGATGCCGCGGTCGCGTTCAATCTTCATCCAGTCTGACGTGGTTCGCCTGCGCTCACCGCGCGCAGCAACCTCGCCAGCGGCTCTAATCGCGCCGCCTGCCAGAAGCAGGTTTTCCGTCAGCGTCGTTTTACCGGCGTCAGGGTGCGAGATAATCGCAAAAGTCCGCCGACGGCCAGCTTCTTCAGAAAGGGATAAAGACATGGGCGCGATCTAAGAGATTTCACGAGCCGTTCCAAGACGGGGAATGCGGCTTTGAGCGCGAATAGAGAATTATAACAGCGTTTCCACCGGCTCGGTTAGAAAATGACGTCCTTCGCGATCTTCGATTTCGATGATCCACAGATCAAAGTCGCGCGCCTTGGCCTTGCTGAGATAGGCATCAATCTGGCGCTCATCAGGACCTATGCCTTGAGCGGTCAGGTCTAGAAAAACGCGGTCACCGGCCATATTGGTTTGAGGCCGATACGCCCGCGCCTGCCCATCCAGTGTTGCGACTTTCAAGAGAACATCCCCACGTGACGCCTCGCCTTTTTGCAGGACGAAGACGCCGGCCCCTTCGAGCTGGGCACGCCGAATCAGGGCATCAGCCCAAACGGCAGTTGGCAATCGATCATCAAACATCAGTTCAGGGTCCCAAATCGGCACGGGCTTTGCACAGCAGAGGCAGTATTCGTTAAGCTGTGACTAACCCTAACAGGGCCTTACCATGATTTCTCTGCCAAGTGTTGATGCATCGCCATTCGCCTCTCCGGTGATGATGCTTGGCATTCTGTCTATGATTTTGCTGACAGGGGCTATTGTGGTCGCCTTGGAAATGCGCGCTGAAGCAAAAGACAAAGAGCGCGCCAAGCCAAGCAAAGTTTAGATCATAAAGAGACCTTGCGGGGCTGGAAAATCTGGTGCGGCCGAGAAGACTCGAACTTCCACAGGATTATCTCCCACAGCGACCTCAACGCTGCGCGTCTACCAATTCCGCCACGGCCGCACTCTGATTTGATGCTCAACACTGTGAGCAAGACGGGCATATACGCCGGGCCTCGGCATTTGTGAAGCACTTATCCGCTGTGGTGTGAAGATAGGCTCAGTCCGCTTCGTAACGTTTCGACTATTCGCCAGATAGTTCCACCTCTGGAAACCCGCGGGCCATTTGTTGGTTCCATTCGAACAGCGCGTTCCAATTGGGATTATTGTTTGGCATCAGGCCGAGGCGCACGATGACGAGGTCACGAGATGGAACGATGCTGATCGTCTGGCCCTCACTGCCATTGCCCGCGAAGACATCGAAAGGGGGTGTTTTGCGGGCGCGTGGCAGTGTGGTTTCTTGGCCTTCTGGCAAGGCCAGCCAGAAGCCGGCACCATAGACTTTGATATTCTGGTCCGGGCCCGGTGTACGGGCGAAGTCGACCCATCCCTCGGGTAGCAGGCGTTCGCCCTCCCAAACGCCGTCGCGCAGATAGAGATAGCCGAACTTTGCAAAGTCATGGGCTGAGGCCCAAATGTTTGAGCCACCAAGATAGGTGCCAGCGGGGTCAAATTCGGGTTGGGCATTCATGCCGATAGGATCGAATAGCTCAGTTTGAAAGGCCCGCATAAGCGGCGCATCACTCGGAGAGCATGGCGTAACTGGGCTTATAGAACGATCATTTAAAACCTGCACCGTGCCACATTTTGTGCTAATGCCATGAACGACCCGAAGCGCGTTACCAATCAAATG
>JBCCDF010000228.1:0-4598 GCA_039030935.1 Pseudomonadota bacterium | reverse complement strand
ATGCTCTTGGCGGCTCATATCACGTCGCCCGATGGCTACACACCTGACCCAGACCTGACGGCCGCCGGGCGTTTGCTTGCCCCTGTCGCAGATGTGGAAGCTGAACCCAGAATGCATGCAGCCGTGCAAGCTTTGCAGCGCTATGACGGCAGACTGTCTCGCTCACTCGCAGGATCATCAAATGGTGTTGGCGCGCTTCAGCAAGAATTGTCGCTGTTTATCGCATGGGCAGATGTGGCTCAGCGTGATCTGCGTTTGGCCAGTGAGAGCGCAGATGGCTGGCCCGCATCACGAGTGGATATCGAAGCCGTCTACAAAGCCCGCGGGCAGGCCCATGTTGCGGCCGAACTCTTGCAGGCCACATTTGACGCTGACCCCTCCCTGACAGCATCACGCGATATCTCAGAGGGGCGAACCCGTGCCATTCAGGCCTGGCGGAAAGCGGCCAATTTCAGCCCGCTCTTCATCTCAAGTCCCGGTCAGACCAATGGCTTTCTAAGCGATCATCCGGCTACGATGGGATGGTATATAAGCGAAGCAAAGACGGCCACGGAGCATCTAAGCGCGGCGCTCACGGAGCAAGCAAAAATCGAAATGAACTTGATCGCCAGCCTCCAACCTTAAATACCGTCGGTGGCTCTAGCGCATGGGCTTAAAATTTACGAAGGCTGTTCTGCCAAGCGCGGTTCAGCGCCATCAGTTACCGCCTCTAATCCCAAAAACGCTTTAGCCTCTTTGATGGCCTGCAAAAGCGCGTCAAAGACCAAAAGCGTCGATGCATGACGGGGTGGATAATCACGAACCCCTTGCAGGTGCCGCAGCTCATAAAACCTGCCACGAGGCGGCTCACCGTCCTGTTTTAGCATGTCTCTGAAAGTATCGGCCGCACGCTGAATCTCGTCCACATTAGCCCCAACAGCGTTCTCAGAGACAACCGACGTGGCGGCCTGCCCCAGTGCACAAGCTTTCGGCTCGACTGCGATCGCTTCAACCGTCCCGCCATTGCTGCTCAAGCGCACATCAACGCGGACTGTCGACCCGCAAATGCGCGCGAGCTTTTCGGCTGATCCGTGCGCATCCTCAAGGTGGCCCAGATTCGGAATATCTGCGGCGAGTTCCAGAACACGGTTATGATAGAGATCAGTCATGACTTACATATCGCCCCGACTTATGGTAAATTCAAGCTACACAAATGGCAGGGCTGTCCAGACTTTTGCCATAAGGATAACAGCGGCGATCAGCGTTGCACCAGCAACAATCAATAAAAAGCCATCCCGCGCCGAGATGGCCAAACCGAAGAACAGAACCGTTAAGCTCGGCAAAACTGGCCCGAGCGGAATAAACGATAAGGGAAATGTCACCAAAGCGGCTGCAACGAGCGCTAAGGCCACCAGCTGCACAAAAGGCGCGCGCGTTAAAAAAGTCAGGCGTGGCTTTAGAAGCTGGTCAACTGAATGAGCGTGCTTATCGAGCGCTTCAGCGCCAGAAATCAGGTATTTTCGCGGAAAGGAATACGCCAAGGCCTTTTTCGGCAACCACGGATAGTCTCGCCCAACCACCATCTGCAAAGCGAAAATCAAAATCACAGACGCGACAAGAAAATTCGCGCCCGGTACAAGTGTCAAAGGACTGATGGCAACAAACCCTAATAACAGGATTACAGGCCCATATGAGCGCCGCCCGACCGCGTTCAATAAATCGGCAACACTCACACGCTCACCCGAGGTCTCTGAACAGAGTGAGCGTAAAAGCGATTGTAGGTTGTGAACGTCAGCCATACCGCGCCAATGCCGAGAAAACGCGGTCTTGTCCAATCAAACCCGCGCAGAATCACCCTCAAGGGGGTATGCGCACAGAAACAGGGGGCGTATAAAAAGACGATAATGAATGAGGATGGTTCTATGAAACGTATTTTGGTCGCCACGAGTGTGGCTCTTGGATGTGCTGCAACATCCGCACTGGCTGATCCAGTCAACCTGCAACCCGGTCAGTGGAGTTATGAGATCACATTTACTGTGCCGGGGGCGAATATGAACCCGGTTATCGAGAGCGATTCTGATTGCTTGGGGGAGTGGGAATCGAAACTCGAACCAACTGCGTTGGCGAAAGAGTTTGCTGGCGGTGCGGAGTGCACAGCCAGCAATGTCAGTCAGGACTCAAATCGCGTGACATTTAATTTGGATTGTCCGGGCCAAGCGATGCGTTCAGCCAAAATCGTTCTGACCCACAATTACAGTTCTTTCTTGATGGACGGCGATGTCGATTTGGATGTCGGCGAAGGACGTACCATGGCGTCGAAAATGAAAGTGGATGCAAAACGAACCGGCGCTTGCACCAGCTAGAATTTATGCACTTTACTCAACCAAGGACGGAGTTCCGTATCGACGGAGGTTCGTCTTTTGCGTCTGCGGGTAAAACACATAGAGCCGGTCATACTCGCTCTTCTCAACAATCGGTGTTCCACCATCGCCGCCTAATGTCTCAACCAAATAAGGCGTCGTATTTGAGTGACCAACAACCAGCACCGTTTCGCCTGATTGCTCAAGCAAACGTGCGGCGAAACCGTCTAAGTCTGAGAAGCTATAGAGCTGAACCTCTAAATTGAGGCGCTCTGCCAAGGGCGCAGCTGTGGCGCGCGTCCGGATCGTATCCGTCGACCATATCTGGGTGACGCCGGCCTCTGTCAGCACGTCAGCAAGTGCCTGAGCGCGCGCTTCCCCCTCAGCCGTAAGTGGCGGGTCTTTTGGATCCTCGACCAGCATGGCACCACCATCAGTGACTTTTTCAGCATGACGTACAAGGTAGATCGCACCGTCATCAACCGCTGGGGCCGTCTGACAGGCACTCAGAATCAAACCGCACAGCGCAAGACAAGCCCCTTTTATACTCTTCGCCATGTTGCGCCTCCCGCTCCATCCATAATCTCGATCCCTTTAGTTGTCAGTTCATCGCGAAGACGATCTGCTTCAGCCCAGTCCTTATTCGCTCGGGCTTGATTGCGCGCTTCGACTAAAGCATCGATCGCGGCATTCTCATCGCTGTCTCCGCCCTGTTCCCATTCGGTAGGCGTTTTCTGCAAGAGCCCCAGCAATTGACCCGCTGCCAGCAGATTCGCGCGTGCTCCAGCCATACTGGCTTGGTCTTTGCGATCTGCCGCGCCATTGGCCTCACCTGCGAGACGCGACAGCTCGGCCAAGGCAATCGGCGTATTCAAATCATCGCGCAGCGCTTTTACCACACCACTATCGCTGGCCTCGCCGCCGTCAGCACCCCAGACACGGCGCAGAGCACCATAGACGCGGCCCAGTGTCGTCTTCGCCTGTTCCAACAGATCATCCGTCCAGTCGAGTGGCGCGCGATAGTGACCGCTCAGCATCGCAAACCGGATCACTTCACCGTCCCAGTCATCCAACAAGTCATTCAACAGAACGACATTGCCGAGCGATTTTGACATCTTCTCCCCGCCCATGTCGAGAAAGCCATTATGCATCCAGAAGTTCGCCATAGGCTCGTCATGGCAGCACTCGCTTTGGGCGATTTCATTCTCATGGTGAGGGAATTGTAGATCGATGCCACCACCGTGAATGTCGATGGTCTTGCCAAGATGTTTTGCAATCATGGCAGAGCATTCAATATGCCAACCGGGCCGACCCCTGCCCCATTTGCTGTCCCATGTGGCGTCTTCGGGTTCACCGGGTTTGGCAAATTTCCACAAGGCGAAGTCAGCCGCATTCTGTTTGCCCAGATCAACCGCAACCCGCGCACCCGCTTCATTATCATCAAGGTTGCGCCCAGAGAGACGCCCATACGCCTCCATCTCAGGCACGTTGAAGAACACGCCCGCATCCGTCGCATAGGCGAAGCCCTTCTCTTCAAGCGTCTCGATCATTTCGAGCATTTCCCCGATATGCTGGGTCGCCCACGGGACAATCGTCGGCGGAAGAGCATTCACCGCAGCAGCGTCTTCGGCATAGATCGCAGCAAACTTCTTCGTGATTGCATCAATCGCTTCGCCGGTCTCATTCGACGCAGTTATGATCTTATCATCCACATCGGTCACGTTGCGCGCATAGATCACAGAGGTCTCGCCATAGGCCGCGCGCAACAGTCGAAACAACGTATCGAAGACGATGACCGGACGGAAATTCCCAATATGAGCCCGATTATAAACGGTCGGCCCACAGACATACATGGTCACACGTGCCGGATCTTGCGGTTCAAACACGCGCTTCTCACGCGTTGCACTATCATAGAGACGGATGGTCATGACGGTCTTCTACTCTGCCTTTCGTTGATAAACGATTTCACCGTGGACAATGGTCATAACGGTCTTAGCGTCTAGGATTTCGGCCTCAGCCACGCGCATTAAATCAAGATCAAAAACGCTGAAATCAGCGAGTTTTCCGACCTCAATCGTTCCCAGATCGTCTTCCATAAAAGCCGCATAGGCTGGCGCGCTGGTAAATAAGGCGAGCGCTTGCTCCCGGCTCAAAGCTTCTTCCGGGTGCCAGCCCTCACCGGAGAAACCCTCTAAATCTTTTCGCGCAACGGCCGCGTAAAACTCGATTTGCGGCGTACCGACTTCAACGGGGGCATCT
>JBCCDF010000227.1:0-4608 GCA_039030935.1 Pseudomonadota bacterium | reverse complement strand
CGCGCATCGACTCTAGATTCTGTTGGCTCGTCTCATCGTTTTCCAGAGTCGTAATTTTTATGCGCAAGGCTTCTTGCGTTTCGCGCAGATCGTTGACCATGCCATCAACTTCAGAAGCGACCGCAGACGTTGACGCTTCTGCGTTTTCAAGACGTGCGATAAGACCGAGGACGGATTGATCAATTCCGGTAATTGCGAGTGTCGACCGCGCTTCCACGGCTTCTAGTTTCTGCGTCAGACGATCCAACGCACTCGGTTCTGCAAGCTCGTTTTGGAGGCATTCTTGCAAGTCTCGCGGGCCGGCCTCGCTATGGCCCTTCAAAAGCATGTCATTAATGTAATCGCCGAGAGTAACCCCTTGCTGGCGTGCGCGCTGTTTCGCCACTGCCCGCGCACGATTATCTATCCCTTTGACGCTCCATGATCCGGTATTCGACATGAACAGCACTCCACGACTACACCACTTAAATTCGGTGCAATTTGACCTATCGCGTTAAGCAATGGAGTGCGTGGCCTTAATTCGAGGTTAAAGTCGTAAACAAAGACAGCGTTTTTATAAACCATTTGGAATTTTCGACATCTGCAAACCTTCCGTTGACGTTCGCGTAAGGACACGGCATACGAGTGCTATGCCAGATACAGTCTCCTCAATTTCTATCGCTGACTCCCGCACATACTCTATTTCAGAGCTTGCTCGTGAGTTTGGAATCACACCCCGCGCCCTTCGTTTCTACGAAGATAAAGACATGCTGCATCCTGCTCGGGACGGTATGACACGCGTTTACTCTCACAGAGATCGCGCACGCGTTAAAATCATCGTTCGCCTGAAGCGCCTTGGCCTTCCGCTCGCTGATATCCGTGAAATCCTCGATCTTTATGGGCTTGAGGATGGCGAGCGTGCGCAAATGAGAATGTCGCTCGTTAAGTTCCAGAACCAGGTCAAAGAGCTTGAGAGCCAGCGCGAAGACATTGAAATGGCGCTGCAAGAGCTTCATCGAGGCATCGAGTGGCTCGAAGAGCAACTCAGCCGGATCGGTCCCGGAAAAGATGAAGCCGCCAATTTGAAAGCGTATGATGCGGTTGCACGCCGTCAGCTTGATGACGCCTAAAAGTAGAACGGCCTTCCGTGCACGCATAGGGCCGTTACACGCACACAATCCAGACCCTATAAATCGGAGTTTCTAATGCCCCGCTATGATGCCCCCGTTCGCGACATGCAATTTATTCTGCATGACGTGCTAAGCCTACAAAACTATTCCAATCTCCCCGGCTTTGAAGACGCGACCCCGGATACAATTGACGCTATTCTCGAAGAAAGCGGTAAGTTCGCGAAGGACGTCTTGTTCCCCCTTAATCGTGTCGGTGACGAGCAAGGATGCATTCGCAACAGTGACGGAAGCGTGAAAACACCTGACGGTTTCAAAGAGGCCTATGCCCAACTCGTCGACAATGGCTGGCCACTGCTTGGAAAATCTGAAGACATGGGCGGGCAGAACCTGCCTTATGTCTTGAACATGGCGACGAGCGAGATGACCTCCTCGGCAAATATGGCGTTTGGCATGTATCCCGGCCTGACGTCAGGGGCCTATGAAGCCCTAATGGCGGGCGGGTCTGACGAGCAAAGGCAAACCTACGGCCCGAAAATGGCCTCCGGCGAGTGGGCTGGAACAATGAATTTGACCGAGCCACAATGCGGAACGGATCTGGGCCTGATTAAAACGAAGGCTGCGCCGCAAGCAGACGGATCTTATAAAATTACCGGTTCCAAAATCTGGATTTCCGGCGGTGAGCAGGACCTGACTGAAAACATTATCCATCTTGTGCTCGCCCGTATTGAGGGCGCGCCTGAGGGCATCAAGGGCATCTCCTTATTCGTTGTCCCGAAATTCATGGTCAACGGCGACGGATCACTCGGTGAACGTAATGAGCTGTCGTGTGGCGGACTCGAGGAAAAGATGGGCATTCACGGCAATGCGACCTGCGTCATGAATTATGATGGCGCAACAGGCTGGCTTGTCGGGGAAGAAAATAAAGGCATGCGCACCATGTTCGTCATGATGAATGAGGCGCGTTTGGGGGTTGGCCTGCAAGGCCTCAGCCAAGCCGAAATCGCCTATCAGAACGCCGTTGATTTCGCCAATGACCGTCTTCAAAGCCGCAGCCTGACGGGCACAAAAGCGCCAGACAAACCTGCTGACCCGATCATTGTGCACCCGGATGTGCGTCGGATGCTGATGGATCAGAAATCCTTTATTGAGGGCGCACGCGCCTTTGCGTATTGGACCGCTTTGTTTGGTGATCTTCATCACCGCTCACCGGATGAGGAAACGCGTCAAAAGGCGGATGATTACATGGCGCTGATGACGCCGATCATCAAAGCTTTCCTCACGGATCGCGGCTTCAAAATGGCCAATGAAGCGCTGCAAGTGCATGGTGGTTCAGGCTTTACCAAAGAGTGGGGCCTTGAGCAGTTTGTCCGTGATTGTCGTATCTCTCTCATCTATGAGGGGACCAATGGCATTCAGGCGCTTGATCTTGTCGGTCGAAAGCTCGCCGCCAATGGGGGTCGCGCTGTCTTCGCCTTCTTTGCAGAGATGGACGACTTCATTGGCACGCATGAAGGCGACGAACAGCTCGAACCATTCGTCGAAGCGCTGAAATCAGCCAAGGCACAGCTGCAGGACGGCACGACGTGGCTGATGCAGAACGGAATGACCGACTTTAACAATGCCGGTGCGGCGTCGACCGATTACCTGCAGCTCTTCGGCTTGACCGCACTGACCTATATGTGGGCGCTGATGGCGAAAGTTGCGATCGAAAAGAAGGGCGACGACCCATTCTATGACGACAAGATCACGACCGGGAAGTATTATGTGTCCCGCGTCTTGCCAGAAGCGGCGAGCCATCTCGCAAAGCTGAAAACCGGAGCGGATCTGGTCATGGCTTTGGACGCTGAGCGGTTCTAGCTTTGATGCAGCCTCGGCCATAGCGCCGGGGCTTTTACTTGGCGCAACGTTACGACTAGCCACGGCAATGTGCGTCCTGTAAATTGACGCTAACGTAAACGAAAACCAACTCCCAGGAGCTCCCCATGCAAAACGTCCTCGATCTACCGCCACCAGCTTGGCGCGAAGATGAAGAGATCAAAATCTTTAACGAGGCCGTTGGGCAATTCTTTGAAAAAGAGCTGAAACCAGACGTAGAGAGCTGGCGTGAGGCAGGGCAGGTGCCGCGGGAGATCTGGTACAAGGCAGCGGAGCAGGGTCTTCTGCTGGTGTCTGCGCCAGAAGAATATGGCGGTGCGGGCGGCGACTTTCGCCATGATGCCGTGATTATTGAACAGCTTGAGCAACAAGGCATCGCCGGTTTCGGGATCGGTCTGCACAATGCCATCGTTGCGCCTTACATCATCCACTATGGGTCTGAGGATCAAAAGCAACGCCTTCTGCCGAAACTCGCGAGTGGTGATCTTGTATGCGCCATTGCGATGACAGAGCCAGGCACAGGATCTGACCTCCAGAACATCAAAACCACCGCTGTCAAAGATGGTAATGGCTATGTCATCAACGGCTCGAAGACGTTCATTACAAACGGGCAGACGGCTGATCTGGTCCTCGTCTGCGCCAAAACCGATCCGACCAAAGGCGCCAAAGGCATTTCGATCATGATGGTCGAGACCGAAGAGGTTGAAGGTTTTGAGCGCGGTCGCAACCTTAAGAAAATTGGCCAGCCCGCCGCCGATACGTCTGAGCTATTTTTCAATGATGTCAAAGTCCCGGCGAGCGCACTACTTGGCCCCGAAGAAGGCCAAGGCTTTATTCAGCTGATGCAGCAACTCCCGCAGGAGCGTCACATTATCGGCATTCAGGGCATCGGCATGATTGAGCGCGCGATCCGGGAAACGGTTGCCTATGTCAAACAGCGCAAAGCCTTCGGTGGCACGATTTTCGATTTTCAGAACACGCAGTTCAAGCTCGCTGAGTGTAAAACTGAGGCGACGGTCGCGCGCGTCTTTGTTGATCACTGCACGCAGATGCTACTCGACGGCAAACTGGATGCAGCAACCGCATCCATGAGCAAATACTGGGTCAGCGACCTGCAGTGCAAGATCATCGATGAGTGTCTGCAGCTGCATGGCGGCTGGGGCTATATGGACGAATACCCTATCGGCCAAATGTATCAGGACGCCCGCGTCCAGCGCATCTATGGCGGCGCTAATGAAGTCATGAAAATGCTGATCGCGAGAACAATGTAGTGACGGGACGGCACATAGTAGCAATAATCCTACTGGTGGTTTCAGTGATCACTATAAGCCTCACTCTTTATAGAGTGATGGTGCTAGACAAGGACGCCAATGTTGCAATCATTTCCATCGGGGCTGCGAATGCAGTCTTGGGCGTTCTTCTTTTGCAAACAGCTAACGCGAAATCTGATTAGTTGAATGCCTGACGACAGCCACCTCCTCGCAACGACGTTTCCAAATCCAGCGGAAAGCTCGAAGTCTCTAGGCTTTGAGCTTGTCTCTCTGGATATGAGCAAAATGGAAACGCGCGTGCGGTTTGACGGAAAGAGAGAATTTACCAATCCCGCAGGCTATGTTCAGGGCGG
>JBCCDF010000226.1:0-4608 GCA_039030935.1 Pseudomonadota bacterium | reverse complement strand
GCCCACATGGTCATCGCCCGCTCAGGAGCTGGCACGGTTAGTGAGATCGCCGCCATTGGCCGCCCCTCCATCCTGATCCCGCTCAAAATCGCGATGGACGACCATCAAACCGCCAATGCCGAAGGCCTCGCCGATGCCGGTGCGGCCGATGTCCTGCTCGAGGATAATCTATACCCCAACCTACTCGGCGAATTGCTGGCCGTGCGCCTCAGCGACGGCGAAGACCTCGCCACCAGAGCAGCAGCCGCCAAAGCCCAAGGCAATGTGAACGCCGCGCAAGATTTGGCGGATTTAGCGGAGAAGATCGCGGTCTAAATCGTGCCCTAAAGCGCTAAGCCACCCGGCACCCATGCGTCTTATGCATCTGCGCCTGCTTCAGCCAATCCCAGCCAAAGGCCTCGTCGCTGTCGCCTTGCTGTTGTCTCAACTGCAATCTTGCAAGCGCCTCCCCCAAAGTCGGTTCGTGGCCTTCAGGCACCCACCACATCACGAAATGCATCTTGCCCATGACCTCAAACCATTCTTCACGGCGCTCATAGAACTTCTTGTGTACGGTCCCCCACACAAAGCGCTCGAGGCTCTCAACGTCTTTCCAGACCGTCAGGTTAGAGACAAATTGCGAGTCGCCATCGATAAACGTCTCAGTATTACCCGTCCCAGGTTCGCCAGAGCCCTCCATCATCCAGACAAAGCCCGGCATCGATTTTCCAAGCCCGTTGATAAAATCCAGATTGTCCATGAAGTCCTTCACGCGGGGATCATCGGTTGGCGCGACCAGTCGTCCAACATTCAATTCTGCGAGATGCATTTTCATAGCTTGGTCTCCATCTTGCCAAATCATCACCTGAATGTTCGACATCCTTGGCGAAGATGAATAGGAAAACCGTAAATCAGGCAAGAGATGATCGAATGAAACCCTCCCCAACGCCTTTCCCGCTCGGCCCAGCTCACCTCGTCGGTATCGGTGGCATTGGCATGTCCGGCATTGCCGAGATCATGATGAATCTAGGCTACACCGTCCAGGGCTCTGACATGCGAGAAAGCGCTAACGTCAAGCGCCTGCGAAAGAAGGGCGCGACCGTCCATATCGGTCACACCGCAGACAATGTGGCGGGCACCAGCGCGGTCATAATCTCCAGCGCCATCAAAGACGATAATGTCGAGGTTCAGGCCGCGCGCGCAGCTGGCATTCCCGTCGTGCGCCGCGCTGACATGCTGGCTGAAATTATCCGCCTGAAATGGACCGTCGCGGTTGCTGGAACCCATGGCAAGACGACAACGACGACAATGCTCGCAGCCCTCCTCGATGGTGCGGGCATTGATCCCACGGTTATCAATGGCGGCATCATCAACGCTTATGGCTCAAACGCGAAAGCCGGTAGTGGCGACTGGATTGTTCTGGAAGCGGATGAGAGCGACGGAACCTTCACCAAAATTCGCCCGACCATCGCTATCGTGACCAATATGGATCCCGAGCACATGGAGCATTACGGCTCCATGGATGCTCTGCGTGCCGCCTTCGACACCTATGTCGGCAACATTCCGTTCTATGGCTTCGGCGTCCTTTGTACCGACCACCCGGAAGTCGCTGCCATGGTCGCCCGCGTTAGTGACCGGCGGATCATCACTTATGGTTACAATCGCCAAGCCGATATCCGCGCCGTGAACCTTACGCCCTCCTCAGAAGGGGTCATCTTTGACGTCATGATACAGGGACGAGCGGCGACAGGGCAAAGCACGATTGAGCAGGTCTTCCTGCCCATGGCAGGCGAGCATAATGTCTCAAACGCGCTCGCAGCGATTAGCGTCGCGGTCGAGCTTGGCGCGACGAATGACCAAATCCGCGATAGCTTTGCAGGCTTCGGTGGCGTCAAACGTCGCTTTACGCCCGTCGGCGAATGGAACGGTGTGCGAATTATCGACGACTACGCCCACCACCCGGTTGAGATCACCGCCTGTCTCAAAGCGGCCCGCGCCATTCAGGGCGATAAACGCGTGATCGCTGTGTCTCAGCCGCACCGGTATTCTCGGTTAAATGATCTCTTCGAGGACTTTGCCCAATGCTATCGAGAAGCCGACGTCGCGATCATCACACCGGTCTTTGCCGCTGGCGAAAATCCGATTGAGGGCATCAATGAAGCAAGCCTCGTGGAGAGTATCAAAGGCCACGGCCATAAAGCCGCTCATGTTTTAAACAGTCTTGAGGACCTACCCGCTCTGATCAAAGATATCGCCAAACCGGGCGACATGGTTGTCTGCATGGGCGCAGGCAGCATCAGCGCACATGCGAATGAGCTTGTTGAGAGACTGTCTGGTTAAGACGCAACAGTCGTTGTCACAACCGCAGCAGATACCGCCGCGATCATGGCTGTCTGCGCTGCTTTGATGGCTTTATCCGTCGCCCCAGCCGCGAGAAGATCACCAGTTGTGATGGCTTTAATCCGCTCTTTATGGGCTTTCAGAGCTTTGCGGTCGAAATTATACCGCAAAACATCAGCTGACTTAGCGAGCGCGATCAGGACGCAAGTATGTTCATCAACATCGCCCGTCCCGAATAGAGCTGTCTCGAGCTGCTGCTTCAGCGTGCTCTCAAGCTCTGGCGAAGCCTCGGGCCATGACGTCATGGTGAACACACCCAAGACTTTAGATGTCTCTTCACGCAGCGCCCCAAGCTCACAGAGTTCTTGCGCCAATGTCGGTATGAGATATTTCGTTTGCCCCAGTTTGGACGCCCAATATGTCATGTCGCGCGGTTTCTTAGTCGCCCGTATCTTCTCAAGGCACAGCATCAGAAACGGACTGTTCGATTGAGCGTCCGAGGAAACAATGACCTTCGGTTTTTTGTCATCGGTGAGCGTTATTGCACCTGACAGCAGAAGCTCAGAGAGCGCTGCACCCGCTATCGCGGGCTTATAGAAACCTGCTTTTGGCCGTCCTGTTTCGTCTTTGAGCGTTAAAAGCAGCAAAGCTTGCGGCAGTGAGAGTGTGGGTGACATAGCAGCCGTTCCTTATTGTTATTCGATATATATGAGGATGGAATTCCGCTTTTAAAGAGGATGCCATGAATCAACCACGCTTCGGCCTCTTTGCGCACAAGTGAACTCGGTCTAGAGGCGGGTATGGATTTCGAGAATATCGACCTGCCCGAGGTGCGTGGCAAACTCCTACGCAAGGCTTCGCTTGCGCCTTATACATGGTTTCGCGTAGGCGGAGCGGCTGATGCCCTCTTCCTGCCGAAGGATGAGGAAGACCTTGCCGCTTTTCTGAAAAACCTAGCACCTGAAATCCCGGTGACGATCCTCGGTGTCGGATCCAACACAATCGTTCGCGATGGCGGGATTGAAGGCGTCGTTATCCGCTTGATAGGGGGTTATTGGGGACAGATCGAGATTGATGATGGTCAGGTCAAAGCGCGCGCAGGTGCTTTGGACTTATCCGTGGCCCGGGCTGCCGCAAAAGCTGGTGTCTCTGGCCTGTCTTTTCTGTCTGGCATCCCTGGGTCTATTGGTGGTGCGGTGCGCACCAATGCGGGATGCTATGGAAAAGAGTTGAGCGATGTTGTGAGCGCGGTTGAAGGCGTCACGCGACACGGGGAGCGCGTTGTGCGCACACGCGATCAAATAACATTCAGCTATCGCCACACGGACTTCCCAAGCGATATTGTTGTGACGCGCTTGCACTTGAATGGCGAAACGGGCGGAGACCCTGAAATCTTGAAGGCAGAAATCGAGGCCCATCAATCACGCCGCGCCGAAACTCAACCGATCAAAGACAAGACCGGCGGTTCGACCTTCGCGAATCCTGATCCACCCGGGACACCAAACCCGCGCTCAGCCTGGGAACTGATCGACGCTGCAGGGTGCCGTGGTCTTCGGGTCGGCGGCGCACAAGTCAGCGAAAAGCACTGCAACTTTTTGATCAATCAGAATGACGCGACTGCTGCGGACATTGAAGCACTCGGTGAACTGGTCCGAGCGCGTGTCATCGCTCACTCCGGCGTCGATCTACGCTGGGAAATCCGCCGGATCGGGCGTTTATAAATCAGTGTCCGCCCACAGCATGCAACTCCCGTCCATGTCGGCGCAGCCAGTTGCGTTCGTGTTTCCAGGTCGGGCGGCATCGCTCAACATGCGCCCAGAATGCTTTGCTATGATTCATTTCTAACAGGTGCGCGCACTCATGCGCCGCCAGATAGTCGAGCACGTCTGGCGGGGCCAAAATCACGCGCCAGCTGAAGGCTAGGCGCCCGTCTGATGTGCACGATCCCCATCGCGATTTGGTGTCTTTGATCGTAACCCGCCGCGCTGCCACGCCCAGCACATTACAATAGTGCTGAACCGCGCGCGTTAAATCTGCCTTCGCTTCAGCTTTAAGATAGCGCAGAACCCGGCGTTCAATCGTGTCGGCAGGGCCCGGCGCATGAAGTACGTTCGGCGCCCCTTCGCTAAGATAGACCATCCGGCCTTCACCCTGAAGTGAAATCTCGCAGGGCTCCCCGCGCAGTTTAAACACAGCCCCATCAACAAGAGAGATATGCTGCGGAAGCGCGCCCAGCTGAGCCTCCAGCCAGTCCGCCCGCTCCTGCGCAAAATTTGCGACATCGGTTAG
>JBCCDF010000225.1:0-4618 GCA_039030935.1 Pseudomonadota bacterium | reverse complement strand
GCACTCGGCCTGCGAGATTGTGCCATCCCCGGCCGCGAGGCTGCATTGGCCGTTCACATGGCCGAGCAAGCCAAATTATCTGTCCTTCACACGCTTGGAGTTTAGCGCAATGCCATATTCTGATGCTCAAACCACCACCCTTATTGATCTGCCAGCGGATGCACCGATCCAACTCTTTGATCTGAAAAGTCAGCAGGCTTCCATTCGCCCAGCTCTCGAAAAGCGCTGGAGCGATATTCTTGATCATGGTCGCTATATTGGCGGGCCTGAGGTCACCGAATGCGAAGAGAAGCTGGCCGCGTTTACAGGCTGCGCTGAGGCGGTTGCTGTTGGATCCGGGACGCAAGCTCTGGTGATGCCGTTATTAGCAATGGGAATTGGGGCAGGCGATGCCGTCTTCATCCCGGGTTTTACATACAATGCGACAGCTAACGCGGTTCTCCTTGCGGGTGCGTTTCCAGTGATTGTCGATATCGACCCTAAAACGTTCAACATGGACGCGGATGACCTTGCCCGTAAAATTGATGCTGTCAAAGCGAAGGGCGAGCTGACGCCCCGCGTTGTTATGCCTGTCGACTTGTATGGCTTGCCTGCCGATTATGACGCAATCCTGAGTGTTGCGAAGGCGCATGGTTTGCGCCTGATCGCTGATGGAGCGCAGGCCTTTGGAGGCAAGCACCGCGGAGAGTGGATCGGCAATATTGTTGAAATCACCGCGACGAGTTTCTATCCGACGAAATCGCTTGGCGGCTATGGCGATGGCGGAGCGATTTTCTGTCAGGATGCTGATTTCGCCGACCGTATGCGTTCTATCCGCTGGCATGGAACGGGCGACAATCGCAAGGAGTCCGTGCGCGTTGGCATTAATGGCCGCTGCGACTCGATCCAATGCGCGGTGGTGTCTGAGAAACTCGATCTGTTTGAAGCTGAACGTGAGCGCCGCCTTGCGGCTGCGGCGATCTATAATGAGCGCCTTGAGGGGAAAGTGGAGCGCCAAAGGCCACTTGAGGGTCAGGAAAATGGCTACGGGCTCTATACTGTGCGTGTTCCAAACCGCACGGAGGTTCGCGCGAAACTGTCTGATGCGGGCATCCCGAGTGGCATCTATTATGACATGGCGATCCACCAAATGCCGGCCTTTACGCATTGCGCTGAGTATGGTCCGCTTCCCGAATGCGAGGCCGCAGCCGAAGAGAGCCTGAGCTTGCCGATGCATCCGTATTTGAGTGCGTGGCAGGTTGAGACAGTCTGCGATACGCTCCTGTCAGTGCTCTGAGGGACTGTAGGTGAGTGGGAAACGGAAAACGTACTGGTACAGTAATGAGACAACATCTGGCCGTTATCGTATCGCCCCAGCGAACGTGAAAGGGTTTATCATATGTCTCTTAAATTTCGCGGGTTTGTTACTTGGCATACACAGCGCGTTTGGTCTGTATGGACCTGTAAGTAAGGAAGCTGGCTCGGTCCTATTTATGGCGTCTCTGCTCTTCCTTATGTATTCCATGGCTTTCAAAACCGACTACAACACAGGCGGAGAGTAAATAAAATCACACTGGCAGCGCTATTTTAGGACGAACCTAAGATCACGGAAGCGGCTTGACCCCGTCGCGATAACACGCCCCCCAAGAAAAAGCCCGGCTGCGTTTGATCGCGCCGGGCTTAAAGTTTTGGTCTCGTATGGGGAGGAAACGCCCAATCGGAGGAAGGATCGGGATATGTTCGAGACCAGAGACAGTCATATGGTTAGGATATGGCCTGTTTCAACATGCAACCCCGCAAACATCCTATGCATTCTGGTAGGGTTAAGGGCTTGAAGTCTTACATATTCGCAATGCGAAAGGCTTCGATTTCCTTGGTCAAAAAGTCACGGAAGGCCGATACCCGCTTGGAGCGTTTCAGATCGCTGGGATAGACGAAATAGAGATCAAATTCCGGGCCGCGGTGGTCTGGCAGGACTTTTCTAAGGTTTGGGACAGCCCCCGCCATATAGTCAGGCAGGTCCGCGATGCCTAACCCTGCTTCTACCGCACGCAGCATCGCCGGGACGTTGTTGACCGAGATCGCGGCTTTGCGGGGTTCATTATCATCGCGTCCGAGACGCTGGGCAAAACTCATCCGATCCAGAGGTGAGGCGATCTCACCATAGGCAATGATTCTATGCTGATCGAGATTTTCAGGGGTTTTAACGGGGCCGTATTTTTCAAGATAAGCGGGCGAGGCATAGAGGCTCGTCCCAACTGTGCCCAGTTTGCGCTGAATAAGATCAGCTTTGTCAGCCGCCCACAAACGGATCGCGCATTCGGCTTCCAGTTTTAGAAGGTCATAGGCCTCGCCATCATCAAGGCGCAGATCGACGCGCAGTTCACTGTGATGATCCATGAACCGGCCGAGCCGTGGAATAAGCCATGTTGAGCCAAATGCGACGGGGGCCGACACAGTCAGGCGGCCTTGTGCAACATCCTGCTGATCGCGCAGCGCCGCACTGGCGCCTTGGGCGGCAATTGACATCTCGATTGTGGAACGATGCAGCGTGTGCCCCGCATCCGTCAGAACCAAACCGCGCGCATGACGTTGAAACAACGAGACACCAAGGTGGCTTTCAAGCGCTGCGATCTGGCGCGATACGGCTGATTGCGAGATTTGAAGCCTTTGCCCGGCGGCTGTCAGGCTCCCGGTCTCTGCCGCGGCATGAAATGATTTCAGCTTGTCCCAATCCATTCTTCAATCCTGCTGTACCGCTAAGGGGTTTAATCTGCGCTTTGCTTACTGACTGACCCAGATAATACGGGCGATCCAGACAATATCTGAGGGTTTGAATGTGCGCAGATCATGATCTTTGTTCAGCGATTCTAACTCAATTTGTGTTGTCGTGCGCTTTTTGAGCGTCTTGGCCATGACTTCACCGCATTGCGTCTTCGCGACAACACGGTCCCCTGTCCTGACGTCTTTGGTCGGCGAGACAATGATGCGATCTCCTTCCCTGTAGGTTGGTTCCATGCTGTTGCCTGTAATTTCGAGAGCATAGAGCTGGTCCTCATCGTGGCCGCCGGGGAACTGGACTTCTTCCCATCCATTGTCGACTGGAAAGCCAGCATCGTCAAAAAAACCATCTGAGCCCGCTTGAGCAAATCCGATCAAAGGGGCTGTGAGATTGAGGCGGCCCTCAACAAATTGAGCGAAGTCATCGAAGCCCATGCCAACCGCAGACAGAGCCCGCGAGAGACTTTCTGTAGATGGCCAGCGTGGCCGGCCATCCTTCGCTTCACGTTTGGAGCGATTGAACGAGGTCGGATCCAAGCCGGCCAAGCGTGCTAGAGCTGAGACGCTCATGCTGTGATGTTCAGCAATGCGATCAATGCCGCGCCAGATATCTGCATGCCTCATTTTAAGGATCCATTAGGCTTAATAAAGGATTAAATTCCTAGCATAGGAATATCATCCTATCAAGTCGCTATTAGATCGAAGGCTCGATTTCTTTAAGTAACGCTCAATTTGATACTGTCTGCAAACTTAGAAATTTCAATAAACGTCATCTTTGGCGGATGTAAGGCGAAGCCGAGATTGCAGCTCACCGATATCAGATGAAACATGCGTCTCCATAACGATCTTGGCCTGTGTGATCGCATCTGTGGTTGTGATCTCTCCGCTTTGGATACTATCAGCCAATTGCAGTAATGGCATATAGACGGCTTCTGTTTCCCCTTTCACGGTGATCGCAAACGCGTCTGACTGGTCTGCAATGTCAGCCCACTCAGCACGGATAACACGCCAATACTCATCTGTAGCTTCCCAGTATTCTTCGCCTTTCGCATAGGGGAAGTCATCATAGCGTTGATATGTATTGACGCCTGTCTCACGCACTAAAGGCGTAGGTGTGCCGGATAAGATTAGCTTGGTGTTGTCCTGCTCGTGCACCCAGCCCCATGGTGTGATCACATGTCGGTTCACAGCGCTGACGGCGTGATAATCGTCGCGCGTCGTCATATCCCGGCGGGGCAAGGGACGCCATTCGCGCGGCGGTGTCCACTCGGCGAGGCCGTTCTCATAAGTCCAGCGGCCAACGGCACCGTAGCGAGGACCGTCATCGACTTGATAGACCGTCTGCGACCACGCGCCCTGACCGTCCTGCTTCGCTACGGGGTCCCATTGCCAAGCATTTCCGCCAACAAACATGAGAACGCGCTCCGGCTCATACTGCCAGTCTTGGCGCCAGTGTTTGATGACAAAGGGTGAGTCCTGAGGGCCAACGACCAGAGTGTGCTGCAAGCTGATAAACTCGCCAGTGTCTTCAAGAACGCGGACCATCTCATACCCGCCGGACACTTTAGGCTCTTTAAGGGTGTAGTCGGGTGCTAGGGGAACCGTTTCGGTAAAATCAAACCGAACGCGATAGTTGCCAGTCATCGCCAGGATGGACTCACGGTCACGCTCGAAAAGGGCCTCTGAGCGTTCAGCAATTTCTTCCGTCGCTGTCGAGCTCTGTTCTGTTGGGCTGCAAGCAGCAGCCAGTAAGATAAGGGCTGCCCCGAGGGCGATATTGATCTGACGTCGTTTGGGCATGAGGAGCGTTATCCTTGCTATGGTGGAGCGGGCTATTTGATCACAGCCTAATGACCGT
>JBCCDF010000224.1:0-4633 GCA_039030935.1 Pseudomonadota bacterium | reverse complement strand
CGCCCGGCGCGGGGATAGCGTTGTTCAATCACTGTCACTTCCTCGGCGGCGATGTCGAAGCGGGGGATGATGTCGACAGTGCTTTCATCGACGCGGGTATAGGCCACGTAGCGATCATCCGGGCTCCACCAATAGCCGGTATAGCGGCTCATTTCTTCCTGCGCGACAAACTCCGCGACGCCGTAGGAGATCGCATTTTCCGGCTCAGCGAGTGGGGTGAGGCGGGTTTCCTCATCGGTCTGAAGATCGATCGCATAGACCGCACCGTCGCGCACAAAGCTGATATAGCGCCCTGTAGGGCTGACCTTGGCGTCATACTCGAAAGCGTCTGTTGCTGTGAGTTGGCGGGCTTTTGGTTGGCTTGGTGCAGGTTGGAGTTCAGCGACGTCAGATAGACGCACAACACCATCATCGTTCAGTGTCAGGACGAGGTTTTCAAGGTCGCTCGGATCAGGTGCGGTTCCTCCCAAGCCTTTTGAGGCTTCCTTGAATTGGCTTTGAACTTCACTCTTCGTCAGACCAGCAGCATTCGCTTTGGCCTCATCGATCTCAATATGATACGGAGGACCGTCGGCGTTTTGGAGCGTTACCAGATGCAAATCCCCACCCAGCGGAACTAAAATCGTGTCCGCGGTGCCCCAATCATAGCTGACAATGCCTTTGCGACCCGCAATCCGCTTGCGCTCACGCAGCGCCTTTTCCTCTTCAGAGAGCTCAACCTCCTCCGGCTCCAGCAGTTTAGAATCGACCAGCATGGATTGTTCACCTGTTGCCACATCGAACTGCCAGAGATCGTAACGATCGCCTTCGTCTTCGCGCGCTTTCAAGAAGGTGACGCGCTGACCATCCGGTGAGTATTTGAGACTCTGTGGTGTTGGTCCCGATAGGCTGGGCGATGCATAAAGGCGTTCAAGGGTCAGGGCAGGGGCGTCGGCCATCGAAACTGCGGTCTCCATTGTCTCGGGTGCTGAGTTTTCTTGAGCTTGTGGGGCTGTGCAAGCAGCGATCACAAGCGTCAAAGCGGGCAGGAAAGATCTAATCGTCATCAGCTTTAACTGCCCTGCTGCTGAACAAATGCCAAGGCTATTCTGATGGAATAGCCACAGCAGATTCGTTGCATAAGAAAGCAGTGGCGCACCTAACAGGATTCGAACCTGTGACCTCTGCCTTCGGAGGGCAGCGCTCTATCCAGCTGAGCTATAGGTGCCTGAGTGTCGAATACGCCAACCGATCAGAACTGGCAATGCGCCGCATCAGGGTCTTGGCAGGTGAGATGGCTTACTTAAAAGAGACGGTGAGAATAGGAGTGACAGATGTTTGCACTGAATAGATCGGTCATTGGATTAACGGTCGGACTTGCATTACTGGGTGCCTGTGGAGCCTCGCCGTCCGAGGATGCGACTGCGGCACCGGAGACGGTCGAGACCGAAGCGGCCGAGCGGCCAACAGCTGAGGAATTGCGGGCGGAATATGCCCAGTCTGTTGCTCTCGCACAAGAGACGACCGGGCCGGGCAGTCCTCCGCTTTGGTCATTGAGCGATGAAGATACGACAATCTATATTTTCGGAACGGTTCACCTCCTTCGCCCGGAAGTTGATTGGCGCTTTCCTGCCTTCGATGAAGCCCTCGCTGCGTCGGACAAGGTTGTCTTCGAGGTCGATATGTTTTCGGCGGAAGGCGAAAAAGCTTATATGGACGAGTTCTTGCCAAAAGGCATGTATCAGGATGGCAAAACCTTACGCGGTGCTTTGAATGATGAGGACGAAGCTATCATTGAGGCGGGAATGAAAGCGGCGAATATCCCGCTTGATGCTTTCAATGCCTTTGAGCCTTGGATGGTCGGGGTCAATATTGGCGCCATGCAGATTGTGGCTGATGGCTACGACCCAGAGTCCGGTGTTGAGAAAGTCATTTACCGCGAAGCTTTGGCAGCGGAAAAGACATTCGGTTTTCTTGAGAGCATCTCTGATCAAGCGAATGCTTTTGATAAGATGTCGGAGGCCTCTCAAATTGATATGCTTTATGGCACTCTAATGACGCTCGATAGCGCCGGAAAAACAGTCGATGATATGGTCGCAGAATGGGCAGATGGCGACATGGAAGGATTAGCCGCTCTTGCAGCCAATAGTGGTAATACACAAGCCTCGGCAGAGTTATATGAGCGCATTCTCGTCAAGCGAAACCGAAACTGGATTCCAGTGATTGAAGGATTTCTCGAACAACCTGGGACGGTATTTGTCGCAGCAGGCTCCGCACACTTTGCAGGTGCTGATAGTGTGATCCTGATGCTTGAGGATGAAGGCTATACTGTTGAGCGTCTGAATTAGGCCGGAATTTCGAGCCCGGCCCAATCAAATGCTTTTCCGGAGTCGTCCGGTGTGAGGCCATCAATAACCTGCAGGAGGTATCCTGCTGACTGGTCTACACTGAAGAGCTTTTTGTCCGGCACGTTCTTCTGAAACGGTTTGGAGAGTTCTGTATCAACCGTGCCAGGGTGCAAGCTCACGGCGATGAAGTCTTCATTGCGGCGTTTCTGTTCGATCGCGTAGTTTCGCATGAGCATGTTCAATGCGGCCTTTGAAGCCCTGTAGCTATGCCAACCGCCAAAGCCATTGTCGCTGATCGATCCGACACGTGCCGATAAGGCTGCAAAGACCGCTCGTCCTTTTCGCGGCATGATTGGCAAAAAGTGTTTCGCGATCAGACCGGGTCCGAATGTGTTGATGGCAAACACGCGCTCGAAATTCTCCAGGCTCTGATGTTTATATGTTTTTTCGGGCTGCAGGGCGTCACCGTCTGAGAGGATGCCGCTTGCCACAATAACGAGATCGGGTGCTCCCTCGGCTTTGACGCTTTCAACGGCTCGAGCGATGCTGGTCTCGTCCGTTATATCGATTGATCCGGGAACAATTTTATCGCCCGTCGGGCTCTGGCCAGATCGTGACAGTGCATAAACGGTCTCCACGTCATCAAGTGCATTCAGACGTACCGCGAGCGCCCCGCCAATTCCTCCGCTTGCGCCGACAATAACAGCTCTCATAATCTGCTCCTTTGAAGGCGACTTAGGGCGGGCTTTGTCGGCTGACAGTGTCTGTGACACCGGCTCGTACATCTGCGCGACTCTGATATAGTCAGGCTATGGCATTTGATACGACAGCGACAAAGCCTTTTGTCTCACAATCACATACGGGGCGCTTTTGGCGTTTGCGCCAACCGGATGACGCTGTCGTTCGCGGGCTAAGCCCACATCTTGGTGGTCACGACCTACTCGCGAGGTTGCTTGCGCCCCGCAATGTTGCGCCAGGCGACGTCGAGACCTTCCTTAATCCAACCCTGCGCGCTTTGTTTCCCGACCCTGACAGCTTTCAGGATATGATTAAGGCGGCAAGACTTGTGCTCGACGCCATCGTTGACGGTCAAAACGTAACTGTCCTGGCGGATTATGATGTTGATGGCGGGACGAGCTCAGCGATATTAGCGCGCTACTTCAAAGCTTGGGGACAAGATATCGGTTTGTATGTTCCCGACCGCCTGACAGAAGGATACGGCCCTAGCCCTGAAGCTTTTCGACACTTAAAAGACAAAGGCGTTGATCTCGTGATTACGGTCGATTGCGGTGCTGCCGCAATTTCAGCGCTTGAAGAAGCTGAGCAGATTGATCTGCCGATCATCGTCATAGACCATCATTTGATGGGGGACAGCGTTCCGGCTTGTGCCGCTATGGTCAATCCAAATCGCAGCGACGACACGAGCGGGCAAGGGCATTTAGCGGCAGCAGGTGTCGTTTATGTTTTTGTTGCGGCACTCAATAAGCTTGCGCGCGAGTGGGGAATTGCCCCGGAGGCTGGTCTTCCAAACATTTTAGAATGGCTCGACCTCTGTGCGATGGGAACGCTATGCGATATGAGTCCGCTGAAAGGCGTCAATCGCGCCTTCGTAAAACAGGGTTTGAAGGTGATCAGTCAGGGGCGTAATATTGGTTTAAGAGCCTTAGCGGACGTCGCTGGCATTGGTCAGGTTGAGAGCGTCTACCACGCGACATTTGTTTTAGGACCGCGATTAAATGCAGGCGGACGAGTAGGTGAGCCGTGGCTCGCAGCGCAATTATTGGCAAGCGACAATCGGGAGGAAGCCGTGGCTTTGGCTGAGCGCTTGCACGGTCTCAATGAAGAGCGAAAAGCGATTGAAAACGCGATTCTGGAACAAGCAACGGCTCAAGCGCAACGCACGTTGGATAGCGACCCGAATACGGGTATTCTCATTGCGGCTGGCGAAGGGTGGCATCCCGGCGTCATCGGGATCGTTGCGGGTCGACTGAAAGACAGATTTCATCTTCCGAGCATCGTTATCGGCTGGGGGGATGGTTTGGGTCCTGTTGCAAAAGGCTCTGCAAGATCTGTGCAGGGTATAAACATCGGTGCCGCGATCGCCGCGGCTGCTAAAAAGGGTGTCATTCTATCGGGAGGGGGCCACGCGATGGCGGGTGGTCTGAGCCTTGAGCCAAATCAAGTGCCAGCGTTTCAAGAGTGGATATCGTCCCATATGGCAGAGTTCTCTGAAGAACGCGTGGCCGCCAAAGAACTCACAATCGATGCTCTTTTAGCGACATCGCAGGTCACGCCATCGATCTATG
>JBCCDF010000223.1:0-4644 GCA_039030935.1 Pseudomonadota bacterium | reverse complement strand
TCTGGTCCAAATTCAATCGCTTTGACCTCTTTCGGTGTGATGTCAGCAACAAAGAAATAGCTCGGCAGTCCCTTCGTTCTTGAACTGTCATATCGACGCTTCCAGACGATGCGGTCTTCGCTCAAGACAAGGCCAAACTCTTCTTGAAGTTCCCTTAGCGCGCATTGCTCTGCACTCTCGCTGCCCTCGCGCCCTCCGCCCGGCAGGTCCCAGCAAGCAGGAAAAGGAATATGGTCAAAGTCATCCCTTAAATAAACAAGCAACGCCTCACCGCAGAAAAGCGCAATCTTCGATCCTGAGAAGTCCTCAATCATGTCTGCTCTACCGGTCTCTCAACTCCTGCGGCATCCTACCAAGGAATGAGTCAATATTATTGCAACGCCCATCGACGCCTACGATGATTGCGTCTAATCACCGCTTAAAAGACCTATTGCAGGAGACCTCATGGCCTATGAAACGCTCTTAACGGAAGTTGATGGTGGCGTTGCACTCATCACGCTTAACCGACCAGAAGCGCTGAACGCTTTCAATAATCAGCTTATGGACGACCTAACAGCCGCGCTCGATACGTTTGACGCTGATCCAGAGATTGGCTGCATCATTCTGACAGGGTCCCAGAAAGCCTTCGCTGCTGGGGCCGACATTAAAGAGATGCGCGACCAATCTTATATGGACGCCTATTATAGTGACTTCATCACCAGGAATTGGGAACGCGCTGCACGCACGCGCAAGCCTTTGATTGCTGCTGTGAATGGCTACGCGCTCGGCGGTGGCTGTGAGTTGGCCATGATGTGCGACTTTATTCTGGCGGGCGACAAAGCAAAGTTCGGGCAGCCAGAGATTACGATTGGTGTCTCACCCGGTGCTGGCGGTACACAGCGCCTGACCCGTTTTGCTGGCAAATCTAAATCGATGGAAATGTGCCTGACAGGGCGCATGATGGACGCTGAAGAGGCGGAGCGCTGCGGGCTCGTCTCTCGCATTGTTCCTGCTGATGAGCTTGTCGAGGAGGCGAAAGCCGTTGCGAAAAAGATTGCATCCATGCCGCGTGCGGCGGCTATGCTGACCAAGGAAATGGTCAATGCTGCTTATGAAACCCCGCTCAGCCAAGGCGTGATGTATGAGCGCCGCTTGTTCCATTCTCTGTTTGCAACAGAAGATCAGTCTGAAGGCATGGCGGCTTTCGTCGAAAAGCGCGCGCCTGAGTTTAAGAATAAGTAGTCATGATAATTTCAGTGTCCGCCCGCTCCCCCTCCCAACCACCCCATGGTCCCCATAGGCTGGGGTGGTTGGGAGGGGGAGCGGGCGGCCATCGTTTAAAAAATAACGGGGGAGAGGGCGGATCATGACAACGAAAAGATTCCTCAGATTCACATGTCCCCATCGCTTGACGCTGGTACGCTGTTTCGATAGCTAACGCGCTTTCCGCCAGATAAGGCGACAAAGGAGTTTTTGATGGCGAATACCCGCTCTGCAAAAAAGATGGTGCGCAAGATTGCGACACGCACAGCGACCAATACCGCGCGCCGCTCGCGCATCCGGACTTATATCCGTAAAGTTGAAGAAGCGATCGCGTCAGGCGATAAAGCTGCAGCAACTGAAGCGCTGAAATCAGCACAGCCTGAGATTATGCGTGGGGTCACCAAAGGTGTTGCTCATAGAAATACAGCGTCGCGTAAAATTTCCCGTCTAAGCGCTCGTATTAAGGCGATGGCCTAACCTTACGTTACTTGAAATCGACAAGAATCCGCTCCGTACACTGCCGGAAAGCTGTCCGGCTGCGCGACATCCCTAAAGCTCGCACTTGGTGTGCTTACGAAATAAAAACATGTTATGAGTGTGCGTTTTGCCCCGCCTATGCACACCTTGTCCACTTTTATTTGCTTGACAGAACATAGGGAAAACTGCGGCGGTTATTGAGGTTTCGATAGCTGAATTTTTTTCAGAAGCTTTCCTCCTGATTTTTCTGACCTTTTTTCCACAGCCAAATATGTCAAGCGGGTAACAGTATGAAAAACTCAAATAATCCATCTTGCTCTCATCGCGTCTCGATGGTTAATTCGGTTTAACAACGAAATTGATCTCTCGACTGAGTATTTTGTGTGCCGGGCGCTTGTCCCGGGATGAGGATCGCGTGCTTTCGTTTCAGACCGTGCAAAAAATAACTGTAAGACTAAGAGGGAAGAGGCAAATGGGGTTTTCTGAGGGCGATGAGGATAACCAAGGTGTTGCTGAGCATCAGACCGTTGAAATGGGTGCCGGTGCGATCTGGGATCAAGTGACGTCTGATCTGCGTAACACCCTCAACGCAGATGATTTTACAAAATGGATTGCCCCTTTGCGCTTCGCCGCGGAAATTCACGGCACAATGACAATCGCAGCGCGTGACCGGTTTACCTTAGACCGCGTGAGTGTCGATTATGGTCGATTGATCCAAAAAGCGTGGGTCGTTGCAGATCCGCGCAAACGCCGGGTCAAATTGGAGCTTTGGCATCAACTTCCTGCCGATGTCCGCTCAGTGTTGGAAAACCCATGGTCTAAGCCCGACCCAGTTGCGGAAATCCCTCCTGCGCAAGACGTTGACGATGATCCCTCTTCTGAGACCGTGACTGCAGGCGACATGACCTTCGACACGCTGGTCACTGGCCTGGCAAATGAAAATGCAGCCCAGTTTGCACAACGTATTGCCGCGGGCGCGCCGGTCCCGAATGGCGTCATCCTGTTTTACGGACCTCCCGGATCCGGAAAGACGCACATCCTTAAAGCCTGCATGCATCGCATCACATCTGCGAAATCCCCGCGAACCGTTGCCTATATCAGCGCTGAGGAGTTTCTGACGCGCTTTGTTGAAGGCGCGCGCGCAGGCGACACCAGCGCTCTACAGGCTTTCGTGCGCAGCAATGACATCCTCATGATTGAGGATCTGCATTGGATGGTCGGGAAGACCAAGACACAGACAGCGTTCTTTGCGGCCCTGCGTGCAGTCACGAATGTTGGGGGCCGCGTCATCGTCACAGGCAATGTCGCCCCCGGTGATGCGGTTGGCTTCAGCGATGAAATCGTTAGCGAATTGCGTGGATCGACCGCCGTCGAGATCGCTCTGCCAACTTTGAACATGCGCCGTGACATTGTTCGCATGCACATGACCCTTATGGCGCAGACATCGCCCGGCTTTGAGTTGAGCGAAGCGCAAATTGAACAGATTGCAGTCGCCGTGCCACAGGGCGGGCGTGAGCTTATTGGTGTTCTCCGTACTCTCCTTATTGAGACAGGCATGGGTCTGCGCGAGGTCGACTCGATCATGCTCGCCCGCGTCATCCGCCGGATTGCTGGCGAGCCTCGCCAACCCACGCTCGACGATATCAAGCGCTCCTGCATGGAAGCGTTCAGCGTGACCAGAACCGATATTGAGGGGCGCTCTAAACGCCGCACGGTCGTCGTGCCTCGCCAAATCGGGATGTATCTCTCACGTGAGATGACAGATAAATCCTTTCCTCAGATCGTCATGGCCTATAAGAAAAAAGACCATACGACGGCGCTGCATGCCTATGAAAAGATTGGCAAACTTCTCGCCAACGGCGACCGTGATATGGCCTCCGATGTCGAAAAAGTCCGGGTTATCCTGCATGAGCGACTCTCAAGGCCTGTGCAAAAGGCGTAAAGCGCCCTCTACGGCACAATTGACCCTGCTAAAGGCTTGCTTTTTGTGCTGAAATCGTGACGTTAGCGGCCCGCTCGACATAAACGGGCGGGTCGATTCGCTTGGGGTAATACAGATAAAACGCCTCTGGCGAAAAAGGCGGAAAACCGCCGGACAGAAGGGATGATGAGATGAAACTAGTGATTGAACGTGGCGCGCTCCTGAATGCGCTATCGCATGTGCAAAATGTGGTCGAACGCCGAAACACAATCCCAATCCTGTCAAACATTCTGATGCAAGCCGAAAATGGCCAGGTCCGTTTCACCGCAACCGATCTTGATATCGAAGCGGTCGATACAGCTGACGCGAAAATCGACAGTGATGGCGCTGTGACTGCACCTGCTGGCACCCTGTTCGACGTTGTTCGCAAACTCCCATCAGGGGCAGATGTCGAGCTTGAGCTCAATCCGGAAAACCGCCAGCTCGCGATCCGCTCCGGGCGCTCGAAATTTGCTCTGCCGACCCTTCCGGCGACAGATTTCCAAACCATGACCGCCGACGATGATGCAACGACGTTTGACATTGAAGCGGGCGATCTGCGCCGCCTGATCGATAAGACGCGCTTTGCCATCTCAACCGAAGAAACGCGCTACTATCTCAACGGTGTTTATCTGCATGTCGCAGAGACCGATAAAGGCCATAAACTCCGCGCGGTCGCCACGGATGGCCACCGCCTCGCTCTGTCAGAGGTTGATGCGCCTGAAGGCACCACCGCGCTTGCTGGTGTCATTGTTCCCCGCAAAGCGGTTGGTGAAGCGCGGCGCTTGATCGACGGCGTCGACAGCGACGTCACCGTGTCTGTCTCAGAGACGAAAATCCAGTTCAAGGCAGGCGCAGCCCAACTCACATCCAAGTTGATCGACGGCTCTTTCCCCGACTATGCTCGCGTCATCCCGAAGAGCAATGCCAAGGCGCTGATCATCGATAATAAGCAGTTCGAAGCC
>JBCCDF010000222.1:0-4671 GCA_039030935.1 Pseudomonadota bacterium | reverse complement strand
TGGTGGGCCCGGAGGGACTTGAACCCCCGACCAGACCGTTATGAGCGGTCCGCTCTAACCAACTGAGCTACAGGCCCGACCAGACAATGAAGGCCGCATGAAAAATACGGCCTTGATCTTGTCGCATTGGCGCAATTCAATGGCAATATCAAGCATGTGCCTGTTAAGGAGGGCGAATGATGAAACCATCATGGAAGATTATATTGGCGTCTGCGAGTGGGCTGGTCTTGGCCGCTTGCGGGGGAAGCGACAGTGAAGACACAGCACCCGCATCACTCACAGATACGGATGCACCAATTGAAGCCCCAGCACCGACGGTGACTCCAAATGCTGAGCCACTCGCAAGCACGCATCCAAATTCAATCCAGCCTGAGACCACACTCCAAATCTCAGCAGATGCGAGTGTTAATCGAGAACCGGACATTGCGTTCATTATGACAGGCGTCACCAGCGAAGCCGAAACGGCGCAAGAGGCTATGGCGAACAACCGAACCGCAATGAACGGTGTTTTCGATGCGCTAGCCGATGCCGGCATTGAGCGCCGCGATATGCAGACGTCCAACTTCTCTATGAACCCACGCTATGATTACAATAATAGGCGCAATGGTGAGCCGCCGCGCCTTATCGGGTACACGGTGTCGAATCAGCTCTCAGTTAGAGTTCGTGATCTTGATGATCTAGGGCAGACCATGGACGCTTTGGTTGAGGCGGGCGGCAACACATTCTCCGGTCTTCGCTTTGCGCTTGATGATGACAGAGTGGCGAAGAATGAAGCGCGGCGTCTTGCTATAGCAGAGGCCATTACACGCGCGGAATTGTATGCGTCTGCGGCAGGATATGAGGTTGCACGGATCGTGACGCTATCTGAAAGCGGAGGATATCAACCGCAGCCTATGATGATGGCGCGCGCAGAAATGGCGATGGATCAGGCGACACCGATTGCCAGCGGTGAAGTGAGCTATTCAATGACGGTCAATGTCACGTTTGAGCTGCGTAAACCTGAGGAGTAGGTACAAGGCCCGAGCTACGAAACAAAAAGCCCGGCGTTTTGCGCCGGGCTTTTTTATGAATGTGCTAAAGAAAGAGGATTTATTCCTCGACCATTTCCATT
Organism: Pseudomonadota bacterium; assembly: GCA_039030935.1. Taxonomy (GTDB): domain Bacteria; phylum Pseudomonadota; class Alphaproteobacteria; order Caulobacterales; family Hyphomonadaceae; genus Henriciella. The sequence goes on along the minus strand of JBCCDF010000222.1, from coordinate 3,560 downwards.
TCTGCTTCGTGACGGGCACGGTCTGCTGCGCCACGAGCCTCCTCGTCACGGTCAACCAATTCTATGACGGCACGCGGGGCATTGTCACCATAGCGGAAACCCGCTTTCAGGACACGCGTATAGCCGCCATTGCGGTCTTTGTAACGCTCACCGAAGACCTCAAACAGCTTCTTAACGGCGTCTTTATCACGGACTTTGGAGATGGCCTGACGGCGGGCGTGCAGGTCACCCTTCTTGGCAAGAGTGATCAGCTTGTCCATGAATGGCTTCATCTCTTTGGCTTTTGGCAGAGTGGTTACAATCTGCTCGTGCTCAATGAGCGAGGCCGCCATATTCGCGAACATCGCTTTGCGGTGAGACGCAGTGCGGTTCAATTTACGATGTGCAATGCCGTGGCGCATATCTGTCTCCGTTGTGGGCCTTTCTCAGACCTACTCCTTAAAGGTGATCGTCGTATTTCTTAGCGAGCGCTTCGATGTCTTCTGGTGGCCAGTCCGGCACATCCATACCGAGGTGTAGACCCATGCCTGCGAGAACTTCTTTAATCTCATTGAGAGACTTACGACCGAAGTTCGGCGTGCGTAGCATCTCAGCTTCGGATTTCTGGATCAGATCACCGATGTAGACAATATTGTCGTTCTTCAGGCAGTTTGCAGATCGAACAGACAGCTCAAGTTCGTCGACTTTCTTGAGAAGCACAGGATTGAAGCCGAGATCACTTTCTTCGGTCTGTGTTCCGCTTTCGCTCTCTGGCTCGTCGAATGTGATAAACAGTTGAAGCTGATCCTGCATAATGCGCGCAGCATATGCGACAGCGTCTTCCGGCGTGATCGATCCATCCGTCTCAACCGTCATCGTGAGCTTGTCATAGTCGAGGACAGTCCCTTCGCGAGTGTCTTCAACCTGATAGCCGACGCGGCGAACCGGGGAGTAAATTGCATCGACCGGGATAAAGCCGATTGGTGCGTCTTCAGGGCGGTTTTCTGTCGCTGGAACGTAGCCTTTACCGGTCGCAACCGTGAACTCCATGTGGAGGTCAGCGCCATCATCCAGAGTACAGATGACGAGATCCGGGTTGAGGATTTTGACATCGCCTGTGGTTTCGATCTGTCCAGCTTTGACCGGGCCAGCGCCTGACGCTTTCAGGATCATGCGCTTTTGACCGTCGCCCTGCATGTCGACTGCGACCTGCTTCAGGTTCAGGATGATGTTGGTCACATCTTCGCGAACGCCTGGGATCGACGAAAACTCGTGCACAACACCGTCAATCTGAACACCGATGATTGCAGCGCCTTGAAGAGACGAGAGGAGGATGCGGCGAAGCGCGTTACCCAAAGTCGTTCCGAAACCGCGCTCTAGAGGCTCAACGACCAATTTAGCGACACGGTTGGGATCGCGTCCAGCCTCAATGACCGGGCGATTCGGACGGATCAAAGCTTTCCAGTTACGATCGTTTACAACAGCGATATCGGCCATGGGCGGCCTCCTTGTATACGTGTTCAGTCAGAGATTAGACGCGGCGACGCTTTGGTGGGCGGCACCCATTGTGCGGCACGGGCGTGGTGTCGCGGATGGCTGTGACCGCCAGACCAGCAGCCTGAAGGGCGCGCACGGCGCTCTCTCGGCCTGAACCTGGACCTTTGACGTTAATCTCAACGGTTTGAAGACCATGCTCCATGGCTTTTTTTGCAGCGTCTTCAGCAGCAACCTGCGCCGCATAAGGTGTCGACTTACGCGACCCTTTGAAGCCCATTGCGCCAGATGACGACCAGGAAATCGTATTTCCCTGTGCATCAGCAATCGTGATCATGGTGTTGTTAAATGTGGAGTTCACAAAGACGACGCCCGAAGAAATGTTCTTGCGGGCACGTTTTGCGACGCGGGTGGTTTGACGAGCCATAACCTATCCGTCCTATTTCTTCTTGCCAGCGATTGGCTTGGCCGGGCCTTTGCGGGTGCGCGCATTTGTATGGGTCCGCTGACCGCGAACAGGCAGACGCTTGCGATGACGAAGACCACGATAGCAGCCCAAATCCATCAGCCGCTTGATGTTCAGCGAGACTTCGCGGCGAAGGTCACCTTCGACCATATAATCGCTGTCGATTGTCTCACGAATTTGGATCACCTCTGCATCGGAAAGTTCATTCACGCGACGCTGTGGTTCAATGCCGATCTTCTCGCAAATTTCATCCGCCTTGGCTGCGCCAATGCCATGGATGTAGCTGAGCGCGATCGGAACGCGCTTGTTCGTCGGAATATTGACGCCTGCAATACGGGCCAAAGCCTGTCTCCTAAATCTCAAAAAAGAGAGCCGCAGTTCGCACAGCATTAGAGCGCCGCACGCTTGCAGACTCGACCTCTTAACGAAGTGCGTCGTTATAGACGCGAACTAGACTGCGTCAACCGCTGATTCAGAGCGAATGACAGAGGGTTGTGTACCTAACTTAGCTGAACCTAAGCGAACTCTTTGAGCGCCCCATCAATACTGGCGCTTACGTCCTCAATTGACGCCATTCCATCGACTTCACGAAGCAGCCCGCGCTCTGCATAAATCGGCAAAAGAGGAGCGGTTTGTGCATTATACTGTTCCAAGCGGGTCGAGAAGGTTTTGGGATTATCATCCTTGCGCCCTTGCTCTTCAAACCGCTTCGTCACCCGCGCAAGCAGTTGTGCTTCGTCGACGACGAGACGAACGACGCAGTGAATGCTTGTTCCTCGAGAATCGAGCAGGTCATCGAGCGCTTTTGACTGACCAACTGTCCGAGGGAAGCCATCAAAGATGAAGCCGGGCGCCCCTTTATGGACGGTCAGCTGCTCATCAATCAAGCCGATGACGATCTCATCTGAAACAAGGCCGCCCTCATCAAGGATTTTGGCAACGCGCTGTCCTAATTCTGATCCAGACGCTTTTGCTGCGCGCAGCATGTCTCCCGTGGAGAGCTGAATATAGCCATGATCGGCGACAAGCCGCTTGGCCTGCGTGCCCTTACCGGCAGCGGGTGGTCCGAATAGAATGAGATTCATCGTTTACGCCTTCCTCCCAGACGGGACTTCTTGATGAGTCCCTCATATTGGTGCGCGATCAAATGCGATTGTATTTGCGTGACTGTATCCATCGTCACCGAGACCACGATGAGCAAGCTTGTTCCACCGATATAGAATGGAATGGTTGGCACATAGCGGCGTAGGACCTCCGGCATCAGACAGACGAAGACGAGATAAATCGCACCGATGGTCGTCAGTCGAGTTAGCACATAGTCGAAGTAGGCGGCGGTGTTCTTACCTGGACGGATGCCGGGGACAAACCCGCCATACTTGCGCAGATTATCGGCCGTCTCCTCCGGATTGAACATGATGGAGGTATAGAAGAAGGTGAAGAACGCGACGAGGACGCCATAAGTAATAATATAGGTCCACTGGCCGGGCGCGAAGTTCGTTGCAACCCATCCCATAACACCAGACCCAGCGGCGGTTGCAGCATCAGCCGATCCAGCGGTGAAGCCAACGGCCGTCATTGGAAGCATCAGAATCGCGATCGCGAAGATTGGTGGGATAACGCC
>JBCCDF010000221.1:0-4678 GCA_039030935.1 Pseudomonadota bacterium | reverse complement strand
CGCTCTCATATGGTTCAACCGCACGCCGCTCTGATCACGAAGATCGCCCCGGCTCACCTTGAAGGGGTCGGCTCAATTGAAGGGGTCGCCAAGGAAAAGTCCGACATTTTCGCGGGACTTGTTCCCGGGGGCGCGGCCATTGTTCCACATGAGGACAAATTCCTGAGCTACCTCTCTGGGCAGGCAAAACACCACCAGCCTGATTGCCGAATACAAACCTTCGGCATGAGCCGCGACGCTGACGCTCATGTCCGCCAAATCTACACCGATCATCATTCGACACTGAGCGTATATCTCAAAGTCCACGGTGCTGAAGTGAACATTGAACTTAACGCAATCGGGGATCACTGGGCGCTAAACGCCGCCGCAGCTCTACTGCTGGCCTGCCAAGACGACAGCCTCGACGTGTTTGATGCCGCAGAGGCTTTGTCCGGCTACACCCCTCCGGCAGGGCGAGGCACGATAGAAACGCTGCAACTTCCGGGCGGCGGCGCAGCCACTCTGATCGACGATGCCTACAATGCCAATCCGGAGAGTATGCGCGCAGGACTGATGAGCCTGAAACAAAGACAGGGCGCTCGTAAAATCGTCGTTCTGGGTGAGATGCTAGAAGTCGGCCAGACCAGCGATCGAGAACACATCAGTCTTGCTGGTCCAATTCTTGCGACAAACCCCGCCCTTGTGGCGCTTGTCGGCGAAGCCATGGGCCCCCTTCATGAGACGATAAAAGAACGAACGGAGTCCATCTGGGCTGTCAATGCAAAAGACATCGAAAATCCCCTCAAAAAGGCACTGAAAGACGGCGATCTGCTCTTGTTAAAAGGGTCGAATGCGTCCGGTATAAACAGGCTCGCAGACCGGCTGCGCCAATGGAGCGCTTCGGCGGACGGGCAGGTGATGGAGAGCGGCGGTATGAGCGCTGCGAGGGGTTGTGATGCTGTATGAATGGCTCGCCGCTGATGATGGCGTGTTTCGCCTCTTAAACTTTCTGACCTTCCGGACAGGGCTTGCTCTCGTGTCTGCTTTTCTATTCACCGTGATCACGGGCGGATGGTTGATCGACTATTTGCGCGCGAAACAGGGTAAGGGCCAGCCGATCCGTGATCTGTCGCTTGAGGCTCAAATGTCCAAGCAGGGCACCCCGACCATGGGCGGGTTTCTGATTTGGGTCGGCTTGCTGCTCGGAACGCTCCTCTTCGCTGATTTGAGTAATCCCTATATCTGGGTCGTCTTATTCGTAGCGGTCTCTTACGCCTTCCTTGGCTTTCTTGATGACTACGCAAAAGTCACTAAACAAAGCACTGATGGCGTTTCAGCGCGGGTCCGTCTGCTCACAGAGTTTATCATTGCTGCCATAGCGGGCGCTTTTATTATGGGCCTTCACGGCGCGCACACGCCTATGGGTCATGCAGATTGGGGCGCACTCACCCCGCTTGCTGAATGGATCGCCAGTGTTGCCCCCGAAACCAGTGTTGAGCGTAATGAAGCTGCGTTCTCAGGCGGCGTGGCGATTCCGTTCGTCAATGACTATTTCCTCCCGCTCGGTGCGGGCTTTGTAGCCTTTGCAGCCTTGGTCATTGTCGGGTCGGCCAATGCGGTCAACTTTACAGACGGCCTTGATGGTCTCGCCATTGTGCCGATGATGTTTGCAGCAAGCGCCTATGCGCTGATCGCTTATCTGACAGGGAACTTCATCTTTGCTGGCTATCTCGGCATCCAGTTTGCGCCGGGCGCGGGAGAACTCGCCGTCCTGCTTGGGGCCATGATTGGGGCTGGTATGGGCTTCCTCTGGTACAATGCCTATCCGGCGAAAGTCTTCATGGGCGATACAGGATCGCTTGGTTTGGGGGGTATGATCGGCGTTGTCGCGGTCGCTGTGAAGCATGAGTTCGCGCTTGTCGTGATTGGAGGTCTGTTTGTTCTGGAAGCCGCATCCGTTATTCTACAGATTGGATACTTTAAGCTTACCCGAAAGCTCACAGGCACGGGCCAGCGTATCTTTCTGATGGCCCCGCTCCACCATCATTTTCAGAAGAAAAATTGGCCCGAAACTCGGGTCGTGGCCCGCTTCTGGATTCTCTCCGTCCTCTTCGCCCTCGCGGGCCTCGCAACCCTCAAGATAAGGTAACGACGCACCCCCGATGATCCCCATCACCGAATATGCCGGGCGCGACGTCGCCATTTACGGACTTGGACGCACAGGCCTTGCCGCCGCTCGTGCGCTCAAGGCCGGGGGCGCGCGCGTTTTTGCATGGGATGATGGGGAGGCGGCCCGCGCGACGGCAGAGGCCGAAGGGATCAATGTCGCAGATCTCAACAAGCGCGATTGGCAGAAGTTTGCCGCCCTCGTCCTGTCACCTGGCATCCCCTACACGCATCCTCAGCCTCATCGTCTGGTCCGTCTGGCACAAACAATGGACGTTCCCGTTATTGGCGACACGGAACTGTTCGCCCGCGCGGTTCAGGCGCTGCCGGAAAAGGGACGCCCCAAAATCATCGGCATCACGGGCACCAATGGCAAATCAACGACCACAGCGCTGATCGGCCACATCTTAAAAGAGGCTGGCATCGATGCGCGGGTTGGAGGAAACATCGGCACAGGCGTCCTCGATATGCCACCGCTGCACGCCAATGCTGTCTATGTCTTGGAACTGTCTTCCTATCAGCTCGACCTTACCTCCAGCCTGAAATGCGACGTCGCCCTGTTTTTAAATATCTCACCAGACCATCTCGACCGGCACGGCGGCATGGACGGTTATGTCGCTGCAAAGACGCGCATCTTTGCCAATCAGGATGCACGTGACGTGGCGGTTATCGGGATTGATGATCCCATCACGCAGCACCTTGCGATGGGTCGTAAGCGCCCGGGACAGGCCCGCGTTGTGCCGATCTCAGCTGAATTTGGGCTTGCGCGCGGGGTCAGCGCGGTTGGCGGGTATCTGCACGACAGTGTCAGTGGCCATGCCGTACGCGTTGGTGATCTGGTTTTGGCAGACGCCTTGCCCGGCCAGCATAATTATCAAAATGCCGCTGCAGCTTATGCCGCGTGCTCTGCCCTAGGGCTTTCCGCGCCACGAATAATGGCGGGCATTCGCAGTTTCCCAGGTCTGCCCCATCGTATGGAACGGGTCGCAGATATCGACGGGGTGCGTTTCATCAACGACTCAAAAGCCACCAATGCGCAAGCCGCCGAACAGGCGCTCAAAACCTACCCGAAAGTCCACTGGATCGTGGGGGGCGTCGCCAAAGCAGATGGCATCACGCCACTCGAGCCTTTCTTCAACAGGATCGAAACGGCCTACCTCATCGGTGAAAGCAGTGATGCCTTTGCAAAAGCCCTTGAGGGCAAAGCGAAAGTCAAACACTGTAAGACGCTCGATGCGGCAACAAATGCGGCCTATAAAGCGGCGAGTAAAAGCAAGACGCAGGCGCCTGTGGTGTTGTTGTCACCTGCATGCGCGAGCTTTGATCAATTCAAAGACTTCGAGGCCCGCGGCGATGCCTTCCGCGAGACGGTTAAACGACTCGAAGAGGCCGCCACACCGGCACAGGTCGCGACAGGATAGCCGACATGGTTGATGTTGCACTCACCTCGAAAACGCCGTTTGGCCGCGCCTCTGTCTGGCGCCAAGAGACGGACTGGTCGATCATGATTGCGGCCTTTGTTCTGCTTGGGGTCGGCATGATGCTGTCATTGGCCGCTGGTCCACCTGCTGCTGAGCGCATGGGATACAGTGACAGCTTTTTCCTCGTCAAACGCCACGTCCTATTTGCGAGTGCTGCTGCGATCACGCTCATCTGTATCAGCACTTTAAATAGAGTCTGGGCCCGCCGTTTAGCGGCTTTGGTTTTCGCAGGCAGCCTTCTTCTGATGGCGTATATCCTTGTCTTCGGCCACGAAGCGAAAGGCGCACAACGCTGGATCCGATTTGCAGGGATGTCGCTACAACCCTCAGAGTTTGCAAAACCCGCCCTTATTGTCCTCACCGCATGGCTTCTTGCCCAACGCCAGCTCTATCCCGAAGGACCTTGGGCCGGGATCACCTTCGTTTTCTTCTGCACGACGCTCGCCTTTCTTTTACTACAGCCTGATGTCGGCCAAGCAGCCTTGCTGACAGCCGCCTTCGCCGTCACTTTCTTTGTCTCAGGCTTGCCCCTGCGATGGGCGGCGCTTTTCACAGGTGGCGGCGCGGCGCTGTCGGGTCTGCTCTACATAACGCTTCCCCATGTCCGTTTGAGGGTGAACAGCTTCTTCAACCCAGAGGATTATGAGACTTATCAAATAGACCGGGCGACAGAAGCGATTTCACGCGGTGGACTTCTGGGTGTTGGACCGGGCGAAGGAACGATCAAAACCTCCCTACCGGATGCGCATAATGATTTTGTCTATGCCGTGATGAGCGAGGAGTTTGGCTATATCGCTGCCATTCTGATCCTTCTGGTCTTCGGCTTCATTGTATGGCGAGGCTTACGGGCTGCGGCCCGTATCCATGATCCCTATCCCCGCGCAGCGGCGTCAGGTCTATTTGCTCTGTTCGGTCTTCAAGCGGCGATCAACATCGCTGTGAATGTCAGCCTGATCCCGCCCAAAGGCATGACTCTACCTTTCATCTCATCCGGGGGCTCCAGCATGATCGGGACCGCCCTAACCCTCGGCCTCGCGCTCGCTCTGATCCGG
>JBCCDF010000220.1:0-4700 GCA_039030935.1 Pseudomonadota bacterium | reverse complement strand
GTCGGAACCTTTGCGAATATTGATCCACGTGTCGAAGAATATGTCGCCAACAAACTCGGCTTGAGCTCCGAACCGGTCTCAACCCAAGTTATTCCCCGCGATCGCCACGCCATGTATTTTGCGACACTGGGCGTTATCGCCTCCAGCATTGAACGTCTGGCCACCGAAATCCGCCACCTTCAACGCACCGAACTATACGAGGCCGAGGAGTTTTTCTCAAAAGGTCAGAAGGGTTCGAGCGCGATGCCGCATAAGCGTAATCCCGTGCTCACCGAGAACCTGACGGGCCTCGCCAGGCTCGTCAGAATGGCTGTTGTCCCTGCTATGGAAAACGTCGCACTTTGGCATGAGCGCGATATTTCGCACTCATCTGTGGAACGTGGCATTGGTCCGGACACGACGATCCACCTCGATTTTGCGCTGCACAGATTGGCCGGCGTGATCGAAAACCTGCTCGTCTATCCAAACAATATGCAGGCCGTCATGGATAAAATGGGCGGCCTTCACAACTCTCAGCGCGTTCTATTGGCGCTCGTTGAGGCCGGGAACTCTCGCGAAGACAGCTACCGAATGGTGCAGAGAAACGCGATGAAAACCTGGGCTGGTGAAGGTGCGTTTTTAGCGCATCTCAAAACAGATCCGGATGTGACCGCAAAACTGTCAAATGAGACATTGGAGAGCCTATTTGACGATAGCTATCATTTCAAAAGTGTCGATGTGATCTTTGAGCGCGTTTTCGGCCGATCATAAATCAGGCCGCCCGAATTAGGCCTCCAACTCAACATCCCAATAGAGATAATCCATCCATGTTTCATGTAGATGGTTTGGTGGAAACTTACGGCCTATCTCCTGAAGCTGATAATTGTTGGGTCGGACAGGCTTCTTACGAGGATGCATGTTGCATTCTTGTGGGAGCCGCCCGCCCTTCTTCAGATTACAGGGGCTACAGGCTGCAACGATATTCTCCCAACTCGTCTTCCCGCCCTTAGACCGCGGAATGACGTGATCAAATGTCAGATCGTCTTTTGAACCGCAATAAACGCACTCAAAACCATCACGCAGGAACACATTGAACCGGGTGAAGGCGGGATTACGGTCCTGTCGTACAAATTCTCGCAAGGCGATGACGGATGGTAGCCGCATCTCGAAACTTGGACTGCGGACGTAGTGATCATATTCGGCGATCACATCGACGCGGTCGAGGAACACGGCTTTCACAACATCCTGCCATGGCCACAAAGAGAGTGGATAATAAGAGAGCGGCCGAAAATCAGCATTCAAAACGAGGGCTGGTCGCCCATTTGGGGGTGTGGAAATCACTTCAGCCATGACAGATTATCACTGTCAGACGAAACATCTTTATCTGTCCAAAGATATGCTTGAAAGCGACTCTCCTTCTCTCACAATTTCTAGATATTGATTCGCTGTGACGAGCTTATGACAGTTTCTGAGCTTGTCGAGGTCGACCTGTCGCAGCACGCGAGGTTCAGTTCTGATAACGATCTGGGGAACCTTATGGCACCCAACGGTGACTTATGGGTAATTCTTATCCCGCATCATATTGATCCAGCCCCAAAGCAGATGTGCCGCCACACCGCGATAAGGCCGCCAGTCTTCAGCCAAGACGGTAAAGGCCTTGATCTCGTGTCTTTCTTCTAAATCGGCCAATTGCTTATAAGCCTCCATTAGGCCCACATCCCCAACGGGAAACGCGTCCAACTTCCCAACCGCATTCATCAAGAAAATTTCAGCCGTCCATGGCCCGATGCCTTTGACGGCAACCAACTCATCGCGCGCGTCATTTATGGGCGCGCTGCAGAGCCGTTCAAAACAGAGGGCACCGCTCGTCACCGCGTCTGCAATCGATTTCAGGTGACGAATCTTCGGTCGCGACAAACCGCAGGATCGCAACCCCTCCTCGCTATCATCCAGAATGCAGTCGGGTGTAATGCGACTATGCCGCTCAAGGACACGCCCCCAAATCGTTCCAGCTGCCTTTGTTGATAGCTGTTGATAAGCAATAATTCGGGCGAGATTTTCATAACGCGGCTCTGCCTCACGCCAGACAGGTAGACCCGTTTCATGATAAGCTCGCGCCAGAGCAGCATCGCGATCAGAAAGCGCTTCGCAAGCCTCAACAAGGACTGGTCCACTAGGCGCGCTCATGCGGTGACCACTTGGCTGGAAACCGTCTGCTCGCAGGCATCATCCAAAAGTCTATCAGAGCCCGCTTCCAGCTCTTTCTGCAATCGGGTCATCATCGCTTTCGACTCAAGACCCGGCTGAATCGGCGGGAGGGCTTCGTAGATGATGGTTCCCGGCTTCCGGATCAGGCCACGTGCTGGCCAACAAAGACCTGAATTTGTCGCCAGAGGCACTAATGGGACGTTCAGGGCTTTGTAAAAGCCGCGCACGCCCGCTGGTTTATATTGCGGGGGTGCGCCGGGAGCAGTCCGCGTGCCTTCTGGATAGATCAACATTTGGCGCCCATCGCCTTCGCGGACCTGTTGGTGAGCGACTTTCAGCATCCGGCGCATCGTCTTAGCGCCGCCCGATCGATCAATCCAAAGTTGGCGCGATTTTAACGCATACCATCCCAATACGGGGTACCAGAGCAATTCGCGCTTCATCACGATCAGTGGGTCTTTGACCATTAGAAACGGAACGAAAACATCCAACATCGCCTGATGCTTCCCAGCCAAGAGGATCGGCCCGGCTGGAATATGCTCCAAGCCCCGAAACTCAACTTTGATGCCACAAATCCAGCGCGCGCCAAACAGAACCAATCGCGCATAAATTCGGATTCCAAGGATGGTGACAGAGCGCGGCAAGAGCAGCGACGGCAACCACAACACGCCCATGATAAACATCCAGCCGTAAAGCCAGAGCACATAGAGGCTGGAGCGGATGACAATCATAAAGTCCCCTTCAGTGACTGCATGACCGTTATATGGGCTGCCGCTCTCGCTGACAGCCCCGCAAGCACAGGGGTCAGCGTCAAGATCACCAAATCGACAAAATCGAGGCTGAGTTGGGGAAGAAGTTGTGCAGCGGCGTCTGCCCGCGTGCCACCGGAAAAGACGATCAGCGCGGTTGTCATCAGGGCCAATAAAGCTCCAACAGACCCGGCTTTAAGCGCCAAGACCCAGAAGCGCCGCTCAAACAGGCTCGCTATAAACTTGTCCTCTGCACCGGACAGGTGCAGCACATCCACAATATCGCGCCGCGCCAACAGGGCCGCATGCGTTGCAAACGCAATCACAGACACCGCCGTCGCAGCCAGAAGCGCCACAGCCCCCAAAGCGACAAGCCGCAAAATGGACAGTGCCCGACGCACATCGCGGGCATAGCCGGAATGCGCGCTGACCTCAGCCTCAAGCCCGGCCGTGGCCGCCAGCGCCATAATCTCATTTTCCACGTCCGCATCAGCGTCACTCATCACAGCAATCAATTGCGGGAGCGGTAGACCCTCAGGCATTCCGCCGGGGCCAAAGCTTGGCTCCAGAAGGGTGTTCAATTCCTCCCGGCTGAGAACACGCGCCTCTTCAACGCCTGCCAAACCTTCAATCCTGACCGAAAGCGTCTCGGCAGAGCGGCGGTCTGTATCCTGCAGAATGACTGTAATCTCACCTTCAACCTGCGCACTCCATGCTTCCGCCGCGGTGTAGGTTCCACGAGAGACCAAGGCTGCCAAAGCTGCCAGAAAACAAAGCGCCCCGACAACGAAAAACAAGGCCGCCTCACGCGCATCACTGATCGGAAGAAGCGGCGTATCCTTGCTCATCCCGCCGCCTCATACGCCACATCATTGACCAGCATACCGTCTGTCAGGCGCAAAACCGGGGCATCAAACTCGCGGATTAATCCAACATCATGGGTCGCAATCAACACCGTCGTACCGGCTCTTTTGTTCAACTCTGCCAGCAATCGCAGGATCCGCCGCCCCATCTCTTCATCAACATTGCCCGTCGGTTCATCCGCAATAACCAGATCAGGCTTATTGATCAGCGCGCGCGCAATCGCCACACGCTGCTGCTCTCCGCCCGATAGCGATGGAACGGGTGCATCCATACGCTCCCCCAAACCGACCCAGCGCAGCAAGTCGCTGACCTCTTGGCGATAAGTCGCGGGTTTGCGCCCCGCCACGCGCAAAGGAAGCGCAACATTTTCCGCTGCACTGAGATGTGGCAACAGTCGAAACTCCTGAAACACAACGCCAATCCGACGCCGCACAGCTGATAGCTGCTTACGCTTCAAATCATGTGTCGCGCGCCCGAACAGGCTCACCACACCGCGATCAGGTGCGTGCGCCAGATAGAGCAATTTCAAAAGTGAAGATTTGCCCGCACCCGATGGCCCGGTCAAAAATGTAAAGGAGCCCGCCGTCAGTTTCAGGTCGATTTCGGTCAGAACTTCGCCCGTGCGCTCATAAGATAAGCTGACCCCATCGAGGCGCACACTGGCTTCAGTCTTGAGATCGGCATTGAATCGAGACATGCAAAATCCTTAGAAGTAAGGTAAACAGGTATCGACTATCCGTGAATTTTCTACGAAAAACAAAGTATGATCCTCACCTGCCCAAACTGTGACGCTCAATATTTTGCAGAGCGGGATTCGATTGGGGCGGGTGGACGCCTCGTCAAATGCAATGCCTGCAGCCACTCCTGGCATGTCTCGCCCGAAGATGTCGAAGCAGCCGC
>JBCCDF010000219.1:0-4765 GCA_039030935.1 Pseudomonadota bacterium | reverse complement strand
GTGCCCGTCCGCAAAACCTTCGCGCTCCGCCAGAGTCTCTAAAGGAGAGATGCGCGCTTTGAGAATGTCATAATCAGAGCCATCGCCAATCACCGCGTCATTCACGTCATAAGATCTTAATGCGTAGGCCATCCCATCGGCCGTCTTATGCCAAGAGAAATCGACGCGTACAGCCGCGTCCAGCGCCGCAAAGACAAGACGTCTTTCCCAATCCTGTTCGATATCAGCCATGCTCATTCCCTCTCAACTTGTACCAAACCTACCTTACGCTCGAATCCTCATCTTTGTCTTCACGTGCTTTATCGGCACGTGATTTAAAATCGTCTGTTTCAATCTCACGCTCTACAATACCGGTTCCAGGCACCTGTTGGCGCGGCACAGTGTCGTCATTGTAGATCCCATCTTTAATCAGATCACGGATGTTAGCGATATCTGTCTGATCTTTGGTCTCGCTGTTGTCGACCATGCCATCTCCATTCTCGACGTCTGCTTGTTCATTTGGCGGGCTGCTCAGCGGCGATGCGCATCCTGAAGCAGATATCCCAAGACAGAGAAGGCCTGCTGCAAGCCACTGTAAAGAAAGCTCCCGCCTCTCACATTTATCGAGCCGAGGCCTTCCCTGTGCAGCAAATTCTTGTATCCAAAGGGTTCGCTTTAACATCAAAACATCTTCGGGGATAAACTCATGAAACTCAAACTGAAATTCAGCAATCTTCTGATGGGCGCTTCTGCTGCGGCCCTCGTTTCTGCACTGGGCCTCCCTGCAAATGCTCTGACCGTTCGTGACGATGTCGGTGTCGAGGGGTCTGAGGATGAGGATCGTGGCGCTAATGAGCAATGGGACGGCGTTGTCCAACTTTATTTCTGGGACAATAGTGGCGGTATATCCTTCAACTGCACAGGCTCTCTGGTCAATCATCGCACCGTCCTCTCAGCCGCTCACTGTTTTAATGATCAGCCATCAAGCACGTATGGCCTCAACCGCACGAATGGTGACGATACAATCATCGTCACATACGGACCCGATACATTCGATGCGCTCTTCAACTGGATCGACACGGGCGACACAGAGATTGATGCGCGCAATGGCCTGACCTTCTCACAACAGCTGATCACCCATCCCGATGCCGATTTTGGACAAGTTGACTTCCCCGGTGCCGACGTTGCGCTGATAGCCTTGGCCGATCCGCTAGCGGACTTACCCACCTATTCCATGCTGTTTAGCCCCGTCTCTGTTGGTGAGCACGTCTCGCTTGCAGCGTATGGCGGACATGGCATCGGCTCGACTGGGGATGTTGGGCTGGATGGAAAGCGCCAAGCTGGCGAGAACATCCTAGGCTTAGTCGGGTCACAGAATGACTTCCTACGGGGTCTCGACAACAGCTCGTTGAGCTTTTTTGGCGCTCCAGACGGCGACCAAATCATGTACTGGATCGACTTCGACAATCCTGAGCGCACAGGCAATGAATGTGAACGCCGATCCGACGAGGATGCCCTCCTATTCGGCGTTGGCGGCCTCCAATGTGATGATTTCAGCAATGGGATATTCTTGGGCGACACACTTTTCTTAGGTGGCCCCAGCAATGATTTCTTCGAAGGCGATGCCTTGGCGAATGAAGCTGGTACAGCCGGCGGTGACTCCGGTTCACCCCTCTTCTTTGACGAAATCAATGGTGAACTGCTGATCGGCGGCGTTCTGTCAGGCGGCTTCAACTTCGTCACCAATCCAGGCAGTGGCTATGGCGATGTCTCCTATTACACCTCTTTGTTTCAGTATCATCAGTTCATTGAGGAAGCGAACCCGATGAAATACGTCTCATCGGTTGCAGGCGATGGGAACTGGTCGGATGCCTCGCACTGGGTCCAGGACCTCGACCCTTCTTACCGGATTATCGATGCGAGTGGGAACGTCGTGAATGGTATCCCAGATGGCCCGGAAGACGGCCTGAGCGCGACAGGACCAAAGGAAGGCGAGGTTTACGGCGTCGACATTAATGATGTCGATCCAGCGCAAATCGATACGGGTGCCGACGGTGTCGCCACCCCCGATTTAGGCAACGGCATCGCGACCCAAATCGCTAGCAGCGACTTCAGAGCTGATGGCCTTGTCGAGCTAAGCCCAACAGATTTCGTCGCAAATGGTCTCGTTGCGACGGCTCAGAATAGCAGCGATATTGTCTCTGAAATCGAAGATGAGAGAGACGTTCCAACCTTCAGCGTCGGCGATGTCGACTTCGGCCTCCTCGAAGGCGAAGGCTCAACCGATTTTGTGCCCAATAATGGCTTCAACTCGGCCGGTTTCATCAACTATTTTGATGTGACACTCGGCTCAGCCGGAACAACCACAGCCGACGTTGATGTCGAGATTGACGTTTTGACCTTGGCGCATGAGGACGCTGTTCTATCAATCGACGACGAGGTCTTCTTCCTCGCCCTCGTTGACACACAAATTGGTCAGGGAACATTAGATGTTGGCGGCATATTCGCCAGCCGTGACATTTTGAATTTCGGCCTCGTCACCGGATCGGACGGTCTGATCATTACAGACACCCTGTTCAACGCTGGCACTCTGACGGCTGGCACGGGCTTAACCATTGATGGTGACCTCGTGCTGACATCGGCGAGCAACATTCTGTATCAGGGCGATGCGATCGATGTGATCGGTGATGTCTCTCTCGGCGGGGGTATGTCTGGCGTCAACTTCGGTGAGACAGGCACACTGCTGACATTTACCGGCGACCGGATCGGAACGCTTTCAGGCGCAGCTCCGGGTGTCTTGCAAATCGCCTACACTTATGGCGCAAGCGATGTCACTTTTGAGGTCCTCGCCGCTGACTATGAGACCGAATTTGCCGGAACAGGCACAACCAACACATTCGCTGTTGGCGGCCTGTTGGATGAGGCTCGGGCCACAGACTTCAGCCAGAATACAACGCTGTATAACACGCTTGATATTCTATCTGGCCAGGATCTGACCACCTCACTGACCAGTTTGGTTCCCGATGGGGCTCTCGCCGTTCAGCAGTCTAATCTGGCACCGACAGAAACCCGTGTGGCACAGCTCGGCACCCGCATAGACGCAATTCGCGCTGGGCGTGCTGATGGGGCCAGCGTGAATATGGCCAGTGTAGGTGGTGGAAGCGCTATGCCGATGATGGGCTTGGCAATGCAGGCTGATGCAGCGGCTCAGAGCTCAATTGGCAAAACAGCGAAAGGCTGGGGCAGCTTCGTAGAAGTTACCTATTTTGAAGGTGAACAGGAAACCTTCGGCGACACTAATGACCGCGACATCAATGGTCTTTCAATCACAGCTGGTCTTGATCGTGACATCAAAGAAGATCTGCGCCTTGGTGTGTTCCTGAACTATAGCGAAAGCGACAATGACGCCAGCGACGGTGCGAGCGTTGCCTCTACGGATGGCTTCATGGTCGGGGGCTATGGTGTCAAAACCAGCGACGCTTTCGATCTCTCAGGCTATGTCGGCTATGGCCAAAGCGATATCTCCACAGCCCGTGCTGGTTTGACGGGCGCAATGATTTCAGGGGACACAGAGTCGACCGAAATCATGGCCGGCTTTGGCTTAACCAAAGCCTTCAATCAACGCTTTGAAGGCCTCGTCTCGCTCGATTACTTCAACTTTGACATTGATGGATACACTGAGACGGGGGACATCTCAGCCGTCACAGTCGGCAGCCAGACTGTCGAAAGTCTTCAAGGCTCCATCGGCGGAAACATCTACTTTACAGATGACACAGCCGCGTGGCAGCCGCGTGTTGGCGCCCGTCTGGTCTATGACTTTGAAGGTGAAGACAGCGCAGCGGTGATCAGCCTGCCGGGACAAGTCGGAACAACGAGTGCAGAAGTTGTCGGCGGGACCGACAGCAATCAGTGGACCGTCGTGTCTGCGGGACTCGACTATCAAACTGAGGGACGCGTCGTCGGGGGTGTGTTTGTTGAACATACGCTCGGTCGTGACACGCTCGAATATACAACATTCGGGGCGCGTTTAAGGCTGAAATTCTAGGGCGAGACGCGCCTTAGAAGACACTATACCGTTAAACACCGCCGGGCCCTCTCGGCGGTGTTTTTCGTTACGGCGTTTAAAAGTCAGATACTTCAGCTTGCCCAATCGGGCTTTCGTTTCTCAAGAAATGCGGACAAGCCCTCCTTGCCCTCATCTGAGGTCCGTCGTGCCGCAATGCGTTTCGCCGTTTCACGGCTCAACCCGTCGGTGACATCAGCCCCGGCAAAGTCCCGCACGAGCGCCTTGGCATCGCGGATCGCCCCTGGCGCGCCGGCCATGGTCAGCCCCGCCAAATACTCTTCCATCTCGCTCATGCCTTGGGCATCCTCGACGACATATTGCACCAGCCCGATCTTTTCAGCATAGGCCGCGTCAAAGGTTTCCGCGGTCACGAATAGCGCTTTGGCCCAGCGCGGTCCGATCGCTTCAATCACAAACGGGGAGATGGTTGCGGGTGTCAGGCCAAGCTTAATCTCACTAAAAGCAAACTTCGTCCCTGCCATTGCGACCGCAACATCGCAGGCCGCAACCAGTCCAGCACCACCGCCCATAGCTGCGCCCTGAACAAGCGCCATCGTCATTTGCGGAAGATTAGCAAGCTTACGCAGCATCAACGCCAGCGCCATAGCATCCTCTTCATTATCTTCACGCGTCCAATCCTGCGCCGCCTTCATCCATTCGAGATCAGCACCCGCCGAAAAGACTTTGCCCGACCCACGAAGGATCAGGACCCGCACACCG
>JBCCDF010000218.1:0-4765 GCA_039030935.1 Pseudomonadota bacterium | reverse complement strand
GCAAGACCCCACCCGTCTGCACCGCCAAGGCCAATACAAACGCAGCCGTCATTTTTTTCTCGATCAAATCTCTATCCCCATTCACCCCCGCGAACGCAGGGACCTGGTCCCACAAGCCGTACGGCTAATTGGATGCGACAGCCCTGAGCTTGGCTCATGCGCAAGGCAAAGCCGCCGCGCGGAACCACCTTCCACCGCGTGCCGCGAAGCGGCTCAGCGCGGTGGCAAATTGAGCATGTCCCGCTTCTCAACGTCGCTTAAAAACTCCGCGTCTGAGATCCTTGCCCAAAGCGCTGCGCGCTCATCTGCGAAGGCGGGAACACTATCTAGGACGGGTTCAACGACAACATCGTCAAACCGGCCTGAAAGCCAAACAGAAAGCGCCTCTGCGGTCTTGATCACGAGAGGCAAAACAGCCATCCGCCAGAAGGCTGAGTTCGCCTCTTTGTAGGTCGCATAAGTGTTGTCGCCCGGAATACCCAGCAGCATGGGCGGCACACCAAAGGCCAAAGCGATCTCTCGTGCGGCCATCGCCCTCGTCTCCTGAAAATCCATTTCAGCAGGCGACAAGCTCATCGGTTTCCACTCCAGCCCGCCTTCCAACAGTAACGGCCGCCCAGCATTGGTTGCGCCTGCATGCCCGTCTGCTAACTTCCCTTTCAAACGATCAAACTGTTCATCGGTCAGCCGCGCGCCGTCTTTGCCATAAATCAGAGCGCCGCTTGGGCGCGCTGCATTGTCAATCAACGCCTTTGCCCAACCTGCAGCCCCATTATGGAGGTCCAAAGCTTTCCGTGCGGCTGCAAGAGGTGACAGCCCATAATGGGCATCACTTGGATGATAGAGCTTCAAATGCAGAACGGGCGACCAGCCGTCACTATCACGACTGATCACCCGCTCCCCTCGCCCAGCCCGCACGGCGTATCCACTGACATGCCCGTGCGCATCCTGCATGACCCGCACACGGTCAGCCTTTAGCGCAAAGACCCCGCGCGGTTCGGTGTCCCCATCTAACGTCACAGCCTCGGCCCATGCGTTCCCAGTAATCTGCAAATCCGCATACAATCGCTCAATAAAGGCGCGACCGGCCTCATCTGGATTAGGTTCACGCAACAGCGCGCCAACGACGTCATCACTCGCCCGCAAAGGAATGCTCGCGGCCGCCTCCGCAACCATTCGCACGCAACGGTAAGCCACAGCATTACCAGCAAACCCATCGCGCATCAGAGCGCCTGCATCCGCGCGCCCCCAAACCGCACCAGGCAGCTGCGATAGCGCTACCATAGACACTGATGACTTCGCCTCCGGCTTTGACCAAGGAAACCTCATCCCCACACCTCACATTTCACAATGATAGCAATATGCGCCAAACTCACCCCTGTCGGATAAGTTCTTTTAAATCCCAACGTGTACGGGGCTTTTGAGCGTGATAGACGATCGTCTATCCAACAAATCCACGTCTCTACCCTAAATCCCACGAACACGAGGCCCATCTCGTCCCTCAAGCATCAACGCCGTAACAGCCCAGACCAAAGCATCAACACTGTCCGGTGAACCAACAAACCCCTGCGCTCCAAAGCGACACATTTCGTCCTCAAGGTCGCGAAACACGCCAATATGGGCCACATCGCCGCGAGCATATAAAGCCGCAACCGGGGCCGCTCTCATCGATTTACTGACCTTTGCATGACGCAGTTCGACAGGCACATCGCAGCCCGCGCTTTCGAGCACAGCGCGCACCATTTCACCGCCTTGATTGGCCTCGGCGATCACCGCTCGCGCACCGACATGACGCGCAAGCGCGGCAACCCGTGCGCCCCAATCCAGAGGTCGGAGTCCTTGAACTGATCCATCACTCAAAATGAAGCAGCGCTGCCCAAAACCATCTGCTTTAACCAACCCTGCCGCAATAATCCCGCAAGCATCAGCGTTCGCACCACTTGAGGCTGGAGGATCTATCGCGACGATGATATCATCAAACCGCTCCGGCGCTTTTACAGTCCGGCCGGCTTCGATCATGCTTCTGGTCCACAAGGCTTCTTCTGGATCTTCCAGCAGGTCACCATCCAATTCTTGGCGCGCGAGAGCCGTCCCACCATAATGCCTTTGCATATCCGCCATAAAACTTGGTGCTAGATGATGGGCATTCGCGCTCGTCGGGGCTTTCGTAACGATAGCCTCACCCCCAATCAGCCGTTTGATCAGGGGGACGGGCCTCGGTGTTGTTGTCGCGGCACATTGGGGACGCGTCCCAAGGCGCAATCCCATTTGCAGCGTATCCCAAACCGCTTCACCATCTTTCCAAGCTGCAACCTCGTCACACCAGGCGAGTTCAAATTGTGGGCCACGCAGTCGGTCCGGCTCCTCAGCTGAGAAAACATGCGCCACTGCCCCATTTGGCCATTCCAGAACACGTTTCGAGCTGTGATAAACAGGCTGAAGCTCGGGCGTATCTCCCAAATTCCGAAGACCAGAAACGCCTTCAATCATAACTTCTCGTGCGTCGTGCAGGGTCGGGGCCACCAAAGCAACACGACCAACGCCGCAGCGGTTCACCGCATATCGCACCCATTCCGCACCTGCGCGTGTCTTTCCCGCACCGCGGCCCCCTAAGAAAAGCCAGTTTCGCCAATCTCCCGCGCCCGCCGATGGCCTTTGTCCCGGGTGCGCACTGAGGAGAAAAGGGTGCTGAGCCAGAAACTCGATTTGCTCGCGCGAGTACGTCTCAACAGCTTTTCGTTTCCAATTCTGGAACCAAAGATTCCACATAGGCAATAAGCTCGTCATCGCTCATCTCCTGAATCTGTTTGAGAGATGTCGTGCTGCCAGCATCCTCTTCATTAATCGAAGCGCGTCTTATTTTGACGGTCAGTTCTCTAGCCCGAGCTGCATCCAGCTCATCGCAAGCGCGCTTAAGCGCGATCGATCCTGTCACAGCTGTTACAGCAGTCTCACGAGCTTTTATCTCACGAAGTTCATCAGAGAGCGCTCTACTCTCCTCTGGAGTTAACGTTCCACGTAAAGTTTCACTCCGAATACGTTGATTCAGCCTCTTTTTTGAGAAGCCAAGCCAGTCAGCGACATCCGCAACATGCCAGCCTTCTGCAAGCAGTAGACGAGCCTCAATGCTATGCCGCCGAACCCAGTGCCGTTTTATCGGCTTTCGTCTGTCCTCTATCATGCTGGCACAATAGGCCAAAACCAATCCAGCCGGATAACTTGCCCCAGAGCTCCCTATTACAGCGAAAAAATCGGGATTGGTTTGTCTTTATCCAACATTTCATTGCGCCGCTTCAGCCCGCGCAATGGCATCATCTGTCATAAAGCTCACGAAATTGTCTTTGCAAAAATCCTTACTTGGACCGGCGTAAGGATGCTTGGACTTCGAGACCTTATGGTCATCTAGCGCGATTGAGATAATCACTTTTCCTGCCCCACCATTCAGCTCGGAATTGCCCAAAGTCTCGAAATAGAATTCCATCATCATCGCATCTGTTTCCATCTCGACACGTTCTGAAGATGTATTCGTCCCGGCTTGAATGCGCGCTAAGACGCGCTCAAGATCTTCCGATGCAACGAGGTAGCAAGACGCTGCAGCATCACCAACATTGTTGAGTGCTGAGTCGACAAAAACAGGAAAACCACTCTCAGTCTCAGACCACGGTAAAACCGTTGGACCTCCTAAAGGCACATTTCCACCTCCCGTGCCAAATAGAAGATCGGCAAGCGCGGTCATCTCCGATTCACTCATCGTGTAGAGACCGTTATCACCTTCAGTCATGTCTGCAGCTTCTTGCTGCGGTGCTGGCGATACAGTCTGCTGCTCGGGCGCGATCGGCTCGGGCAACAAATACTCAGCACCCGCTTCACGCACGGCATCAATAGGAAGCCCTTCAAGCATATAGACCGCGCTCGTAGACCCAAGCTTATGCGCATGGACGAGCCATTTTGCAGCATCGACAGGAAAAGCTTTTCCACCCCAAAGACCATCTCGATAAATCGCGGCCAATTCCTGCGCGCTACCAGGGTCCGTTTGAGCCGATGCAACGAGGAGATCATGGCTTTCCTGGCGTGTTGTTGCGCACATTCGCCCACGCAAGCACTCTCGACCAATTACTCTTGCTGCATCGCGATGACCAGATCGGGCAAGATCAAGCATGATACCATCACCGCCCTCACCCCTGAGATAGAGTGCCATCGCACCTTCATATTGAGGTACATCAATTCTTGTCGACATATGCGCTCGAGTTTCAGGCGATAATTCTGTCGAGAGTTGAAGCTGACCGTCACTTTCTTGGGCTGCGGTGGGCAGTCCAACCGCTAGGGAGCACAAAATCGTGCAGACTATCTGTTTCATCCAAGCCTCACTCATTAAGATGCCAAAAGGTCACCATAACCGACACACACAGTAATCTTACATAGACGGTCAAGACCTGCAAAAAGCGACACCTCGGCCCATATACCGCTTATGATCCCTGTCATTCACCACCCGGACTATGATGCGACAACAATTGGCGATGACCACCGCTTCCCGATGCGCAAATACTCATTGGTCGCCGAAATGCTGCGAGACAGCGGCTATCAATTTGAAACGCCCGAACACGTATCACAGACCAATATCGAACGCGCACACAACCCGGACTATGTGCATGCGGTTCTAACCAGCAGCGTCGAAAAAAAGCTTGAGCGCAAAATCGGATTTGAAGTGACACCAGCAATCGCAGCGCGTTCCCGGGCGTCCTGCGGCGGCACACTGCACGCGGCG
>JBCCDF010000217.1:0-4777 GCA_039030935.1 Pseudomonadota bacterium | reverse complement strand
GTGGGCATGCATCCGCTCGGGCGCCATGGAATAGGTTTCCCGGCGTAAGAAATTCATCAAATCGTGACGTTTGCCAGCTTTCTCTAAATCATCCGGGCCAAGCGTTTCACCAATATGCACCGGTACCACAGTCCCAATCCGCCGCTTCACTTCGCGAAAAATCAGCGCCAGCCGGAACTCAATCGACATATGGCTCGCCCATTGGAAGAGGCGCGAATTCTGACCCTCAAAGTAGATCGGCGTCACTTTCGCACCGCTGCGTGTGATCAATTTCGCTGTAAACGGCTTCCACGTGTCATCGACAGCAGCTTTCGCAAACGGCGTTGGGGACGTTGAGACACCACCAGCGGGAAACACAACGATACACTCGCCATTACCAAGGCGTTGCAGCGCTTCTGCACGCGTCGCCAGATTCACCTTCTGCGCCTCTTTCGTCGGTGCAAAATCAATCGGTAGAAGCCAGTCGCGCGCTTCCGGCGCGCCATCCAGAACAGCATTGGTGAGAACTTTGAAATCGGTTCGGCGCAGCGATACGATCCAGCTGATCAGTAAGCCATCCAGAAAACCAAAAGGATGATTGGCCACAATCACCAGCGGCCCAGTCGCTGGAATCCCCGCCAGTCGCGCCGCATTGAACTGAACATCCAGCTCCAGAAGTCGCACAGCTGCCGCAAAAAACGGCTCGTCGGCCAGATTAGCCCGATACTCTTCGTACAGTTTTTGAAGTTTGCGTTGCCCGGACAGCCGCTCCACCGCGCGAACAAAGCCGCGCTTG
Organism: Pseudomonadota bacterium; assembly: GCA_039030935.1. GTDB lineage: Bacteria > Pseudomonadota > Alphaproteobacteria > Caulobacterales > Hyphomonadaceae > Henriciella. The sequence goes on along the minus strand of JBCCDF010000217.1, from coordinate 4,002 downwards.
ACCGGATGCTCGAAATAATCCGCGTACGACAGCTTAGGTGCGTCCGTCATTAGATTATGCTTGTCTAAACCCGGCATGCTCGCAAGACATCCTTGCTCAGTCTTTCATCAAGCCAGCGGCTTTGAGCGTCTTACCGGCTCTGATGACACGTGACAGCTTATCCTCTGAGGAGCGGTCACCACTGTTGCTGTCGGGGTGGAAACGACGAACATACTCAGCATAGCGTGCACGCACTTCAGGCGGTTTGGCGGTCGGCTCCAAATCAAGTTCAGCCAGCGCGCGTGCCGCCACGCCAGTCGCCCCACGTGCCGCACGCCGTTCAGCGCGATCAGCCTCGCTGTTTCCGAAGAATTCAGACCCGCGATACGTTCGCGGATCATGCGCCTTACCAGCTTTCGCGCCACCCATCGGCCCGCTTCCCATTTTCCACGTCTGTTTAAAGCCGTAGCGCGCATTCTCATTGAACTGCTTCAACTGTTCATCCGTCATCGTGTCGAAGAAGTTGAAGCCGCGATTATACTCTGCCGCGTGTTTTTTACAGAACCAATACTTACCGTCCCCAAATTGCATCGGCGCAGGGTATTCTCCAGCCAAATCGCATCCGGGATGGTCGCAAACGCGGACCTTTTTCGCTTTTTCACGCGACTTCTCGTCAGCGGGCGGTTTCACTCTTATGTCAGTGAACTTCGGGCGGTATGAATAAGAATCAGACATCAGACCGCGCAACATAATCACTTGCGCCAAAAGAGGCCAGAGAAAATGACAAGGTGGGACAATGACAAGAGCTGAGCGGATGCGCGCGTTACTTACGGAGGCTCTCACTCCAACATGCTTGGAGATTAAGGATGACAGCCATCTACACGCCGGTCATGCGGGTGCGCGACCAGAAGGTGAGACCCACTATACCGTTCACATTAGTGCCACCTCTTTTAAAGGCCAAACCCGCGTCGCGATGCAAAGAGCCGTCATGGACGCCCTCAAACCAGAGTTTGACTCCGGCCTCCATGCCCTCGCCATCAAAGCCACCGCGCCTGACTAAGCCTCTGATATGAGCAATAAAGCGCACCTCTCCCCGTCACGCTCTCCACGGCAGCGCTTGCGCTGACCGTGGAGCCCATCTCCCGCTCGTGCTTCCAAAGAAAGGGGCCATATGTGCCCCACCCTCTCCCGGACGCGGGAGAGGGTCTGGAGGCAAAGCCGGAAGGGGTGAGGGCGCTGACATTTGATATGCGCGCTGTTCCAAGGGTGCGCTCAAAATCCTTTTCTGAGCCCTCACCCGTGCTTCGGGCAATCGCTAGGCGATCGCTGACCCTTCGCACCCTCTCCCGGACGCGGGAGAGGGAGGCGAACAACGCGAAACCGCCCTTTATCCCGCACTCAAACCCCCGACGTCATTGGTAATCCAAAAAATCTATCCGCCCCCACCAGCACTTGGCGTATACTACAGCCCATGCCGCAGATCAGCTTCAATCCCTATACGTGGCCAGACATGCCGATCTGGCTCTGGCCCGTGGTGTGGTGGCAGCTCCTCAAGCTGCAAGCAGAGATGCGCGCAAATCCCCAGCCCTTCCTTTACCAGATCCAACCTAACGGACAGGTGATCGTCTATCTCCTCCCAGATGAGACCGATCTCACTGCATGGCTGTATCAACAGTCTCAAATCTATCGCGAGCATTGGGTCCCGATGCACAACGAGAGCGGAGAGGCACACCTCAGCGCCATCCGCTACTGGACCCCGCGCTTCATGGCGCGCGGGCATCTGATCAATTTTATCAGCAAGCGCACAGGCTTCGACCTCGCGCCCGCGATTGAGGATAGTTCGTAGGCCAGCGCTCAACCTAACAATTCAAATCCACCCACTTCGCCCAAAACCTACGCGCGAGACTGCGAGCGGCTACCCTAAATCCAGATCAAGAGAAAAAGCGCCCGCGGCTTGGTTCATGTGAGGAGCGAAGCGACGATACGGAACCTGCTTTACGAGGCGTGCGCGAAGCGCTCAGCGCCTCGTCAAAGGAGAGACCACGCTCAGCGCGGGGATCAAAGAACTCCCGTCTCTGCGCCCAGCCAATTCCCCTAATCGCCAAATGCGTTAGGTCATATATCTCAGCAAATTTAACAGACCCGCCCATGACCGATACAACGTCTTCGATAAAACCGCCCCAGAAACGCAACGCTTTTACGCGCTTCCTTGATGGGGTGGAATGGCTTGGCAATCTCCTGCCGCATCCGGTGACGCTGTTTGCCTATCTTGCGCTCGGCATTGTTCTTCTCTCCGGCCTGTTTGGCTGGATGGGTTTGGCGGTCGAGGACCCACGTCCAGCCGGGGCTGCAAATGTTGCTGAAGACGGCATGATCCGCGCGATCAGCTTGCTCAATGGCGACGGCCTGCGCCGGATCTTCGAAAATTTGGTCACCAACTTCACAGGCTTTGCACCGCTCGGTGTTGTCTTAGTGGCTATGATCGGGGTCGGTGTCGCTGAAAAGTCAGGCCTGCTTTCAGCCGCAGTCCGCAGCATGGTTCTCGGTGCGCCAAAACACCTTGTAACAGTGGCCATTGTCTTCGCAGGCATTGTCTCAAATACCGCCTCAGAGGTCGGTTACGTCGTTCTCATCCCTCTGGCCGGGGCCATTTTCTATGCGCTTGATCGTCATCCCCTGGCTGGGATGGCCGCCGCGTTTGCAGGGGTTTCAGGTGGATACAGCGCCAATCTCTTAATCGGAACGATTGATCCGCTTTTGGCCGGCATCACTCAGGAAGCCGCCCAGCTTATCGACCCCGCCTATGAGGTTGCCCCGACCGTCAACTGGTATTTCATGGTCGCGTCGACCTTCCTGATCACCATCATTGGATCACTTGTGACCATCTTCATCGTCGAGCCGCAGCTAGGCGAGTATGACAGCTCTCGTGCGGATGAGAGCATCCTCGATAAGTCCATGATGGATGAAGTCTCCCAAACCGAAAAGCGTGGTCTGGCATGGGCAGGGATTGCCCTTCTCGGCGTCTTGGCCGTCATGGCGTTTACGCTTCTGCCGCGCACAGGTCTGACCATTCCATGGACCTCTGCCACCGTCGGTGGTGAGTTTATTCCCGGTTGGGGCGTCCTGCGAGATCCCGTTACGCAAGACCCGATGAAGTCGCCTTTCTTTAAGGGCTTTGTTGTCTGGATCCTGATCTTCTTTATGGTGACGGGCTACACCTATGGCCGCGTCGCCGGGACGATGAAGGGCGACCGCGACGTGATTGATGCGATGTCAGCCGCGCTTAGTTCGCTCGGCCTCTATATTGTTTTGGTGTTCTTCGCCGCGCAGTTTGTTGCCTTTTTCGGCTGGACAAATCTCGGCGCAATCTTCGCGGTTTCAGGGGCCGAGTTTATTCAGGAAACGGGTCTCTCCGGACCCTTTGTCTTCATCATGTTCATTCTGATGTGTGCGCTGATCAACCTATCGCTTGGCTCCGCATCGGCTCAATGGGCGGTGACAGCCCCCATTTTCGTACCGATGCTCATGCTGGTGGGATACTCGCCAGAAGTGATTCAGGCCGCCTATCGGATCGGCGACAGCTCCACCAATATCATCACGCCGATGATGAGCTATTTCGGGCTGATTTTTGCTTGGGCGCTCCGTTATGACAAGAAACTTGGCGTTGGTGGGCTGATCGCAATGATGCTGCCTTATACAATGTTCTTCCTGGTCTTCTGGTCAGGTTTCTTTGTGTTGTGGACGTTTGGACTTGATTTACCTGTCGGGCCAGGCGCGCCGACCTATTACACTCTTCCAGACGGGGGCTAGCCTTTGGACGGCTGGGTCAAAAATGGCAAAGTGCGCGGACGGTTCACCGAAGACGGCGCTCTTGAGGTTCGTTGTTTCGGACTGACCACGCAAACACGCTATTACAAGACGCTCTTCCGGGAGTTTTTCAGGAAAGACTTCCAGCGTTTAAGGCCAGGCTATGGCGATTATGATGTCCACATCCTGATGGAATATACAGGCGACGCCCCATGG
>JBCCDF010000216.1:0-4829 GCA_039030935.1 Pseudomonadota bacterium | reverse complement strand
CGGGCTTTCATCCCGCCAATTCCTGGCCTGTCGGAGACGCCATACATTACGAATGAAACGGTCTTCAGCCTTCCTGATCAACCTGATCATCTCGTCATTCTGGGCGGTGGACCTATCGGCATGGAAATGGCGCAGGCGTTTTATCGTTTGGGCTCAAAAGTCACTGTCATTGAGATGGGCCGGGCGATGGCCAATGCTGACGCTGATCACGCCAAGATTGCTGTCGATGCGATCCGTGAGGAAGGCGTTAGCGTGCTGGAAGGTCATAAAGCTGTGCAAGTCTCAAGTGCTGCTGGATCGATCACAGTCGAAACAGAAAGCGAGGATGGCATGCAAGCGATCACCGGCTCACATCTTCTCGTCGCCGTTGGACGACGTGCCGTGCTCGACGGACTTGATCTTGATCAGGCCGGTGTCACGTTCGATGCCCGCGGTATTCAGGTCAGTGATAAGTTAAGATCTGTGAGTAATCCACGCGTTTGGGCTTTGGGCGACGTGGCAGGGATGGGGCAATTCACCCATCTCGCGGGCTGGCACGCCAGTGTCTTCACACGTCGGGCCTTTTTCAAACAGGGTAGCAAAGCGAGCGATCTACCGCTCCCTGCTGTGACCTATGTTTCCCCTGAAGTGGCTCAAGTCGGAATGACCGAAGCCGAAGCGCGTACTGAATATGGCGATAGCGTCAGCACCTCAAGCTTCCCCTTCCATGAGAATGACCGCGCTATCGCTGAAGGCAAAACACTTGGGGAAGCCAAGCTGATCATTCGAAAAGGCAAGCTGCTCGGGGCGTCTGTTGTGGGCGAGGGTGCCGGAGATATTATCCAGATTGTTGGTTATGGCATGTCGAATAAGCTTGGTGTGCAATCGCTGACCAACTTCATCTCGCCCTATCCGACGCGGGCAGAAGTCGTGAAACGCGCCGCAAGTGCTCACTTTACGCCAGCCGTCTTCGGCAAGGCGTCAAGAACTCTGGTAAGCTTGCTTCAACGCATACCCTAGAGTAAGCGGCGAATGTGAAAAGCACACCCGCTTCGCAAACCGAGCCATCAAAGCTGCGGTGGAGGAACAGCCTGTCCTTCAGGTTGTTCCTTATCGCCTTTGTTAGCGTCCTCGTCATCGAAGCTTTTATATTTGTGCCCAGTGCAACACGAGAGCGTCATGATTGGCTATGGGATAAAGTTGAAGCAGGTCGTCTCGCTGCCTTAGCGTTGGAAGCCGCCCCAAGTCGAATGGTTAGCGAAGAATTGAGCATGGACTTGCTTGAACGAGCGGATGTGTTGGCTGTTGCTCAGCTCAGTCAGGATATGCGTGAGAATATTCTGGTTCAGAAAGCACCGATTTGTTGCGAAGAGAAGATCATTCTCTTGAGTGAACGGCCTGGCCTCCCTGATATCTGGCCAACATTGATGACATTTCTTGCGCCAAGCGATCGGTATCTGATCATCCGTGCACCCGGCTCGGAACCGTTAACGATCATTGAAGTCGTTGTTACAGAGGAACCGCTAAAAGAGCGTCTCATTGAATATGGCCGCACGATCATTTGGTTGTCCTTGATCATCTCCATCTTCACGGGCGCTTTAATCTACCTGATGCTCCTTTTAACGGTCGTTCGACCGATGCGCAGGGTCACCCGTTCAGTCGAACAATTCCGAGAAGATCCGGGTGGATGGACGCGCCGCCTATCTCCAACGTCGAGGCGCGATGAGATTGGTCGGGCACAAAATGCATTGTCTGATATGGAGGAAGCGGTCTCCGATAGCTTTCGACAACGCGAACGTCTGGCACAGCTCGGTGAAGCTGTTGCTAAAATCAACCATGATTTGAGGAACTCGTTAGCAACGGCCCAGCTTGCCTCCGATAGTTTGTCCCGGTCTGAAGACCCTCGTGTGGCAAAGGCCTTGCCCCGGCTAGAACGCGCAATCGAGCGCGCGATCGGGCTTGCCAGTGACACGCTTAAATACGGTCAGTCCTCAGCACCTAAGGCTCAGATGCAAAGCGTTGTTTTGGCCGATATTGTTGGTGAAGCTCTGGCAGAAGCGCTGGCCGCGTATGGTGATATCGTCATTAAAAATCATATCGACGCATCGGCCGAGGTCATGGCAGACCCTGATCACTTACACCGAATTTGCGCAAACCTTGTGCGCAATGCCGCAGAAGCTATGAGTAGTGCAGGGGAAATATCGATAGCGTTTGAAGACAAAACTTTGACCATTTCTGACAACGGTCCGGGCCTGCCTCAAAAAGCGAAAGACAACCTGTTCAAGCCCTTCGCAGCAACGACGCGCAGAGACGGTACCGGCCTCGGTCTTGCGCTCTCCCGCGATTTGGCGCGTGCTATGGAGGGTGACTTAGTCCTTGTTGAGACAGGCGCCGATGGAACCCGATTCGCAGTCAACTTTGCCTGATGACATGGGGATATCGCTCGAAGGACAAAGCCCTTTCGAAGTCTGGTCCAAACTTGGTTTTCCATTACGATAAATGAGAACCGTCTCTGATCTCTCTCGCGACTCTCTTGTGCCTGCGGCTTCACATCGGTTTGTTTCTGAAAGCGTGGGATGCACGAAAATGATTTTCGCTGTGGTGCCTTTCTGGCGAGGACCGTCTCCCGGCCCACCGAGCAGCTCAATACCCTGTTTATGGAACATTGGATCAGCCAACGCAGGGACAGCGAGGATCGCCCAAGCGATCGGAACGAAGAAGAGGTCAGTAAGCTTTCGCACAGAGTACCCTCATTAGACTGTTTGATCGAAGCACGAAACGTCATCGGGTGATAGCCTTTCCCCTACTCTCCGCGGCTCAACCTCATTGCTTCGCGGACCTCGCCACGGAGAAGCAGAATATCGATATTCCGCGGATCCTGAGAGAGCGCGGCTAGCATATCGATCTCGGCGTTGCGCAAATCATTCAGGCCAAGATGGGCGCGTGCCCGAAGCTCGAACGCCTCAGGATCATTTTTCTGTAAATTCAGGACTGCCGTTAGATCTTCGATTGCTTCATACCAACGGTCGAGAGCCAGGTAGCCTCTTGCGCGGTCCTTATAGTAATCGCCATTGCGGGGATCGATTTTGATCGCTTCGGACAGTGCCGTAATAGCGGCATCGGGATAGCTCGCCGTCAGCCAAGCATTGCCCGCCTGTGCCATGTAAAGCGCGCGACTATCCAGCTCGATCGCATCCGGCGCATTGGCGAGGGCTTCTAGGCGGGCCGCGCCTTCCTCGTAATGCTCAAGACCGAGCAGGGCGATCGCATTACAATAGCGCGCTCTCGGTCTGTTGCCATTTCCCAGCCACGCTAGACTATCCTCATAAGCTGCCAATGGATCGTCCTCGACCAGTTCAATACAAGCGTTGAGGCGCTGTTGCTCTGCTGCTGCAATGTCCGAGCTGGCGGACTGGCTCAGCGGGAAACTCAGAAGGGCAATGGCGAACAATGACATAGGCAGACTCTATAGATTGATACTTGATAGTGCGGTAATATCGGTGGCAGAGAAGCGCAAATGACAGAAGCGTCAGATAAGCTATTTTTGTTTGGGCTTGGCTATGTGGCGCAAGCCTTAGCCGCCTTATGGCGTGGTGAGGTGGTTGCAACCTATCGCTCTGATGACGCTCTTGAGCGGGTCAAGGCAGCAGGTCTCACAGCTGTGTCCGTCGACGATGATCAGGGCTTGGCCGACGCATTGGTAGGCGCTCACATTATTATCTCTGCAGCGCCCAATCAGATGGGATGCCCAGCGCTTTCTAAAATTGGCTCATATGTGCCGGAACCGAAGAGCATCACATATCTATCGACAACCGGCGTTTATGGAGATCTCGGTGGCGGTTGGGCCTTTGAGCGGACCCCCGTAGCACCGAGGTCTGAGCGGGCTCGACGTCGTGTCGATTCGGAACAAGGCTGGCTGGCGCTGCGCCAAGATGCCCGCATCGTTCGCCTGCCAGGCATTTACGGGCCGGGCCGCAGCCCAATGGATCGAGTGCGACGCGGCGGCGTTCAGCGCATTATCAAACCTGGTCAGGTCTTTAGTCGGGCGCATCGTGACGATATTGCCAGCGGTCTTCTGGCTTTAATCAATCATGGTGCAATCGGCGTTTTCAATCTCTGCGATGAAGAAGCAGCCCCACCGCAAGATGTGACAGCCTATGCTCATCAATGTCTTGGTCTTCCCGTCCCTGAAGGGATCCCGATAGAGGACGCAAATTTGTCTGACATGGCCCGCAGCTTTTATGCCGAGTGCAAACGCGTTTCGAATGCCAAATTAAAGGCTGCAACAGGCTGGCGTCCGCAATATCCGACGTATCGGGAAGGTTTACGAGCCATACTTGCAGCAGAGCAGCGCTAGTGGTTGGACGGTTTTGGCGACGCGAAATCGACTGGCAAACCTATCAATCGCGGTTTCCAGACTTGCTACCGCCACAGAAAGTTGATGCGCCCGAGGCTGACTATAACGCTGCGCCAATGGCCGTGCATCCGGTTCTATGCTGGGAACGACAATTTGGCTTTATGGAGCTTGCGCCTTGTCTCTGGGGCCTTGTTCCAAGCTGGTGGACGAAACCTATTCGAGATCGCAAATTTTCAGGAATAAGCGTACCGGCGAGGGAAGCCGAGGAACGTGCGGTCTATCGCGGAGCCTTTCGTCACTGGCGCTGTCTGGTCCCAGTTCACGGATGGTATGTCTGGAGTGGTGAAGGCCGAGCGAAAACGCCTTTCGCAGTTGGTCGACGTGATGGTGACTGGTTTTGCCTTGCGGGCCTCTGGGATACAGCGCTCATCGATGGGAGTTCGATTGAGACGTTTGCTGTCCTGACGACCGCGCCAAATGATAGTGTCGCGGG